>NZ_FNDI01000004.1:0-474989 GCF_900100565.1 Paraburkholderia steynii | reverse complement strand
CGCCAGCGTTCAATCTGAGCCAGGATCAAACTCTTCAGTTCAAACCTGTTACTGTTTTTCGGTTCCGTTAAGAACCGGTCGCTCACTCAAAATCACTGACGAAAGTTTCGATTACTCGAACCTTCCTCAATTACTTCTGTGTGAGACTCGATTACTTTCGCTATTCGGTGACCCGAAGATCACCGTGCGCCGCCATCGAGCACCCACACTTATCGGCTGTTGATTGTTAAAGAACATTCGCGGGAAGCGCCTTGCTTTCACCACGTTGCTGCGTCAGCAGCAGAGAAACGAGATTATGAAGAACCTTTTTCGTTTCGTCAACCGGTTTTTTAACTTCCCGACCCGCTGACTCCACCGGAAAGCCCCGTCAATACTGGCTCTCCCGCCTTCCTCGTTTCCTTCGCGCCACGTTGGCCGCAGCGCGAAAGACCGGAATTCTAGACACTTGCCTGCGCGGTTGCAAGCGGTTTTTTGATGTGCGTAAAACGCATGACATATGAGGCAAGTACGCGTGGCCTGCCTACAGATATAAGTCACACGGCAGCATGCCGCTCCATCACACGCGACACGAGATTTAGATAGTGATCGAGATCCGGCGTGGCGCGATTCGCTTCTTTCGCCAGATCATCCCAGCGACGCAAGCGCAGCGCATCCTCGGCAAACGGCTTCTTCAGGAACACCTGCGCCTCGTCGTCGCTGAATATGCCGCCTTGCAGTTCGAGACTGCGCACGGAATCCACTGACAACTTCCCAAAGTACGCCGCATCGATAGCGCACAGGCAGCGCTTTGCATCGACGTGCAGCCGAATCGGCTCCAGCACCGCTTCCGGCAGCACCGGCCGCAAGAACGGCAGCGCAAAGTATTGATGCAGATCGTCGATACCGCGCGCGGTCGGCGTCTCGCCCTGCCGGTTCAGCAGATGCCCGAGGTCATGCAGAAACGCCGCCGCAACGAGTTCTTCAGCAGCGCCTTCCGATTCCGCCAGCGCGCCACTTTGCAATGCATGCTCGAGCTGCGTCACCGGCTCGCCGCTATAGGCAAGCTGGCCGTGCGCTTCGAACAGTCCGCGAATGTCGTCGAGATTCAATGCCACAACATCACTCCCACGGAAGAGAAAAGGTCTTGAGATTCGTGAAGCTCTTCATCGCTTCCTGCACGCCTTCCTTGTATCCGAGCCCCGAATCCTTGATGCCACCGAACGGCGTCAGCTCGACGCGATACCCCGGCACTTCCCACACGTTCACCGTGCCGACGCGCAGTTCGTTGATAAAGCGCGGAATCACATCCTGCCGGTTCGTGCATAGCCCGCACGACAAACCGAACGGCGTGCCATTGCTGATGCGGATCGCGTCTTCGATCGTGTCGAAGGTGATGATCGGCGAGACGGGGCCGAACGTTTCCTCGCGAATCAGCGTCATCGACGGATCGACCTGATCGACCACCGTCGGCGCATACAGCGCGCCCTTGCGCTGGTTGCCCGTCAACAGGCGCGCGCCCTGCGTGACGGCTTCGTTCACGCGTGCTTCGAACAGCCGCGCCGCGTCGGCATCGATGACGGTGCCCATCTGGTTCGACGTATCGAACGGATCGCCGTACGTCCATTCGCGCGTCTTCTCGACGACCAGTTCCGTAAAGCGCGCAGCGATGCTCTTCTGCACGATGATCCGCTTGACGGCCGTGCAGCGCTGCCCCGAGTTCTTGTACGAACCCTGCACGGCCAGCGTAGCCGCGCGCTCGATATCCGCGTCTTCGAGCACGATCAACGGATCGTTGCCGCCGAGTTCCAGTACGACGCGCCGGTAGCCCGCGCGCTCGGCGATATGCTTGCCGATCGCCACGCCGCCCGTAAACGTGACGAGTTCCGCGAGCGGATTGGTGATCAGTTCATCGGCGATTTCGCGCGGGTCGCCTGTGAGCACCTGCAGCATCGGCGCGGGCAGACCAGCTTCATACAGAACATCAGCGAGAAAATAGGCCGACAGCGGCACCTTCTCCGACGGCTTCAGAATCACGCGATTATTCGTCGCGATGGAAGGCGCGATCTTGTGCGCGACCTGGTTCATCGGGTGATTGAACGGCGTGATTGCAACGATCACGCCCGCGAGCGGATCGCGTTGCGTGAACACGCGCCGCTTCTTGCCGTGCGGCGTCAGATCGCACGAGAAGCTCTGGCCGTCGTCGCGCAAGGTTTCAATCGATGCGAACTTCAACACGTCAGCCACACGCCCGATTTCATAGCGCGAGTCCTGCTTCGACAACCCCGATTCGAGCGAGATCAGATCCGACGCCGCTTCGAGCCGCTCACGCAGCAAGATGCCCGCGCGCTCGAGAATCTGCGAGCGCTCGTAACGCGTAAGTTTCGCCTGATAAGCGCCCGCGTATTCGAAAGCCGCGCGCACATCGTCGACGCTCGCCATCGGCACCGTGCCGACGCGCATGCCCGAGTACGGATCGAACACATCGAGCGTACGTGCGCGGGCTGCGCGCTCGCCCTTCAGACGCAGCGCTTCCGCACGAAACGCCGGATGGTCGTTGGACTGCAGGATTGCGTTCATGAGGCCGCCACATGGTTTAACGCAAGGTCGAACACGTCGAAATTGCGCAGGCGCTTGCCCGCGACGCGTGTTTCGTCGATGCGTCGATTGAAGATCAGCGGCACCACCTGTTCCGAGACGCCGCCGTGCGAGCGCAGCGGCACCGTCAACCCCGACAGGTCATGTTCATCGCGGCGCGTGCCGAGCGCCGTATTCTTTTTGCTGACGACGACTATGTCGCCCACGCGGTCGTTCGGCAACTCGAAGCGCTCGCACGCCGCCTGGTTGTCGAGCACGACTTCGATGTCCTTCAAGCCACCAAGCCGTTCGATCACCTGGCGCGCGTTTGCGTCGGACGGCAGATAGATCGTCGCGAACGAACCGAGCGCGCCGTGATGCACCACATAGGGATCGGTGATCGGCAGAATCACGCGGGCCGCGCGCGCGCCGAGCCATTCGTCCATCACGTCCTGCAGATAGATCACGTTCGGCTCGCCCGTCTGCGGATCGTGCTTCGCGTTCATGCCGTGGTCGGCGGTGAGACCGATCACCCAGCCGAGCGCGTCGAGCTGCGCCAGATAGCCGTCCATCATTGCGTAGAACGCGTTCGCGCCTTCCGTGCCGGGCGCCCATTTGTGCTGGATGTAGTCGGTGGTCGACAGATACATCAGGTCGAGCTTGCGCGTCTGCGCGAGCCGCACGCCCGCTGCGAACACGAATTCGGACAACCCCGCGCTGTACACATCGGGCACGGGCAAACCAACCAGGCCGAGCACTTCTTCGATGCCGTTTTCTTCGAGCGTCACCTTGTCGGACTTTTCCGCCGAGAAGCAGATGCCCTTCATCTTGTTGCCGAGCAGGCGGCGCAGCTTGTCTTTAGCCGTGACGACGGCGACAGCCGCGCCCGCATCGGAGGCAGCCGCGAGCAACGTCGGCGCGCGCAGATAAGCGGGATCGTTCATCATCACTTCCGCGCCCTTGCCTTCGTTGGCCTGCGGGTCCCAGAAGTAGTTGCCGCAAATGCCATGCACGGAAGGCGGCACGCCGCAGACGATCGACAGGTTGTTCGGGTTGGTGAACGACGGAATCACACAGTCGGCCTTGAACGCCGCGCCGTCGCGCAACATCTTGCCGATAAAGGGCGCCACGCCCGCGTTCACGGCCGCTTCCAGATAGTCGTACTCGCAACCGTCGACACACACGACCACCGTCGGCTTGACGGGCAGACGGTAGCTGCGGCCATTCACTTCAACATTACGTTCGGATTGGATTGCCATTGCACTCTTCCCTACGCGTCGCCGACGCGTGTTCTTGATTCGTTCAAGCCCTGTTCAGGCGAGCAGCGCGCTCAACCCGTCATTGCCTTCGTCCGTTACGTTCGACGCGCGCGGCTCGACGGCCTCATGCGCGCGTTGCCTGCCGCCGTCCACATGCGCGAGCATCAGCTGTGCGGCTTCGTCCGCATTGCGCGCGGCGAGCGCCGAGAGAATCGCGCGATGCTCGGCGAGCGAGCGCTCCATCGCATCGGACCGCACGCCCAGCGCGGCGCGCCGGAACAGACTCAATTCACCCACCAGCCTGCGATACGTCTCATACAGCTTGCCGTTGCCCGCCGTCGCCACGATCGCATCGTGAAACGCGACGTTCGCGCGCGCATACGCGTCGTGATCGCCGGCATCGAGCGCGGCGCGCATTGCGTCGACATGCGCGCGCAGCGCCGCCAGTTGCGCGGCGTCGATACGCGAGGCCAGCATCCGGCACGCCGCCTCTTCGAGCACCGCGCGCACCGCGTAGATCTCGTCGGCTTCCGCCAGCGACACGGTCCGCACGAACACGCCACGGTTCTTCTCGTTGCGCACCAGCCCCGCCTGCTCCAGCGCGCGAAACGCCTCGCGCACCGGCCCGCGCGACACCTGCAGACGCGCGGCCCAATCCGTTTCGTTCAGCTTGTCGCCGGGAGCCAGCTTGCCGTCGACGATGTGCCGCTCGATCTCGTCGCGCACCAGCGCCGTCAACGAATGCCGCCTGACCACTTCGATCCGGTCGCCCGAGTCAATTTCCATATTTTCGGTCATTTCGACAATATTTGCCACATTTACATGCGTGGTGTGCCGACCTCGACACACCTCACGAAAAATCAGGAAACGTTGACGATCAGTCCACGCGGCGACGCGGCACGCGGGCGGCAATCAGCACCAGCGCGGCAAGCGAAGCGATCAGCAGAATCAGTGACAGCGCCGACGCCGGCAGGTAATAGCCGCGTTCGACCTGTCCGACGACGACGATCGGCACCGTCGCGAAACCCGGCGGATAAACAGTGAGCGTTGCGCCCAGTTCACCGAGCGACAGCGCGAAGCCCAGCGCGAGCGACGCGCGGATCGCGGGCACCAGTTGCGGCAGCACGACACGGCGCAGCACCATCGACGGCGGCGCACCGAGGCTCGCAGCCGCCTCGCGCAACACGGTCAGTTCGGGCCGCAACGCGGCCGCCGCGCAGCGATAGCAAAACGGCAGCACCAGCGCCAACTGAACGAATACGACGATGGCAGCGGAACTCGACAGATCGACCGGCTTCTTGTGATACGCGATCAGCACTGCGAGACCGAGCACGACACTCGGCACGCCGTTGGGCACCATCGCGATCGTATCGACGAGCGCGCCGAGTCCACGCCGGTCGCGCCCTTCGAGCGCAAGCGCGAGCCACAGGCCGAGAATCGTGCCGAGAATCGCAACGCCGAAGCCGATCTGCAAGCTGGTCACGAGCGCATCGAAATCGCTGCCGCCGAGCCGCTCGAACCAGCGCATGCTGAAACCATCCGGCAGGATCGTGCCCGACCAGTGCGCGGCGACGCTCGACAGCGCGACCACGATCACGGGCAGCACGAACAGCCAGAAGCACAACAGCGCGGCGAATGCCATGAACAGCCCGCCCATGACGCGTGCGACGAATCCGTGTTGAACGGGCCGCGCGCGATGCTGCACGGCGGGCAGCACGGTTTGATCGAGATCGGACATTACTTCGCTCCTCGCACCTTGCGCTTGTTGACCTGGCGGTACAGCGCATACAACGACAGCGACATCGCCAGCATCACGACGGCGCCGGCGGCAGCCGTTGGCAGGTCGAGATCGACAGTAGCCGAGCTGTAGATGGCCACAGGCAGCGTGATCAGATGCGCGCTGCCGAGCACAAGCAGAATGCCGAACTCGTTGAGCGTCAGCAGAAAGCACAGGATCGTGCCCGCCGCGATGCCCGGCCACGCGAGCGGCAGGATCACGCGAAACGCGACCATCCAGCCATTCGCGCCAAGGCTGCGCGCGGCTTCGATCAGGCGCATGTCGAGCATCGCGAACGATGCGAGCGTCGGACGTACGACGAACGGCGCGTAGAACACCACTTCCGCGAGAATCACGCCGCCGATGCCGAACAGGAAGTCGAGCGGCGGTGCCTCGAGATGGAAGAGCCGTTGCAGTCCGATGCTGACGGAGCCTTGCGAGCCGTACAGAAAGATCAGCGTGAACGCGACGAGGAACGACGGGAACGCGACGAACAGTTCCAGAAAGCGCGTGACGAGCCGCGCGCCCGGAAACGGCTTGAAGAACAGCAGCGATGCCAGCGCGACACCGAGCAGCGACGCGAGCCCGGCGCTGGCAAACAGAATCCACAGCGTCGTGCCGATCACGCCGCTCGTTTCCGGGTTCTGGAAGAAGGTCGAGTAAGCGTGAAAGCTCAATCCATGCTCACCCGACAGGCTCAGCAACACGAGACGCACGAGCGGATAAATCACCAGCGGGCCGAGCACGAAGACAGCGAGAAACGCCAGATGCCATTGCGACAGGCGCTCGCGCCGACGCTTTGCCGCCGCGTGCGAGGCGGCCGTCGCGGCGCGGCGTGCGTCAGCCGCTTGCGCGAGCGCGTCGGGGCTGGCGTCAGGGCTGAATAAGGACGACATCGTCTGCCTCGTAACGCAAGGAAATCCGCGCGCCCTTTTCGGGCGTCATGCCCGTGCCGCGCTGCATCGACACCTGCACGGGATCGTTGGGCATCGCGTCGAGGGCGACCTGCACGGCCAACACCGAGCCGTACCATTCGACCGTCGAAATGGTGCCGTGCAACTGGCCTTCGCCGAGCGGCACGATGCGCATCGCCTCGGGACGCAGACACGCGACGCGGTCGCGTTCGCTGTAACGCGCGTCGCCGAGTGCAAATGCAACGCTCGGCGGCAGCAGATTGGCCGCGCCGAGATAGCGCGCGACGAACGCGTCGTTCGGCTTGTCGTACAGCTCCTGCGGCGTGCCGAGCTGCGCGATCTGGCCTTCGCGCATCAGCAGCGTGCGGTCGGACAGCACAAGCGCATCGTCCTGGTCGTGCGTCACGCACACGATGGTTAGATTCGGCAGACGCTCATGCAGCGCCTTCAGTTCGGAACGCACCGACGCGCGCAGATTGGCGTCGAGCGCGGAAAGCGGTTCGTCGAGCAGCAGCACATCCGGCTCGATCACGAGCGCACGCGCGAGCGCCACGCGCTGCTGCATGCCGCCCGACAGTTGCGCGGGCATCACGTGGCCGGAGTCGCCGAGCTGCACGAGCTTCAGCGCGTCGGCGACGCGCCGCGCGATTTCCTTCGTCGAGATGCGACGCGCGCGCAGACCGAACGCGACGTTCTCGAACACGGACAAATGCGGGAACAGCGCATAGCTCTGGAACAGCAGGCCCAGATTGCGCTTGTGCGGCGGCACATGCGTGAGGTCGCGGCCCGCGACCGTCAACGTGCCCGCAAGGCCGTCCGCCTCGATGAAACCGGCGATGAAGCGCAGCAACGTCGTCTTGCCGCAGCCGCTGCGGCCGAGCACGGTCAACAGTTCGCCGCGCTCGATCGTCAGCGACAGATCGTCGAGCACCGTGCGCGAGCCGAAGCGCACAGTCAGATGTTCGATCTGCACGCCGCCAGCGCCCGTCTGCGCGACGCCTTGCGCGCGCGGCGTGGCGTCCAGCGCGCCCGAACCAGCAAGAGTCGTTACTGTGTTCACCGGGTCCATCCTCCTACGTTGGTGACTTTGGTTGGCGCATGCAAGCGCCAGAATGCTTTTTTGCGCGGCGTGACGAGCGTTTCGACGATCACCACGCCGCGCGTTCCATCAGACGCCGTAATTACTTCGGCTTGACGACTTCGAGCTGCTTGCCCGAATTGCCGATCACTTCGCTCTTCCAGCGGGCCGTCCAGTCAGCCTTCTTCGCCATCACCTGGTTCCAGTCGACGGGAATCAGCTTCACGCCCGAGATCGCCTGCTTGACGGCTGCGCCGTTCTTGCCCGAAAGCTGGACGTCGGTGCGGCCAGGAATGCCGAAGATGTCCGGCACCTTCGACTGCACTTCCGTCGACATCAGATAGTCGATCAGCTTCTTGCCTGCCGCCTGGTTCGGACCGTTCTTGATCAAAGCGATCGCGTACGGCAGCTGGAACGTGGTCGGCTGGCCGCCCGCCTCGGCTGCGAGAAAGATCGGCTTGATCGACAGGCCGCCGTTGGCCGCGTCGTCGAGATCCATCTGCAAGTCGCCGTTCGCCACCGCGATTTCGTTACGCGAGAGCAGCACGTCGAGATAGCCCGTACCCTTGGTGTGGAACTTGGCGCTCTGCTCGAGCTTCTTCAGATAGTCGAACGCCTTGTCTTCGCCCATCAGCGACGTGGTCAGGATGACTACGGCCATGCCGTCGCCCGCCGTCGCCGGGTTCGAATACGCGACCTTGCCGCTGTAGTCCGGGTGCAGCAGATCCGCGAACGTCTTCGGCTGGTTCTTCACCACTTCCGGGTTGATCGCGAACGAGAAATAGTTGTTCACGAACGTCGCCCACGCGCCGTCCGACGCCTTCGCGATGTCGGGCACGTTCTTGTAGTTCACGCTCTGATAGTTCTGCAGCAGGCCCGACTGCGCGGCCGTCTGGATGAACGGCGGCAGCGTGACGAGCACGTCGGCCTTCGGCGAATCCTTTTCGACGGTTGCGCGGTTCACGACTTCGCCGCTGCCTGCCGTCACGATGTTGACCTTCACGCCTTCCTGCTTCTCGAACGCCGGCAGCACGTCCTTGTAGAGATTTTCGAGGCCGTCAGCCGTGTACAGCACGACCGCGCCCGCCGCGTGCGCGGACATCGCGCCGCCGAACGCCGCCGCCGCGACCAGCGCGGGCAGCAGCTTGCGAGCCGTCTGGCCAATACGACCAGCGCGGCCCGTCGAGCGAAGGTGATCCGTCTTTTTCATGTCGTTCTCTCCGAAAGGCAAAAAACCTGTGGGTAACCCGTTAGTGGTGGTGTCCGGACCGCGCTTCGGGCGCGCTGTCCGCCTGACGTCGCGGCCGGAGCCGCTGAGATTGCAGATTGCTGACAACTTTTTTTGCGGCGTTTGCGCCAAGGCATCCCTCCGACGATTACGCGTTATGGGCTGCCTTGCCTGAACGGGCACGGCAAGGATCGTCTTTTTTTGTGACACCGACGTGAAGATTCTGCCGATTTCCACAAAATGACACAAATAGCCAATAATATGCAAGGCAGCCGGCAACACAAAAGGCAATGCAATGTGCGCCCGCAACGGCGCAACCGATCCATACGAAGGAGGCTGTGTGATTTCTGGAAACGACCCGATCCTGCTCACGCCGGGACCGCTGACGACCTCGCCCGTCACGCGTCAGTCGATGCTGCGCGACTGGGGATCGTGGGACACCGCGTTCAACCGCATGACGCACAGCGTCTGCGCCGATCTCGTCGAGATCGTACATGGTGAAAATGACTACGTGTGCGTGCCGCTCCAGGGCAGCGGCACGTTCGCTGTCGAAGCGGCGCTCGGCACGCTGGTGCCGCGCGACGGCCGTGTGCTGGTGCCGAACAACGGCGCTTACTGCGCGCGCATCATCAAGGTGCTGCAGCGCATGGGCATCGCGTATGTGGAACTGCCGCTGCGCGAGGACGAGCCAGTGAGCGCCGCCGCGATCGAAGACGCGTTCAACGACGACCCGCGCATCACGCACGTCGCGCAGGTGCATCTGGAGACGAGCGCAGGCTTGCTCAATCCGCTCGACGCGATCGCCGCCGTCTGCAAGCACCACGGCAAAAGCCTGATCGTCGACGCGATGAGTTCGTTCGGCGCGCTGCCCATCGACCTGCGCGACAGCGGCATCGACGCGCTGGTGTCGGCCAGCGGCAAGTGTCTGGAAGGCGTGCCCGGCATGGGCTTCGTGATCGTGCGGCGCAGCGTGCTCGAAGCGTGCGAAGGCCGCTCTCCGTCGCTGGCGCTCGACCTGTACGACCAGTTCGCGTACATGCAAAAGACCACACAATGGCGCTTTACGCCACCGACGCACGTGGTCGCCGCGCTGCGCACAGCGCTGGACCAGTTCATCGCGGAAGGCGGCCAGCCCGCGCGTGGCGCGCGCTATGCGCGTAACTGCGCGGCGCTTGTCGACGGCATGAAGGCGCTCGGCTTCGAGACGTTTCTGCCGGCGGACGTGCAGGCGCCCGTGATCGTCACGTTCCACGCGCCGCGTGACGCGAAGTGGCAATTTGTGCAGTTTTATGCAGCCGTGCGCGAGGCCGGGTACATCCTGTATCCGGGCAAGCTGACGCAAGTGGAGACGTTCCGCGTCGGCTGTATCGGCGCGATCGACGCGAACGAGATGCACAACGCCGTCGCCGCGATCGGCCGGACGCTGGCGGACCTCGGCATCAGCGTGAAGTAAGCAAGACGGAAGCAATGCGAAGCGCGACACTCACGCGATCAGGATTTCGGGGCCGCGCGCGGTGATCGCCTTCGCGAGCGCGCGGTCGGGCGCGAGTTCCGTGACGACGTAGCGCGCCTTCTCCATCCCTTCGATGCGCACGGGCGTCACGCGGCCGAACTTCGAATTGTCGGCGACAACGATGACCGTATTGCCCGCGCCGATCATCCGGCAGCGCACTTCGGCTGCCATGCGCGAGTAGTCGGACAGCTGCGCGTCGGGCGTGATGCCGCCCGCGCCGATCAGCGCGAAGTCCGCGTGATAGTGCGACAGCTGGGTGATCGTATCGAGGCCGAACGCGGCGTCTTCGTTGTCCGACAGCTCGCCGCCGAGCAGCGTCACGCGGTTGTCGTTGCGCCGGCCGAGCAGCAGCGCGATGCGCCAGTCGTTCGTATAGACGGTCAGCCGGTGGCGGTCGGTCAGCGCGCGTGCGGCCGCGTGCGTCGTGCTGCCCGAATCGATGATGACCGACGCGCCGTCGGGCACCAGTTGCGCCGCGCGTTCGCCGATAGCGCGCTTTGCGCTGGCGTTGGCGGCGTCGCGTGTGTCGAGGTCCGGCTCGCGCCGGTCGCTCGACAGCGCGCCGCCGTGCGTCGTCACGATCAGGCCGCGCTCGGCGAGCGCGTTCAGGTCGCGGCGGATGGTCTCGCGCGATACGTTGAGCTCGCGAACTAGCTCGGCGACCGACAGTGCGCCCGTCTTCGTGACCTGAGCCAGAATATATTGATGACGTTGTTCTGCCAGCATCTCGATGTTGTTGGCCGCTGCAAGGCGGCGAGCATGTATTCAGGGATCGGGCAAGCCCGCGCCGTATTGTATTACGCATGGAGACCCGGCGCGGAAGGAACGTGTGCTGGCTGTGGGCGGACTGTCGGGTCTTCGTTGGCTTGCCGTTGGCGGACGGCAGGCGTATGCCCTCCATATGCCCCTCACATGCCCTTGAACCGCCCGCGTCGCAACGCTGTGGATGTTCCGCGCGCCGCATCCCTGCTAATCTGGGCGGTCTTCTCTCGCATCGCCGATGCACTCGAACGAACCGCCGATGCCACCTCTGTTTCGCCGACTACGACTGCTGTTCCACGCGTTGCGCTATGGCGCGCGTCTCATCTGGCTCGCCGCGCCCGAGCATCACAAGCTGCACTGGATCGTCGCGCTGGTTTCGCGCGTGCATGAATCGCCGGGCGGGCGCGCCGGCGTGCATCGCGCGCTGCCCAATCTCGGCCCGCTGGCGAGCGCGTTCGCCGAATCGCTCGCGCGCCGCCCCGAACTTGCGACAGGCACGCTGCACGACGCGATCGACGCCGTCAGCCACCTCGAAGCACCCTTGCCGACCGATCAGGTCGAGCATGCGATAGCGACAGCGCTCGGGCGTCCTGCGTCGACGCTTTTTGCATCGATCGATCTGACGCCCGCGAAGAACGGCTTTGCCGAGCAGACGCATGTCGCGCGGCTGATCGAGCCGATCGACGGGCATCGCGACATTGCGCTCAAGCTCGTGCGCGTCGCGCAACTCCAGGAAATCGCCGACGAGGCCGCGCTGCTGCGCTGGGTCGCGCGCTGGATGGAGAAGCTCTCGAAGAACGCGCGCCGCCTGCGGCTGCGCGAACTCGCCAATACGTTCACGCAGGAAATCCTGCGCCGCTTCGATCTGCGTGCCGAAGCCGCGAACCTGAGTCAGACCGCGCATCATTTCGACGGCGACAAGCGTCTCGCGATTCCCGCCGTGATCTGGGAGCTCTGCACCGACCGCACGCTCGCGATGCAGCATATCGAATCGCTGCCCGCGCTCGATCTCGCCGGTCTGTCGGCGCGCGGCGTGAAGCTCGCGCCGCTTGCCGGGCACATTATCGAAGTCGTCACCGAGCAGGCCTTCGAGCATGGCTTCTTCCACGCAACGTTCGATGCAGCGCGCGTGCGCGTGAGCATCGAGCCGGACACGCTCGGGCGCATCGTGCTCGCGGACTTCGCGGTGATGTCGAGTCTTTCGTCGCAGGAGCGTGAGTTTTTCGTTCACGGCGCGACGGCGCTGTTCGACCAGGACTATGGGCGCCTCGCGCATCTGCATCACGATGCCGGGCACGTGTCGCAGGACACGCGCCCCGAGAAGCTCGAAGCCGAACTGCGCACGCGCGCCGAAGCGCATTTCGCGCCGCAGTCACATGAGCGCTCGGCGGGCGCGCTGTTCCATCATCTGCTGTTTGCCGTGCATCCGTTCGGCGGCGATGTGCCGCCACGGCTCGCGGCTGCGCAGCGAGCGTTCGGCCAGGCGGAGATGCTGGCGAACGCGCTGCATCCGGGCGTCGATTCGTGGCAGATCGCGCGCTCGGTGCTGGCTACGCTCGCGCGCCGCGAATTCGATCATCGCGGCTGGGTCAAGCATCTCGCGCAGGAGTTGCCGCATCTCGCGCATCTCGTGCCGCGCATCCCGCAGCTTGCGGTGCAGTATCTGCAGCATCGGCACGAAGTCACGACGGTCAGGCAACAGGCCCAGCTAGTCAGCGACGTGCTGATCGAATACCGGCGCACGCGCTCGCTCCTGTGGGCGTGTACGATTTGCGGCGGTCTGCTCGGCGCGATTGCCGTGGTGCTCGCGTACTGAGCGCGGCTTTTTTCGCCGCGCTTCATTGTTCATGCGGCGCGAAGTGCAGCTTCGAACAAGACGGCCACTTGCGCTTTGACCGATACTGCGGGCCTTGTGTCCGTAGTTCGAGTCATCCGATGCTGGTTGTTTTCAATGCCGTTGTTTTCGTGGTCCTGTGGTCGACGGGCTTCGTGGTCGCGCGCGCGATCAAGCCCTACGCCGATCCGAATCTCTTCCTGCTCGCGCGCTTCGGCGGCACCGCGCTGCTGTTCATGGCTGCTGCGTTCTTCGCGCGCGTCGAATGGCCGAGGGGCCGTGCGCTCGGCAAGCATCTGCTCGCGGGCGCGCTGCTGCAAGGTGTCTATCTTGGCGCGGGCTACTGGGCCGTCGCGCAAGGGATGAGCGCGGGCATCATGGCCTTGCTCGGCGCGTTGCAGCCGCTGCTTACAGCGGCCGTCGCGGCGCCGCTGTTCGGCGAACGTCTGTCCGGGCGAGGCTGGACGGGCATGCTGCTGGGTCTTGCGGGCGTCGCCCTGGTGCTGGAGCCGAAGCTCGCCGCCGCAACGGCGACCGTCGCGCCAGATCATGCGGGCAATGTGCCGGAGTGGCTCGTCGTGACCGTGTCGATTTTCGCCGTGTGCGCGATCACGGCAGGCACGCTGATCCAGAAGACATCACTGTCGAAAGCCGATATCCGCAGCGCGAGCGCCGTGCAGAACGTCGGCGCGGCGATCGTCGTGCTCGTCTTCGCGCTGGCGCTCGGCGAGCACAAGTGGGTTCCGTCGCCGGCGCTGTGGGTGTCGCTTGCGTGGGGTATCGTGATGCTGTCCGGCGTGAGCGTCACGCTGCTCGTGTGGATGGTCCGGCGCGGCGACGCGTCGCGCGCGACGGCGCTGCTGTTTCTCGCGCCTCCGCTTGCTGCGCTCGAAGGCTACGTCGGCTTTGGTGAAACGCTCACGATAGTACAGGTGGCGGGCTTCGTCGTCGCGCTGATCGGGGTGCTGCTCGCACGCTCGTGATTGCGCTGGCGGGCAGCGGCCTTCTCCCGCCACTCGCCGATGCGCCCCTTCGATTAATCCGCTGTGTCGGCGTTCGCCGGCACCTTCGCGCGGACCTTGCCGCCCGGCGCAGGCGACCACGCGGGCCGCGCCTTGCGCTGCGAATCGACGACGACGATATAGCGCCCCGCCCACGGCGTCGCGACGCGGTCCGAATGCAGCACCCACAACGAGCGACCGTCGGCGACGAGCGCCTCGTAGTCGCGGTCGAGCATGCCGTAGTGATCGAGGAACACGTTCAGCGATGCCGGTATCCGCACGCAGCCCTTCGAATGGCGGATGCCGAGAATCGGCTC
Organism: Paraburkholderia steynii; assembly: GCF_900100565.1. NCBI lineage: Bacteria > Pseudomonadati > Pseudomonadota > Betaproteobacteria > Burkholderiales > Burkholderiaceae > Paraburkholderia > Paraburkholderia steynii. The sequence goes on along the minus strand of NZ_FNDI01000004.1, from coordinate 460,753 downwards.
GAGTTTGTCGGGATCGGTCGCGTGCATCTGGAAACGCATCTGCGACATGCCACCCTTGCCCCAGCCGCGCTCGCCCTGCGCCCAGCCGAGATCGAAGATGCGCATGTCGTGCTTGCCGTAGCCGCGAATGCCGTTCTGGTTCATCGTGCCTTCGGCGCGGAAATCCATGTTGTCCGGCGTGTGCTCGAACACGCCGAGCGGCGTGATGAAGTGATCGAACTGTCCCGGCCTTCCCGTCGCGACAGGCGACGCGCCGATCATCTGCCACGTGTCCGAAGGCGCCGCGCGAAAGTAGATGAAGAGCGCCTGCACGTTCTCGTTGCGATCGACGAGCACCACATACTCACCCGACAGATTGCCCAGCTCATTCTGCGCGAGCGCCTGCTGCAGACGCTCGCCGTACGCGCGCTGCTCCGCTGCGGGGACTTTCAGACGGCGCGTCACGCTGCGCGCGAACACGTCGCGCATCAACAGCGCGCGGCGCGGGTCCACGCGGCCGGCGGCATCGTGCGCGGCGACGGCGGAGGCGTCGACGGCTGCGCTTGACGCGACTTGCGGCGCATCGGCGGCATGTGCGTTTTGCGTGAGCGCGGGAACAGCAAGCGCCGAGGCCAGCGAAAGCGCTAACGACAATCCGAACGACGACGCCGATCGACGCGCGTATGAATGCACACGCGACACCGACGCGATCACACCGATCGCCCTATCCCCGATATCACTGCGCAGTGTGCCGCTCTGCGCATCCACCCTCTCTCGTGCAGGTGGATTGACTACCCTGTTCTGTTTTTTGCTGGTCATTTTGTTCGAACGCCACTGCCAGTCGCCCAACCCGTGCAACCGCTCGTGGCGTGTTGCCGGGCGTCTTCCGGCGCGGGAACGTTGTGCCCGCGCCGTGCTTTCGTGCTGTCCTATATCGGACGGCTATGCATCTGTCGATTTAAAGCCGCAATCGTTCAGATTTAATTATGGGTATGCCACATTAAACCAGACAATGTGTGACGGCGCATCGAGTTCAGCGCTTCATGCCATCATCGCCAGTGATATCTGTGCCATTTGCAAGGAGAACGTCGATGGACCAGCAGCAACGCGCCGCGCGCCAGCGGCAGATTGCAGCCGAACTGCACGTCGCGGACCATTTCGACCCGGCGCGCGAAATTGAGCGGCGAGTCGCGTTTCTCGCCGACTATCTGCGCGCGAACGGACTCGCGGCCTATGTGCTCGGCATCAGCGGCGGCGTCGATTCGTCGACAGCGGGACGGCTCGCACAACTCGCCGTCGAACGTGTGCGCGACGCTCACTACGACGCGCGCTTCGTCGCGATGCGCCTGCCGTACGGCGTCCAGCACGACGAAGCGGATGCGCAGCAATCGCTCGCCTTCATCCGCCCCGACGACACCTTGACCGTCGACATCCGCCCAGCCGCCGACGCGATGCTCGCCTCGCTCAGCGCGGGCGGCCTGCCATTCGCCGACGCGTCGCAACAGGACTTCGTGCATGGCAACATCAAGGCGCGCCAGCGGATGATCGCGCAGTACGCGGCGGCGAGCGCGCGGCGCGGCATCGTGATCGGCACGGACCACGCGGCGGAATCGGTGATGGGGTTTTTCACGAAGTTCGGCGACGGCGGCGCCGACGTGCTGCCGCTCGCGGGCCTGACCAAGCGGCGGGTGCGCGCGCTCGCCAGGGCGCTCGGCGCCAATGACGCGCTCGCGCACAAGGTGCCGACCGCCGACCTCGAAATGTTGCGCCCTCAACGTCCGGACGAGGACGCCTACGGAATCCGTTACGAGGACATCGACGATTTTCTCGAAGGCAAGCCCGTGAGCGACGCGGTATTCGACACCGTCATGCGCTTTTACGACAGCACGCATCACAAGCGCGCGCTGCCTTACACGCCATTCGATTGAACCCGCGGCGCGCGGACTATTTGCGCGGCGGCGTTTCGTCGCCGCCAAATGGCACGGCGCTAACCTGCAGCGCTACGCCGGCCAGCTGCTTGCCGGTGAACTGCTGCGCGATGACCTCGGCGACATAGGCTTCGTCGGCTTCGACATCGACTTTCGCATACGCGTTCGACGTGCCCTGCTCGAACACTTCGATGTCTTTTGCATAGTGACCGAGTTCATGGCCGAGAAAATCACGCACTTCCTGCTCGGAGCAAGATTCGGGAATGTTCCACACGATGATCTTCATACGCGCCACGCTCTCAGTTGATGGTGGTCATGCAGCTAGCCGGATTGGCGCTGCATGCCGGACCTCGAAGCTGTGCTGTTTCTGTGCGTTTCGTTAGTGTTTCGACCTTCAGCGTAGCCAGAAACGTGCCCCGGAGCAACGCAGGCGACACACGGCGCCCGCGCGTGGTCCGGCAAGCTCAGTGCGAACTCAGTCTACATTCTCGACGTTCGCCGCGCTGACCCACCAGGCCATCTTGCCTTGCGGCACATGCACGAGCACGGCGGCAGGATCGGCGACGCCGTCATCGGCGATCTCGCAGACGCCGAGCCCGTCAGGCAGACGCTTGACAGTGCCGGCATCCTGAAAGAGCGCGAGACGATGCGCGTCGAGCGGGCGCAACTGACTGTACACGTCGTAGCTGATCGCGCCCGGCGTGTCGCCGCGGATCTGCAGCGCGTCGTCCTTGCCGCACGGCGACGACGCGGCCAGCGCGGCATGACTCGCCGCAAGGCAGCCGAGGGCGGCCACGACGGCAGCGATGAATGATTGCTTCATGTTGATTCTCCAGGATGTGACGGTTGGCCGCGCGTCGCGGCCTCCAGGGAAGCGGATTGAACGTGCCGGCGACGGTTGCGGCCAGGCTCAGGAGCCATCGCTGCCAATCGACGCGACGCCGCTATCGTCGTCGCACGGCGCGCTACCGAAGCCCGCATAGTGTGCGGACCAGTTTCCGGCGATGGCCGCCTGTGCGTCGGTTAGCGACATGCGCCCTTCGCACACGCAACGCTTGAGCTTCGCCGTCAACAACTCCTTGCGACGCTCGCCCTTATGTCCGCCCCATGGCAACAGATCGAGGTTGTCCTGCGCATCCGGCGATCCGCCCAGCACGATCGGCACGCGCCTATCCAGCGCGTAACGCGTGCCATGCCCGGCATCGATGCCGCGTTCGGCGAGCAACCGGTCCTTGAGCTCCATCATGTCGTCGAACGGTGGCGAAACCGTGTCGGCGTAGCCGGGCCGGCATATCGTCGTGGCGATGTTCTGCTGCGAGACGCGCTCGTCGAGCATCGACGCGTCTTGTGCAAACGACACCGACGCATGCAGATACAGGCCCACCGACATCGCAACGAGCGCCATGGCGCACAGGCGCATCTTTCGCGCGAGACCAGCGACGCGGCCCGCGTCACTGATAGTTGATTCGATCCGACTGATACCGTGCGCCTCGTCGAGCGCGTTCTTCTTCCCTTCGTTCATTAATCAGCGCGCCTTTGAGTAGCGCGGAAGAGTTAATTCGCAGGGCAATTAAAACACATCCGGGACGCACGACGTAAATACAGCCAGATTGAATCGCTGCGGTTTTTCACTGCTGGCGGCATCGAGGGCATCGCTACGGCACTGCGATGCCCTCGCCGATGGAGTCTTGCCGACGCACGGAAGCGCCGCCATGACACGCATCAAAACAGACTCGCTCAATGCATCTTGGCAGCCGTGAGCGCCTGCAATGCACGCACGCGTCCGAGCGCTTCCGTATTGCTCACCGCCTTCTCGTACATTGCCGCGAGATCGGCCTTCAATGCGGTGCGCGAGCCGCCGTCGAGATACACCATATGCCCCGACGGATAGAAGCGCGCGGACAGGTTGTCCCGCACCTGCTGGCTCAGGAGCGGCATCTGCTGCAGATCGAGCACCGTCTGATAGAACGGCGTGACGAAGTCATAGAACCCGTTCGCCGACAGCACCTTCAGATCGACGTTGAGCGCCATCACGGCGGCGAGGTCGCCCGCCGTGTAGAGAATGATGTTGCCCTTGCTGTCGAGGCCCTTCTGCTCGCCCGTTGGATCGATATGGCCGAAGTCCCAGAACTTGAACGCCTGATCGTTCAGATCCGTGAACGCCGAGTTCGACGTGAACTTCAACTGCTCGTTCAGATAGACGTTCCACATCGTCGTGTAGACGCCCGTGACGGCCGTCATGGTCGGATCGTTGCCGCCCGAGTTCGGATCGATCTTGCCCGCGATGCCCGTTTCGATCGCCGTGACGCGGCCGTCATACGCGCCGAGCGCAAGCCCTTTCGACTTGAGCAGCGTGGTCAGGAACAGCGAATTTCCCCGGCTGTCGTACCCGGCTATGTCGAGGCTCCACGCAAGCAGCGTGGCCTTATCGATGCCCGTGTACTCGCTAAGCTTTTCGACGACGGCGCTATCCGTAGTCGGAAACTTGCGCAGCGCGTTCAGGTAGTCGGTGCGTGCGAACTGCGCGACCTCTTCGACGAACTGGCCGAGATCCGTGGGCCGGGGCGCGACGCCGAGCTTCTTGTGATACCACGCGTCCGCCGCGGCTGTGGGCAGCGCGCCGATGGGATTGCCCGCCTGCGTGTAGTCGAGGATCGACGATTGCAGCGTGATGCCGTTCAGATCGACGCCGTCTTCATGCAGCTTGTAGGCGAGCACGCAGCTGCGCGCCGTGCCATACGATTCGCCGAACAGAAACTTCGGCGAATTCCAGCGGTTGTTCTTCGTCAGATAGCGCTTGATGAACTGCTTGATCGAATCCGCGTCTTGATCGACGCCCCAGAAGTCGCGGTTCTTGCGCGGCGCGACGGCGGCCGAATAGCCGGTGCCGACCGGGTTGATGAAAATCAGGTCGCTCTTGTCGAGCAGGCTGTCCGGGTTGTCTTCCATTTGATACGGCGCGGGCGGCGTGAAGCTCGGCATCGATGTCTTGATGCGGCGCGGCGCGAACGACCCGAGCAGCACGAACACCGAGGACGAGCCCGGTCCGCCGTTATAGAAAAACGTGAGCGGCCGGCTCTCTTCCTTCTGGTTGTCCTGCGTGAACGCGACATAGAACATTTTCGCGCTCGGCAACGAGCTGGATGGATCGACCGTCACCAGATGGCCGGCTGTTGCCGTGTAGTTGATCTTCTTGCCGCCGATCGTGATCGAATGCTTCGTGATCGCGGCGCTCTCGCTGGTGTCGGTGACCGAGTCATCGGGCCCGTTGCCGTATGCGACGGGATCGAAGAACGGGTGGTCGCCGGCCTTGTGGGACGCGCTCGCAGCAGATGCCTCCTGCGTGGCGAGTGAGTTGTGAGGCGACTGCGAACTGCCGGAAGCTGATTCTGTATTCGTCATGATCGCTCCATTGAATGCCTGTATGTGTTACCCACTGTTGCGATGCATTCATCGCCGCCAAAAGCACGGCGCCCGAGCCGCGAGCGCCCGCTCTTCAGACTATAAAGCTGCCGCCACCTTCACACCATTGGGACTGCCCAATCCCGTGCAGGCATCCCATCCAGTCGTCGCGGCATAACTGCCGTTGTTGCCCTGCGTGATGTCGTTGCAGGCGCCCGCCGCCTTGTACAGCTTCGGATTGACGAAGCCGACGGGCGTGCCCTTCGCACCGTTGATACGCGCGATCAGCGCGGCCCACAACGGCGCGACGGCACTGGTGCCGCCAATCACCGTGTTGTTGCCGTCGACGATCACGTCGTAGCCGGTGAGCGGCGACGCGTCGCCCGCCACGTCCGGCACGCCGCGCCCCGTCAGCGCTTGCTTGCCTTGCGCGCCCGATACGGACAGCCCTTCCTGCCACGCCGGCACGGGGAACGTGCCGCTCACGCCGCCGCCCGACGCGCCGCCGTTCGCGCCGTCGTTCCACACCACTTCGTGCGAAACGGTTTGCCCCGAGCCTTGCAGGCTGGTGCCGCCGCACGCGAGCACGTACGGGCTCGACGCGGGGAAATCGACATGGTCGCTGCCGTCGCCCACGCCGTCGCCGGAGCCGCTGTCGCCCGATGCCGCGCAGACGGTCACGCCGATCGCCGCGGCCGATTGCAGCACATCGTTGAATGCGTTCATCGACTGCGCGGTCCACACGCTTTCCGGCGCGCCCCAGCTGATCGAAATCACCGACGGCTTGTTGGTCGTGTCATGCACCGCGCGGCTGACGGCGTCGATGAAGCCCGCGTCGCTGTTGGTCGTGAAGTACACGGCGATAGTCGCACCCGGCGCGATCGCGCCGGCGATCTCGACGTCGAGCGTCACTTCGCCGTCCGGTCCATTCGGGTCGCCCGTGGGATGGTTGCCGCCCTGGTCGACGCCGACGGCGACGACTTTCGGCGAGCCCACGCCGAGGCTCGAAAAATAGTTGTCGAGGTCGGCCGTGCGATAGCCGCCACCCAGTTCGATGATGCCGATGCACTGGCCGCTGCCGTCGCCCTGCGGAAAGCGGTATAGCGAAGCGAGTTGCAACGGCGTGAACGACGATGCCTGCTGCGCCTTCGCCGGCCGGAACGGCGGACGGATGCGGAAGTGCGGCCGCGCCTGCGGACGGTCATCGAGACCGAGCACGGCAGTGACGACGCCGTGCAGGTCGTCAGGTACGCTGATTGCGCCCGTGCGGCCCCGAAACTGGCCCATCGATTGATGCTCGTAGTGCTGCAGTTGAACGTCGAACGCCTTCTGGAACTGATCGATCTTGCCGCTCAGCACGACGGTGCGCGCCGACGCGTCTTCACGCACGACCGTCAGCCCGTGCAGCGTAGCGAAGGCTTTCAGTTTCGCAATGTCTTCCGACGATGCGCCGAAGCGCTGTTCGAGTTCTTCACGCGTGAGCGGCTTTGCATCCGCCGCGCCTGCTTCGATCTTTTTCATCATCTGGGCGAACTGCGGCTCGTCCTTGCGGCGCAGCACGACGACGACCTGAATCGTTTCCGACGGATCGCACTGCGCGATCACCTTCGAACCGGGCGCGAGCGTGCGCTCGCTGCCGGGCAATGGATGCTTCGACATGGTTGCGATTCTCCCTGTGTCGACGGGAGTGAGCGCCTGGCGCTGACTCCCGTCTCATCCAGCATGGTTGCGGCGAATGACTCGAAGCCACGCGTTTTGATACACGCTGCACCGACGGACACTCAGGCGCACCGTCATGCCACGCGGCAACGACATCCGTCCGACCAATCCATTCGAACACAGTTCCAGCGCTTGCGACACCTGGCCGATCGGCTAGCTTCCGGCATGGGTCAAATCGGGGTTACGTTGCTCCAGCAGCTTTTACGCTGTTGCGTTACGCTATGCGACCGCGTGCCAGAGAGTGCGCGACTCCAGCAATTCAAGGACCCTCCATGACCATTTCGATGTTTCAGGCATCCATCCCCGTGCTGATTCGCGGCCTCACGAACCTGCAGGCCATTCTCGGCAAGGGACAGGCGCACGCGGCAGAAAAACAGATCGACCCGTCGGTGCTTACGGGCGCCCGTCTCTTTCCGGACATGCATCCGCTGGCCCGTCAGGTACACATCGCAACGGATACCGCAAAGGGTTGCGCAGCGCGGCTGGCTGGCGTCGAAGCGCCGAAGTTCGACGACGTGGAGTTCACGTTCGACGAGCTGCACGCGCGCATCCAGAAAACGATCGATTATCTGAAGGAGTTCAACGCGGCGCAGATCGACGGCTCGGAGACGCGCGCCGTGACGCTGAAGATGCGCAGCGGCCCGGTCGAGTTCACAGGCCAGTCTTATCTGCTCGGCTTCGCGATGCCGAACTTCTACTTCCACATCACGACGACGTACGACATCCTGCGTCATAACGGCGTCGAACTCGGCAAGCTCGATTTCCTCGGCAAGCCGAACAGCTAACGCTGAAGGGAAATATTGACGAGCGATGCGCGAACCGGTTCTAGCCGGGTTCGCGCATCGCGGCTCAAACGCGTAACAGCGCGTGGCATCACGCGACGTGAAGGGAAATCAGACGCGCGGCTGGAACGCGATGATGCCCATGCCCGCCAGCGTCAGCGCGACGCCCGCGAGATCCCATGCGCTCGGACGCACATGGTCAACGCACCATAGCCAGAGAATCGCCACCGCTACATAGACGCCGCCATATGCGGCATAGACGCGGCCCGCCGCCGCGCCATGAAAGGTCAGAAGCCACGCAAACAGCGCGAGGCTCAATGCGCCCGGCAACAACAGCCACGCGGGGCCGCCGTCCTTGAGCCAGCGCCAGGGCAGATAGCAGCCGACGATCTCGGCGATCGCGGTCACAACGTACAGCAACAGGGTCTTCATCGGCAGGATTGAGGTGATCGGTCAACACGGCTTCAAGGCTTTGGCCGTGCAGTCTATCGCCTTTATTAACACAATCACTTTGCCTGCCGGCGGCGCACCATGCGACATTGACCTTTCATCCTCCATTCAAACGATCACGTGTACGCCAGCATGAGTGTCAAATCGCCCTGTATCGACATCTGCAAGTTCGACAGCAAGACCGGTTATTGCATTGGCTGCCTGCGCACGAAGGAGGAATGCAAAGGCTGGAAGAAGATGAAGGACAAGCATCGCCGCAAGGTCATTGACCAGAAGCCGGAACGCGCGGCGATGATCCGCAAATAAACACGCGCAACGCAGGCGCGCTTCACAGACACATCAATCGAGCGACAGGCGCAGCGCGAAACCGATCAGCGCGGCGGAGAACGTCCAGCGCTGCACAGACTGCGCGAGCGGATGCGCGCGCACCCAGCCGGCAATCCGCGCGGCGCCGATTGCATAGACCGCGTCGAAACACGCGCCGAGCGCGACCAGCACGACACCCAGTTCGACCATCTGCCACGCGACGGGCCCCGCTTCCGGACGCACGAACTGCGGCAACAGCACCGAACAGAACAGCAGCGCCTTCGGGTTCAGCAGATTCGTGAACAGCCCTTTGACGAACGCCGTCCGCAACGCGCCGTCCTCGTCTGGCTGCATGCCGCTCGACGGCAGCGCGAACATGGGCGAGCGGAAAATCTGCACGGCAACCCACGCCAGATAGATCGCGCCGCCGTAGCGCACCACTTCGTAGAGCCACGGCGCGTTGCGCAGCAGCGCGGCGACGCCGCAAGCGGACAGCGTGACATGCGTCGCGCGCGAAAGGCCAAGACCGACGGCGGCGGCAAAACCATTGCGCGCGCCGCGTCCGATGCTCGTCTGCAGCACGAGCGCCATGTCCGGTCCGGGCAGCGCAAACACCACGACCAGGGCCGTGACATACATGATCAGAAGATGAGCGGAAATCATGGTGAACCTCACGTATCGAGGCATTCATGATGCATTCAAGCGAGTAGCGAATATTGGCGATTTTCTACCACTCAGCATCATGAATTAGCGGATTGCCCTAAAATAGCTCCATTCATAAAAGGTTTCCGCCAGGCATGATCGAACTCGACAAAACAGACCGCGCCATCCTCGCCGCGTTGCAATCGGACGGCCGGATGTCCAACGCGAAACTCGCCGACACGGTCGGCCTGAGCGAGACGCCCTGCGCGCGACGGCTCAAGCGGCTCGAAAACGACGGGTATATCGAGCGGTATCGCGCGATGCTGTCGCGCTCGGCGCTCGGATATGGCGTCGTTGCGTTCGTGTACGTGCGCTTTGCCGTGCATGACCGCGCCACCGCGACGCGCTTCGAGCGCGAGGTACTGGCGATTCCCCGCATCCTGTCGTGCCACAACGTATCGGGCAGCGCCGATTACGTGCTGCAAGTCGTGGCGCGCGATCTCGACGACTACGGCACGTTCATGCGCGACGAAATGCGCAGCTTGCCGGGTGTGACGTCGGTGGAATCGTCGCTGTCGCTGCGCGAGGTGAAGGCGAACGGCGGTTTGCCCTTGAGCTGAACCCTACGACGCAGAGCGCGAAATGCGCGGCGAGTCGTGGCATAGTGAGCGCCTCGCCGTCACGGCACGATGAATCACGGAGCATTGGTATGGACCACGCAGCGGCGCGAGCCGAAGAAACCCGCGCCATGGAGCGCGTTCTGAACGCAACGAAACAGGTGCAGACGGCATTCGCCGCGCTGCAGTCGCAATTCCCGCCGGACGGCAGCGGCCGTCCATCGCAGATCGCGTTGCAGACTTTCGACGCCGCGCTGCAGGAACTCGAAGACGCCCAATCCGAATTCGACACGATCCTTAACGATCTGCTTGACGGCAACCGTTGAGCCGACTACGCGCCGGGCGGCTGATGACGTCCGGCGTAACGCGCGGCGGGGGCATGTCCGGATGCCTCTGTCGCGCGCCGCGGAGAAGGCGGGAGTTAGCGGGGGCTGACAGTTAGTTGCGATTGCGCGGACCACTGTCATCACTATGGTGAATGGCGGATGATTCAATAAATAAACTTCGGAAATACATCCGTCGCCGCTAAGCTGGCTTCACCTCTTCAAGGCGAAGCATGTGATGGCGGAACTCTATCTGGTACGGCATGGCCAGGCGTCCCTGGGCGCCGACGACTACGACCGACTTTCAGACGTAGGCGAGCAGCAAGGCATCTGGCTCGGCGAATACTTCGCGCAGCGCGATATCGCGTTTGACCGCGTGATGACAGGCACACTCCGCCGCCACGCGCAGACCCTCGATGCGATCCGGCGCGGCCTCGGTGTGCCGCGCATCGATTGCGAGATCCATCCCGGTCTCGACGAATACGACTTCCACGCACTGTTTCGCGCGCTTGGCGACGAGCACAGCGCGCTGGCCGAACGCGCCACGCGCAGTCCGCGCGATTTCTTCAAGGCTTTGCGCGAAGTCCTGCAACTTTGGACGGAAGGCGCGCTCGACGGCCGCGCGCCCGAAACCTGGGTCGCGTTCCAGCAACGCGTCGCCGAAGCGCGCGGCGCGATCCAGCAAGGCAGCGGCCAGCGCGTGCTGGTCGTGAGTTCCGGCGGCGTGATCGCCGCGCTGACGCAGCAGGTCTTGCAGGCGCCCGCCGCCACGGCCATCGCGCTCAACATGCAGATACGCAACAGCAGCGTCAGTCATTACTTCTTCAATCGCGACACGCTGCATCTGTCGAGCTTCAACGGCATCGGCCATCTCGACGATCCGCAGCGCCGCGCCTTTCAGACCTATGGCTAATCCAGGGCTTAACGCATCGAACGATATGACTTGCGATCACCACGACACCACGCTCGACCTCGAACGCCTTGCACGATATCTGGAGCAACACGTCAAGGGCTTCCGCGGCCCGTTGCACGCGACGAAGTTCGCAGGCGGCCAGTCCAATCCGACTTATCTGCTCGACGCGCAGAGTGGCCGCTACGTGCTGCGCCGCCAGCCGCCCGGACAGTTGCTGAAATCGGCGCATGCCGTCGACCGCGAATTCCGCGTGCTGAGCGCGCTCGCCGATACGCCCGTGCCTGTCGCACGCGCCTGGCATCTGTGCGAGGACCGCGATGTAATCGGCAGCATGTTCTACGTGATGAGCTACGAGGAAGGCCGCATCTTCTGGAACCCGGCGCTGCCCGAAGTGGAACGCGACGCGCGACGCGACTATTACGCGTCGATCGTGAAGACGCTCGCAGCGTTGCATGACGTCGATCCGCAAGCAGTGGGACTCGCCGACTATGGACGCGCCGGGAATTACTTCGAGCGTCAGATTGGCGTCTGGACGAAACAGTACCGCGCCGCCGAAACGCAACGCATCGACGCGATGGAAGCGCTGATCGACTGGCTGCCCGCGCACTGCCCTGCCGATGCGCTGCGCGCATCGCTCGTGCATGGCGACTTTCGCATCGACAACCTGATCTTCGCGAGCGACGCGCCACAAGTACGCGCGATTCTCGACTGGGAACTGTCGACGCTCGGCAATCCGCTCGCCGATCTTGCGTACTTTTGCATGTGCTTGCGGCTGCCCGCGCACGGACATATCACGGGATTGCGCGGACAGGATCGTGCCGTCCTGGGCGTGCCCGACGAAGAAGAAATCGTCGCCCAGTATTGCGCGCTGCGCGGGCTGCCCGCGATCGACAACTGGCCGTTCTACCTTGCGTTCAGCTTCTTCCGGCTTGCGTCGATTGCGCAGGGCGTGAAGGCACGCGCGCTGCAGGGCAATGCATCGAGTGCGCAGGCGCATCAGGTCGGCGCGATGGTCGAGCCGCTCGCGCAACTGGCGGCCGAGCTGATCGCGTAGCCTCGAACACAATCATTGACGAGAACATGAAGGAGACAACATTGAGCACAAATCTTTTCGACCTGACGGACCGCATTGCACTCGTGACGGGCGCGAGCCGTGGCATTGGCGAGGCGATCGCGAAATTGCTCGCGCAACAGGGCGCGCATGTGATTGTGTCGAGCCGCAAGCTCGAAGAATGTGAGCATGTCGCGGCGGATATCCGCGCGGCGGGCGGAAGTGCCGAAGCGTTTGCGTGTCACGTCGGGCGTATGGAGGACATCGCGGCGACGTTCGCGCATATTCGCGAGAAGCATGGACGGCTGGATATTCTCGTGAATAACGCTGCCGCGAATCCTTACTTTGGGCATATTCTCGATACGGATCTTGCTGCGTATAACAAGACTGTCGAGGTGAATGTGCGTGGGTATTTTTTCATGTCGGTGGAAGCGGGCAAGCTGATGAAAGAGCGAGGACGTGGCGCGATTGTCAATACGGCGTCTGTCAACGCGCTGCATCCTGGTGATATGCAAGGGATTTATTCGATCACCAAGGCGGCTGTCGTCAACATGACTAAGGCGTTTGCCAAGGAATGCGGGCCGTTGGGGATTCGTGTTAATGCACTGTTGCCTGGGCTTACCAGGACGAAGTTTGCTGGCGCGCTGTTCGAGAACAAGGATATCTATGACCAGTGGGTCAACAGTATTCCGCTGCGCCGGCATGGGGAGCCTTCTGAAATGGCAGGGACGGTGTTGTATCTCGTTTCTGATGCAGCTAGCTATACGAACGGGGAATGTATTGTTGTTGATGGAGGACTGACCGTCTAGGGTTTTTTTGCCCTGCGGGCGCGTTGGGTCGTGGCGCGGCGTATTTGCTTTGCGTTGGGCGTTGCGTTGGCCTTTGCGTTGGCATCCGCGATTCGTTAGCTTGCTTCAAGCGTCGCCCCTGTGCGGGGCGGCACCTACTTTTCTTTGCCGCCGCAAAGAAAAGTAGGCAAAAGAAAGCGGCTCACACCGCCAACTCTAGTTTTTGCCTGAGGGCCCCCAAAGGTTCTTACGCTTCACACGGCAGCCTTTCTGTTCGCGTTCGTTGCCAACGCTACGAATGAGCGCCTCACCCGCTTCGAATACGTGTAGTCGGGCAAGCGGCAGCGAATGGTATGTGCCGCCCAGGTGGCAAACTGTGTGTAGGTTGTCGCGGCGTATAGCCTGGCGCTCTTACATGGTGGAACGCATGCGTTACCGGTCCGAAGTGAGGCGTGTGTGGCTCTACGGCCTACACACAGTTTGCCACCTGGGCGGCCGTGGACTATCTGGCACGGCGCGCTGTAGTGCGGGAGCGTGAAGCGGGTGAGGCGCACTGCAAGAGCGCTGGCAACGAACTTGAATCGAGAAGTTGCCGCCTGAAGTAAGGGACCGGTTGGGGGCCCTCAGGCAAACACAAGAATTAGCGGTGTTAGCCGCTTTCTTTTGCCTACTTTTCTTTGCGGCGGCAAAGAAAAGTAGGTGCCGCCCCGCACAGGGGCGACGCGTGAAGCAAGCTAACGAATCGCGGATGCCAGCGCAAAGGCAAACACCCAACACCCAACACCAGCACTCGCGCACCAAGTACCAAGTACCAAGTACCAAGTACCAAGTACCAAGCACCAAACATAGGAAACACATCATGAACTTCGGCTACAGCCAAAAAGTAGAAACCCTCCGCACCCGCGTAAGCGCCTTCATGAACGAGCACATCGTGCCCCGCCACGCCCAGTGGCTTGACGAAGTGCATGCGGGCCACTTCCCCGCCTCCTTCATGGAGGAGCTAAAAGCAAAAGCCAAATCGGAAGGCTTGTGGAACCTGTTCCTGCCACACCTGAAGACCGACGAACCCGGCACAGCCCTGACGAATCTCGAATACGCGCCGCTCGCCGAGATCATGGGCCGCATCTCCTGGGCGCCCGAAGTCTTCAACTGCAACGCCCCCGACACGGGCAACATGGAACTGCTCCACATGTTCGCGACACCCGCGCAACGGGAGCAATGGCTCACACCACTACTAGAAGGCACAATCCGCTCAGCCTTCGCGATGACAGAACCCGACGTCCCGTCGTCAGACGCAACCAACATCACGACATCGATCCGCCGCGACGGCGACGACTACGTGATCAACGGCCGCAAATGGTTCATCACGAACGCCGCGCATCCGAACTGCAAGATCTTCATCGTGATGGGAAAAACAAACCCGGACGCGGAAACGCACCAGCAACAAAGCATGATTCTCGTGCCCGCAGAAACGCCCGGCGTGAAAGTCATCCGCAACATTCCCGTGATGAACCACATCTCACCGGAAGGCCATTGTGAAATGACGTTCACGAACGTGCGCGTCCCCGCAACGAATCTGCTCGGCGAAGAAGGCAGCGGTTTCGCGCTCGCCCAGGCGCGGCTCGGACCGGGACGCATCCATCACTGCATGCGCTCGATCGGCGCGGCGGAACTCGCGCTCGAACTGATGCTCGAGCGGTCGCAGGAACGCAAGACCTTCGGCAAGTATCTGCATCAGCACGGCACGATCGGCGAATGGATCGCGAAGTCGCGCATCGAAATCGATCAGGCAAGGCTGCTCGTGCTGAAGACCGCGTGGCTCATCGACGAAGTGGGCGCCAAAGCGGCGCGCAAGGAAATCTCGATGATCAAGGCGGTCGTTCCGCAACTGCACACCACCGTCTGCGATCGCGCGATGCAGGTGTTCGGCGCGATGGGCCTGAGCCCCGATACGCCGCTCGCCGATCACTGGACATGGGGCCGCGCGCTGCGTTACGCGGACGGTCCCGATGAAGTCCACCTGCAGGCGATCGCGCGCATGGAACTCGCACAAAGCAAGGAGTCGCTGGGAGCCGCCGCCGCGTATCTGACCATGCCGCCGCGCGACTGAATGCGCACACGGACGCAACGCATCGATGCCCTCGCTTATCATCTCGCACGAAAGGAGACACTTCCGCGATGCGTCCACCCAAACTCGATCTGAACCTCTTCGTCGTATTCGAAGCGATCTACGACAAACGCAACCTGACGCGCGCGGCCGACATGCTGTTCATCACCCAGCCCGCCGTCAGCAACGCGCTCGCGCGCATGCGCAAGGCGTTCAACGATCCCCTCTTCGTCAGCACGCCGTCGGGCATGGTGCCGACACCCCTGTCCGAGAACATCATCGGCCGCGTGCGCGAAGCGCTGCAACTGCTGGAAACGAGCGCGACGGAAGGCGACGTGTTCGTGCCCGCCGCGTCGGAGCGCACGTTCCGTCTCAGCATGCCCGACCTGACCGAGGCGATTCTCCTGCCCGCGCTCGGCGAAGTGCTGCAGCAACAGGCGCCAGGCATGCGCATCGAAAGCTATTTCACGCCGCGCAGCGAAGTGGCCGCCGCACTCGCGACGGGCAAGATCGACTTCGCAATCGACGTGCCCCTCATCGACGATCCGCAACTGCATCAGATGCCGCTCGGCAGCGACCGCTACGCGTGCATGCTGCGCCACGATCATCCGTTCGCGGGCGACACGCTGACCATGGACGACTATCTCGCGCTCGGCCACGTTCAGGTATCGAGCCGTCGACAGGGCAGCGGTCTCGTCGACGCCGAATTGCACAAGCTCGGCAAGCGCCGCCAGCTGCAGATGCGCGTGCAGCACTACATGGTCGCGCCGCTCATCGCGTTGCGCACCGATCTCGCGCTCACTGCGCCCGTGCAGTTGCTGCAACGCTACGACGCGCGCATTCTCGCGTTGCCGTTTGCGCTCGCGAAGCTCGAGTGGCATCTGTACTGGCATCGCAGCGGCGAGCAGGACCAGGCGAACCGCTGGGTGCGCGGCGAAGTGATCCGGCTGATGAAGGAAATGGCCGAGGCGGGCGGCGAGTAGAACGTTGCCGCACATCAGTGACGGCGGCAGCAACATCTGGTAAGGAAAGGCCTCTTTTCACGGCTGTTCCGCGTTTTGGAAACAGCCGCTTGCGGCGATCATCGCTTGAATCCGCAGGCGCGCGTGCGCCTTGCGGAACGACCTGAGCGAATCATCGACGTAGAGAAAGACGTGAATACCTTGTTCGCACGAACGGTGCTGTTATCGGTGGCGATGTTGCTTACCGTGCATGTCGGTTATCGGCTGATCGAGTCGGTTTCTTTAGCCACCGACGGCTTTCCTTCCGGCACGCCGCAAGCGGGCGCGTCGTACGCCGCGCGCGAAGACACGTTCCTCGATACGGGCGACGCGGCGGGCATCGGCCCCGCCCTGTCGATCCGCCCGCGTATCGTCGATCTCGGCGCACCCGTCGCGCCCAGCCTGCGCGCCGCCGTGTGGTCCGGCGCGCCGATGTCCATGCAGCTGTCTGCCTCAATAAATGCGCTCGCGCTGGCCGACACCGCATCACCCGATAGCTGGGACGACGCGCCCTTCTCCTACGCATACGACCCGCGCTTCGCGCCGTTGATCCTGTCGCTGCCTGCCGCGTTGATCGCCCTGTGCGCCTACTGGTTCTGCCAGATGCGGCGCAACCTGTGCGAGCTCGCGCAGATGGCGCGCAACGCCGACGCAGGCGGCACCGCGCTGCGCGCGCCTGATCGCGGCGTCTGTGACGTGCGCGCGCTCGCGCGCGCGTTGAACGACCTGATGGGCCGCCACAGCCGGGCGCTCGACGAACAGTCGACGGCGCTCGCCGCGTTCTCCCGGCAGATCGATGCGCGCGTCGCCCGCTTGCGCACGCGTGCGCTGAACGTCGCGCAATGGCACCGGCGCGTGGGGTTCATCGAAGACATCGATCTGTTCTCGAGCGTCGCGCGTCAGTTCGTCGACGTCGTGGGACGCAGCGAAACGCAGGCTGCGCAGGTGTGCGTCGATGCGTGGCTGCACGACCGCTTCGTGCATGGCGCCACGCTCGACGACGCGAAGATCGTGCTGCGCCTGAATGCAGGCGCGGACTTCAAGCTGCCGCGCAACGCGCTGGAGCGGCTCGTCGGCAATCTGGTCGGCAATGCGCTCGCGCACGGCGCGCCGCCCATCGAAATCTGCACGGCGCGCGGCGTGCGCACGTGGATGCTGAGCGTGCGCGATCACGGCAAGGGCATCAGCGAAAGCGACCTGGCCGCGGCGACGCAACCGTTCGTGCGTCTCGCGACGAACGAGACAGGCGGCGAACCACTCATGGCGCACGGCGAGCATTGGGGACTCGGGCTCGCGATCGTCAGCCGGCTCGCGCAGCATTGTGGCGCGAAACTCAAGCTCGGCAATCATCCCGAAGGCGGGCTGTGGGCGCGCGTGATCGTCGCGATGCCCAAGGCCCGCCTGAATTGACGCTCGCGGGTTCCATGGCGGCGCTAACGGGTTCCATGGCGGATATGACCCGGTTGAAAGCAGAGGAAATAAGGCTCTCTTAAGCAGACGCCCCCTAGTCTGTGGCCTTTGTGCCGCGCTGCAGCGAAATACGACGCTCGACGCGACGCACCTTTCACTCACTTTCACGCCCGACGCCATGGAAAAACTGAATAACGCCGTCGCCAAGGTTCCCGAGGTCACGCTCGCGTTCTGGATCATCAAGATTGCCGCCACCACACTCGGCGAAACGGGCGGCGATGCCGCTTCGATGTCGATGAGCCTCGGCTATCTAGTCAGCACGCTGATCTTCGGTGTCATCTTTCTGGTCGCCGTAACCGCGCAGATCAAGGCGGACCGCTTCAATCCCGTGTTGTACTGGGTCACGATCATCGCGACGACGACCGTCGGCACGACGCTCGCCGATTTTGCCGACCGTTCGCTGGGCATTGGCTACGCGGGCGGCAGCGCGCTGCTGCTGGGGCTGCTGCTCGCCTCGCTGCTGGTCTGGTATCGGACGATGGGGTCGGTATCCGTGACGACCGTTTCGTCCTCGAAAGCCGAAATGTTCTACTGGGTGACGATCATGTTTTCGCAGACGCTCGGCACCGCGCTCGGCGACTGGACAGCCGACACCGAAGGTCTCGGCTACGCCGGCGCGGCGCTGATCTACGGCGGCCTGCTGCTTGCGATCGTCATCGCGTACTACGCGACACGGATGCCGCGCACCTTGCTGTTCTGGGCCGCGTTCATCCTGACGCGTCCGCTCGGCGCCGTCGTCGGCGATTTTCTCGACAAGCCGATCGCAAACGGCGGTCTCGCGATGAGCCGCTATGGTGCATCCATCGCGCTCGTACTGTTCATTCTGGTTTGCGGGACGCTTTTCCGGCAGCGGCCAGCGAAGGTTTCGCACTAGCTGCGCAATACCGCCGCCCACGCGGCGGCGCTAATTTGCAGCACTGCGCCTGTGCATGCAGTCGTCCGGGCGCAGCTTGCTGCCCCGCTCCGCAACGGGCACCTTGCAGTTGTCGACGCGCTGGTCGTCGCTTGCCTTGTCGCCCAAACGCTCCTTGAGCGTTTTGGGTTCGCTTGCCGCGGTGTCGGCGGCATTGGCCGCATGCGCCGACGCAGCCCCACCCAGCGCGAGCAGCGCAACAAAAACATACGCGATGGCGGACGTTGACGGCATCGCATGCCCTCCCGTGACTGTTGCGCAATATTAGGTCAACTCGCCGCTGGAAAGATTGCTTACTCATTCGTCCGAGCGCGCATCGCGTCCCAGTGCGCCATTTTTCGTTGGCAGATCCTGAGAACGATCCCTTCTCGGCCAACGTGCTCGCCGCGCAACGCCGCAAGGCGCGCCGCATGCCCAGCGGCACACGCAACCGCTAACGGCACCCAAAGCGCCGAAACTGCTTTGATTCTGAACATTGATTGGTTCGCTCGCGTGGTCGGCTTCGCTACATTGAAGGCTTCGATCACAGCCAGGCGCGAGGGCGATCAATGGCACAGCTTCGACGCTTTGCATCCTTCACGCAGTCGCGCGCTCTGCGCGACTTCCTGACGACGGCAGCCGCCGCGCTCGCCCTCAGCTACTTCGGAACCCCGCAATCCCACCGTTCGCTGGACTGAAACCCAACGAAACGCGCTATTGGACCGCCTTGGAACGCTTGCGCTCATACGCGATAACGATAGCGCTCGATATTATTTGCGCGGCCACGAGCGGCTCTCTACGATCTCGGCATCTTCAACCGATGACTTCTGAATCATGAAAACAACCAGGACGCTCAAAGCCGCACTCTTCTCCGTTCTGCTGACATGCGGGATTGTGAGCGCACAAGCGGCACTCGCCGCGGACCAGACGGTACGCGTCGGCATCATGTCCGGCGAAGACGAGGACGTGTGGCGCGCAGTCGCGGCCAACGCGGCGAAGCACGGCATCAAGGTCAAGATCACGACCTTCTCCGACTACACGCAACCCAACGAGGCGCTCGCGCAACACGATCTCGACGCCAACTCGTTCCAGCACAAGCCGTATCTCGATGCGCAGATCGCCGCGCGCCACTATGACATCGTGCCTGTCGGCTTCACCTATGTGCAGCCTATCGGCCTCTATTCGCGCAAAGTGAAGTCGGTCGCAGCCCTGCCGCAAAACGCGACCATCGGCGTGCCGAACGACCCGAGCAACGAAGGCCGCGCGCTGCTGCTGTTGCAGGCCAACGGGCTCATCAAGCTGCGTCCCGACGTCGGCCTGCTGCCGACGGCTCGCGACATCGCGGACAATCCGAAGCACATCCAGATCAAAGAACTCGACGCGGGGATCGTGGGCCGCGCGATCACCGATGTGGACGCAGCCGTCGTCAACACCGATTGGGCGATCAAGGCAGGCATCCAGATTCCGCAAGAACGGATCGCGCAGGAAAAAGTGCCGGGCAATCCGTATCGCAACTTCATCGCGGTCAATGCGAAGGATGCGAAAGCGGCCTGGGTGAAGACGCTGGTCGACAGCTATCAGCAAACCAATGTCGCTTCGTCGATCCTGACCGTCTATCACGGCGCAACGCTGCCCGCATGGGACGGCGCACCGCAGCACTAAGCGCGCACACTCGCCATGTCTATGACTAACCGACGTTCGTTTCTGAAACAGTCGCTGGCTGCCGCTGCGGCGGCGGCCGTGCCCGCCGCCTTCGCGCAAGGTTCACCGCGCACGCTGCGCATCGGCAACCAGAAGGGTTATCTGAATCTGCTCAAGGGGCGCGGCACGCTCGAAAAGCGGCTCGCGCCACTCAACGTAACCGTGAGCTGGACCGAGTTCTCCACGGGCCCTGTGCAACTGGAAGCACTGAACGTCGGTTCGATCGATTTCGGCGACGTCGGCGAAGCGCCACCCATTTTCGCGCAGGCCGCGGGCGCGCCGCTCGCGTACGTGGCGGCGACGGTGACGCGGCCGCAATCCGAAGCCGTGCTCGTGCCGCCGAACTCGCCCATCCGCACGGTCGCGGATCTGAAGGGAAAGCGGATCGCGCTCAACAAAGGCAGCAACGTCCACTACTTTCTGGTGAAGCTGCTGCGCCAGCACGGCTTGCAGTATGCCGACGTGAACCTCGTGTTCCTCGCGCCCGCCGATGCCCGCGCCGCGTTCGAGCGTGCCTCCATCGACGCATGGGTCATCTGGGACCCGTTCTTCGCCGCAGCGGAGAAATCGCTCGGCGCTCGCGTGATTGCGGATGCGAGCGGCGTAGTGGGAAATCGCGCGTACTACTTTTCGTCGCAGACGTATGCCGCGAAAAACGCCGACGTGATCCGCATCGTGATCGAGGAACTCGGAAAGGTCGACGACTGGGGCCGGCAGAACAAGGATCAACTGGCGAGCGAACTCGCGCAGTTGTGGGGCTTGCCGAAACCCGTCGTCGATGTGGTCGTGGCGCGCCAGCAGTTCGGCACCCAGCCCATCACGCGCGCGATCCTCGCCGAACAGCAGCAGATTGCGGATACGTTTCTCGAGCTTGGGCTGATTCCAAAGCACGTGGACGTGCTGAAGGCCGCGCCGCCGAACCTCGCGTAGCGCCACCCGTTTCGCGCGTTGCCGTTACAATCCAGCACTTCGATCGTAACAGGCAAACTGCGAGGCACACTGCGCGATGAAATTCCTTCCTGCATCGACACTCGCGGCGGCAATCGCCGTCGCGAGCACGGCTGCGATTGCCGCGGACTCCGGCTCGAACGGTAACCTCAGTTGCGCGATTGGCTATGTGACGGGCGTTGGCGGAGCGGCTGACAGCATGCGCGAATATCTCGCGACGCCCGACCGCGACCGCTATCGCTACATTTCCGAGCACCCGATCCAATGCCACGTGAACGACGATGGGCGCGCAAGCGGCTGCGTCGGCGTCGAGAACCTTCGCAAAGAGAAGGTGAGCGTGTACGACGAGATCGACAGCGCGACGATGTCGGTGGTCGCGCGCATCGAACTCGAACATGGCCAGACGTATCCCGTGATTATCGTCGTGCAGAAGAAGGACGTGCGCTGCGACGATTGAGTTCGCCGCCCTTCTCCTTCATGTCGACAACGGCTATTCGCGGGTGTCCGCGCCTGCTTCCGCGCTTTCGTCCTCACTTTCGTCCGGGTTTTCGTCCGCTAGCGCCGCCGTGATTTCCACCACCATCTGGTCGAGCAGCCCCAGCACGGGCGTATAACTCGTATGCACCAGATGCAGTTGCCCGTCGAACGTCGCCGCGCCGATCACCTGTTCATCGACGACACCCACCGAAACCGACGGGCCCCAGACCGCGTCGAGCGTGAGCGGGCCGAACCGCTTCGGCAGATTCACGACGCCCAGATTCGTGACCACTGCATCGTTCGCGAATGCCTGCGCGAAAACGGCTTTCGCGTCGGCCGTTCCATTCACGGTGTCGAGCAGCGCGTGTGCCGTCAGCACGCGCTCTGCCAGTACATCCGTCGACTCGATATCAGCGAACGCCTGTCCGGCGTGGCGCGCGCGGCTCCACAGGCCCGCGTCGCGCGGACCGTCGTCGGCGTGAACGACGCCACTCGCACACATCGCAAGATGATCGCTGCCGTCGAGCAGGCGACGCCGCAAATCGACGGGCGATAGTACGCGCGGTTCCCTTTGCGCATCGGCATTCAGAAAGCACATTGCCCGCGTGAACGCCGCGATCAACGCCGACTGAACCGAGGTACGCTCGGCCCTTGAGCGCTCGCGGAGCGCGCGCGTCATCGTCGACGTCAGACGCAGCGACTCGACATGCGGCGCCGACCCGTCCGGCCGCCGCATCTCCAGCGGCGCACGCATGGGCTCATCCGACGGCACGGGCGCGTTCGAAGGAAGCTTCGGCGCGCCATGCTTCAGTTCGATCAACCGCTCGAGCGCCCTGGTCTCCCCGCTGCGCATCAGATTTTCGCCCGCCACCGCGCGCAGCAGATCGCCGAGCAACGACGTCAGTGACAGCCCGTCACCGATCGAATGATGCGCGACGAGCACGATGATCGAACGTACTTCGCCATGCAGCAGCGTCGCGCGCAGCAGCGGCGGATGCAGTTCATCAAAGGGTTGCGCGATTTGCGCGGCGACTTCATCCGTCCAGTTCGTCGAACCAACCCGCGCCACTTTCATCGGCACCGAACCATGCGGAACGGGCACGAATGCGGGCGCGCCGTTGCTGCCCCGTTCGACGCGCGACCACACGAGCGGCGAATGGTGCGCGACCAGATCGAGCGCGTCCTGCCACTGATCCACGCGCGTAGGTCCCGACACCTCGCCAACCATGGCGAAATGGTTTGGATGACTCTGATTCAACAGATAAAAGAACTTTTCCATTGCACCCAGCGAACGCGCGGCGCGGATCATAACGGGTTCGGCTAATGAATTCATAACATCCTTCCATGTTTCGTTGGCGGTTGTATTTCGAAGAACGCCTGACGAATTCCGCTTATTCCGTCCACGCGCCAGAAATATCGATGATCTGATGAATAGCACTGGGCGCTTCGCATTTCAGCACGCGCTGCGAAGTCGCATCGTCACATGCGAAGGCGTGACCTGGATGCAACGCTCGAACGCAATAAGCAAAAAACGTTGGAATAGGCGGGCCGCGACAGTTGTTATGGAGAGAGGTCCTATCTCAAGCGGACCGTTTGAATCGCCCAAGAACCTCTCAGTTCTATTTATTAGCGATCCTATCTATACGTATCACAACGATTGAGGAAGTCGATGATGAAGACCTATAGACCTTTATTCGCAGTTTCACTCGCCGGCGTTCTGGCAGCCGGCCTCGCCGCATGCGGTGGCGGAAACGATTCGTCGGCGCCGCCCGCGCCGCCCCCCAGCCCGTTCACGTCGACTGCACTGGTTTCTGATGGCAGCACGGCGGCCGCGCATACCGATCCGAACCTTCAGAACGGCTGGGGCGTGGCGTTCAATCCGAAGGGCACCTTCTGGGTGTCGGACAATACGACTCACAAGTCGACGCTCTACGACGGCAATGGTGTCGTGCAATCGCTCGTCGTGACGATTCCTGATGGCAAGAACGGTCCCGCCGGACCGACGGGCATCATCTTCAATTCCACTACGGATTTCACCATCAGCAGCGGCGGCAACAGCAGCAGCGCTGTCTTCGTCTGGGCCACCGACGCAGGCACGATCGCCGCCTGGTCACCGAAAGTCCTGCCGACGCAGGCCGTCACCGCATTCGATGACGGCAGCGCAGGCGCCAACTACAAAGGTTTGACGGCAGCCGCCGTGAACGGCCAGAACCTGCTGTACGCGGCGGACTTTCACAACGGCAAGATCGACGTGTTCAATACCGCGTTCACGAAGGTCCAGCTCGACGGACAGTTCAAGGACCCGACGCTACCGGCAGGCTTTGCGCCGTTCGGCATTCAGGCGATCGGCAGCAACATCTTCGTCACCTATGCGAAGCAGAACGCGACGGCGAGCGCGCAGGTCGTCGGAGCCGGGCTGGGCGTGCTGGACGAGTTCGATCTCAGCGGCCACTTCGTCAAGCAGTTCGCCGGTATGGGCGGTGTGCTGAATGCGCCGTGGGGGCTCGCGCAGGCACCTGCGAACTTCGGCACGTTGAGCAACGATCTGCTGGTTGGCAATTTTGGAGACGGCACGATCGAAGCGTTCGATCCGAATAGCGCGAAGGATCTTGGCAAGCTCACGCTGCACGATGGTCAGCCGTTCACCCAGCACGGGCTGTGGGGGATCAGCTTTGGCAACGACGTCGATATTCAGCCGAAGAACACGCTGTTCTATGCGGCGGGGCCGAGCAAGACGACGGGGGTGTTCGGGAGGATCGACGCGGCGGCGAATTGATCGAGGGTCATTGGGGCGCCAGGCGCTGAAAGATTTACGGTTTCGGCCCGAGCGGATGCTGTTGCTGGGTTGGGTTCGCGGTTTGCTTTTGGTTTGCTAGCGTTGTCCCGCTCTCTGCAGGGAGTGTCTCTGCTCTTGGGTGTCTGCGACGCTGGGTGGTTTGCTTGTTTTTGCTGCTGGCATCCGCGATGCGTTAGCTTGCTTCAGGCGTCGCCCCTGTGCGGGGCGGTATCTGCGTTTGGTCGTCTGCGACGCTGGGTGGTTTGGTTGTTTTTGCTGTTGGCATCCGCGATTTGTTAGCGTGCTTCAAGCGTCGCCCCTGTGCGGGGCGGCACCTACTTTTCTTTGCCGCCGCAAAGAAAAGTAGGCAAAAGAAAGCGGCTAACACCGCTGATTCTTGTGTTTGCCTGAGGGCCCCCAAAGGGTCTTACGCTTCACACGGCAGCATTGCTGTTCGCGTTCGTTGCCAACGCTTCGAATGAGCGCCTCACCCGCTTCGAATACCCGTACTCGAGCAGGCGGCAGCGAATGGTATGTGCCGCCCAGGTGGCAAACTGTGTGTAGGTTGTCGCGGGGTATAGCCTGGCGCTCTTACAGGGTGGAGCGCACGCGCTATCGGTCCGAAGTGAGGCGCATGTGGCACTACGGCCTACACACAGTTTGCCACCTGGGCGGCGGTGGACTACCTGGCAAGGCGTGCTGCAGCGCGGGTGCATGAAGTGGATGAGGCGCAGTGCAAGAGCGTTGGCAACGAACATGGGTCACGTGATTGCCGTGTGAAGCGTAAGACCCTGTGGGGGCCCTCAGGCAAGAAGAAATGTTGGCGGTGTTAGCCGCTTTCTTTTGCCTACTTTTCTTTGCGGCGGCAAAGAAAAGTAGGTGCCGCCCCGCACAGGGGCGACGCCTGAAGCACGCTAACGAATCGCGGATGCCAGCGAAAACCCATAAAAACCAAACCGCCCCCGCCAGGAAACCAAACCGCGGATGCCAGCGCAAAGTCAAAAACACCAACCCGGCATCCAAACAAGATCAATCATCGAGCAACGACAAATCCCTCACCGCGCCCTTATCCGCCGACATCACGAGCTTCGCATAGGCCTTCAGCGCAGCTGACACCTTCCGCGGACGCGGCTTAACCGGCTTCCAGCCCTTGGCATTCTGCTCTGCACGACGACGCGCGAGCTCCTCGTCCGACAACAGCACATCGATCGTACGGTTCGGAATATCGATACGAATACGATCGCCATCCCGCACGAGACCGATCGCTCCACCCGCCGCCGCTTCCGGCGAACAATGACCAATAGACAGCCCCGACGTACCGCCCGAGAAGCGCCCATCCGTCAGCAGCGCGCACGCCTTGCCGAGCCCCTTCGACTTGATATAACTCGTCGGGTACAGCATCTCCTGCATGCCGGGACCCCCCTTGGGCCCTTCGTAACGCACGATCACGATATCGCCCGCCTTGACCTTGTCGTTGAGGATGTTTTCCACCGCTTCATCCTGCGACTCCGTCACGTGCGCCGAGCCTTCGAACACCAGAATGCTTTCGTCGACGCCCGCCGTCTTCACCACGCAACCATCGAGCGCGATGTTGCCCGTCAGCACCGCAAGCCCGCCTTCCTTCGAGAACGCGTGCTCATACGAACGAATGCAGCCTTCCGCGCGATCGAGATCGAGACTCGGCCAGCGCGTGTTCTGGCTGAACGCGACCTGCGTCGGAATGCCGGCGGGGCCGGCCATATAGAACGTCTTGACGGCTTCGTCGTCGGTGAGCGCGATGTCCCACTGGTTCAGCGCGTCCTTGAGCGTCGGAGCATGCACGGTCGGCACGTCGGTGTGCAGCTTGCCCGCGCGATCCAGCTCGCCGAGGATGGCCATGATGCCGCCCGCGCGATGCACGTCTTCGATGTGGTACTTGTTCGTGTTAGGCGCGACCTTGCACAACTGCGGCACGATCCGCGACAGACGGTCGATGTCCGTCATCGAGAAGTCGATTTCCGCTTCCCGCGCGATAGCAAGCAAATGCAGGATCGTGTTGGTCGAGCCGCCCATCGCGATATCGAGCGTCATCGCGTTTTCGAACGCCTTGAAGCCGACCGAACGCGGCAGGATGCGCTCGTCTTCGTTCTCGTAGTACTGGCGCGCCAGTTCCACCACACGGCGCCCCGCGCGCTTGAACAGTTGCTCACGGTCCGCGTGCGTCGCGACCACCGTCCCGTTACCAGGCAGCGAAAGACCCAGCGCTTCCGTCAGGCAGTTCATCGAGTTCGCCGTGAACATGCCCGAGCACGAGCCACAGGTCGGGCACGCAGAGCGCTCCACTTCGGCGACGTCGGCGTCGGAGTATGACTGGTCGGCGGCGATCACCATCGCGTCCACGAGGTCGAGCTTCTTGAACTCGATGGTACCCGTCTTCGGGTTCGCGAGGCGCGTCTTGCCGGCTTCCATCGGGCCGCCGGACACGAAGATCACGGGAATGTTCAGGCGCATCGCGGCCATCAGCATGCCGGGGGTGATCTTGTCGCAGTTGGAGATGCACACCATCGCGTCGGCGCAGTGCGCATTGACCATGTATTCGACAGAGTCCGCGATGATGTCGCGGCTCGGCAGCGAATACAGCATGCCGTCGTGGCCCATCGCGATGCCGTCGTCGACGGCGATGGTGTTGAATTCCTTCGCAACGCCGCCCGCCGCTTCGATTTCACGCGCGACGAGTTGGCCCAGGTCTTTCAGGTGAACGTGTCCGGGCACGAACTGGGTGAACGAATTGACCACCGCGATGATCGGCTTCGAGAAGTCTTCGTCTTTCATGCCGGTGGCGCGCCACAGCGAGCGCGCCCCAGCCATGTTGCGGCCGGCGGTGGAGGTTTTGGAACGGTATGCGGGCATCGTGGTTGTGGGTGAAATATCGCAGAGAGAAAGCGGGCCGCGGGAATAATGGCCCTTCTTGCGCCCGTGCGAACAACCTCGTGAGTCGCGCCCTGGGCAAACCGCGATTATCCCACACAGCCTTTAGGCGCGTCGGAATCCCACTACCTGGAAATCCCCGCCCGCGCTTACGGCGCGTACCGCGTGAAGACGTAGTCGCGGTCCTTCACCCGTGCCGCGTGACAGGCGAAACACGTCTGGTGCTGCGCGAGGTCGGCTGGCTGTCCGTTGATGAAGCGCCCGAACCCCCAACCACCCGTCGATGCATAGCGTCGCGAGTCCTTCACCATCACCTGCACCGTGGTCGCCTGTCCCGGCACGGTCGCGGATTCGAAATCGGGCGACTGCTTGCGCTTGTACGCGAGCTTCACGAGTATCGTGCCGTCCGGGTACGGCAGCGTCGAGCTTTCGATCGCCTTGATCGCAGCGGGATTGCCGAGCACGACGCGCAGTTCGTCGAGCGGCGCGGCTTCCTCGGCGGGCGCGATCATCTGCCACTTGCGGTATCCGTCGGGAATCGTGACACCGTAAATCGGCGATGCCGGTTTCGTTGCAGCGGCAGGCTTGGCGGATTCGGCAACTGCCTGATCCGCCGACACGGCGCCGAGCAGCAGCGCCGTGCTGAGGACAACATACGCGGTCCGGATGGCTCGCATTGGATGGCTCCCCGGTCGTCCGTTCAGAAACGCGCTACGTCGATAATCGCGTCGGCAAATGCCTTCGGCGCTTCCTGCGGCAGGTTGTGCCCGACGCCGCCGCCGATGTTCCGGTGCGCGTACTTGCCCGTGAACTTCTTCGCGTACGCAGACGGGTCCGGATGCGGCGCGCCGTTCGAATCGCCTTCCATCGTGATGGTCGGCACCGAAATGGTCGGCGCTGCCGCGAGGCGCTTTTCGAGTTCGTCGTATTTCGCCTCGCCGCGTGACAGACCGAGACGCCAGCGATAGTTGTCGATCACGATGGCAACGTGGTCCGGATTAGCGAACGACTCGGCCGTGCGATCGAACGTCGCGTCGTCGAAATTCCACTTCGGCGAGGCGAGTTGCCAGATCAGCTTGTTGAAGTCGTGGCGATTCGCGTCGTAGCCCGCATAACCGCGCTCCGTAGCGAAGTAGAACTGATACCACCACGCGAACTCCGCTTTCGGCGGCAGCGGCGCGTGGTTCGCCTGCTGGCTGCCGATCAGATAACCGCTCACCGACACCAGCGCCTTGACACGCTCCGGCCACAGCGCCGCGATGATGTCCACCGTGCGCGCGCCCCAGTCGAACCCGCCCAGCACGGCCTTATCGATTTTCAACGCGTCCATCAGCGCGATGATGTCGACGGCGATCACGGCTTGCTGGCCGTTGCGCGGCGTATCCGCGGACAGGAAGCGCGTGCTGCCGTAGCCGCGCAGATACGGCACGATCACCCGATAACCGGCCGCAACCAGCAGCGGCGTGACTTCGGCAAAGCTGTAGATGTCGTAAGGCCAGCCGTGCAGCAGGATCACGACCGGGCCGTTCTGCGGGCCCGCTTCCGCATAGCCGATGTTCAGCGTGCCCGCGTTGATCTGTTTGATCGTATCGAACGAAGCGGCACGTCCACCCGTCTTGACGCTGGTCTGCGCGTTGGCGAGCCCGCTCAGGCCCAGTTCCATCAGGCCGATGCCTGCAATGGTCGTCCCGAGCAGACGACGGCGCCGCGTGTTGATCTGATCCGACATGTTTTTTCCTCAGGTACGGTTGCTTGGATGACATCTGCGCGCTCTTGTCAGATGCGCAGCCTGTTGATTCGACAGCACGCGGAACGCGCACAGCGCGAGCGTCGGCTCAGTGCGTTTCACGCGAACGCCTGTTCGCGCTTCCCGTTCGCAACGCCAGAACAGCTGGCATGGAGGTATTAAACATGTCGGACGTATCTGCGGTTTGTCCGCAATGTCCGCCAATGAGTCGTTATGTATCAGGCGGCGGCGCAGATACATTGGGATACAAAAACGTCGTGGATTCCGGTCCGGGAAACGGGTTCGGCCATTCGGACCGTCTTACTACTTCTTCGCTTCGTCCGCATCGTAGGTGACGTAGAGCTTGGTGTAACCCTGCGTGTCGAACTGCCCCGTCCATCCTTTCGGCAGCGTAACGGCTTCGCCTGTATTCACGACCATCACCGAACCGTCCGACGACGTCAGCTTCACATTGCCCGAAAGAAAATAGAGGAACTCCGTATAAGGCAGACCTTGCGGACCTTTGATCTCCTCGTGCAACGGACCCGATTTGTAGACGCCCGTCTGATAGGCGTTATCCGGCGACGTGAAGGTGACCACGTCCGTACTTCGCTGACCGTTTTCGTCTTTCTTGACCGCGTCGTTCCGGTTGAATACCGCGCCCGCAAGTTCGGCTTTCGAAACCTTGACGGGCTTGATCGTTTCCGCGTGCAACCCCGTCGATGCGATTGCACTGCTCAATGCCAATGCTGCGAAAAATGCCTTGTTCACGACGTTTCCCTGTGAGTGAAATGCTTTTAAAAGTGATTGCCCAGAAAGCGGAAATCCGATGGCGACACGCCGTATTGCCGCTTGAACAGGCGGCTGAAATGCGCTGCCGTGGTGAATCCGCATTGCCATGCAACTTCCTGAATCGAACTGTCGTGCGCGCCGCGCGTTCGCAGCAACAGCGCCGCGCGCTCGAGCCGCGTCTGCCACAGATACCGCATCAGCGACATGCCTTTTACACGGAAGAGCCGCTGCAGGTGTTGTGAAGACACATGCACGCCGGACGCAATCGAAGCGACGTCGAGCCCCGCCTCGCCAAGATGGCTTTCGATGTAACGCTTCGCCTGATGGATCAACGCTTCGGGACACCGCCTCTTCGATCGCGCGCCAGGATCGATCATCGCGAACTCGATGAGTTCGAGCAGTTGCTCTCCCATCATATTTTGCGCAATGACGCTCGGCGCGGTGGATTGCCGCGCGATGCACTGAATGAGATCGCAGGTCGCGCGAACATCGGGCGACAGCGCATCGCCCACCAGCGGCCCCGCACTCGAACGATGCACGCCACGCTCGCGCAAACGCGCTTTCGGTACGCGCAACACCGTCATCCGCGCGCGCTCTGGGAACACTTCGACAAACGGATAGACGGGGTCGATGATGAACATGCTGCCCGCGTCGAAACGCTCGACCAGGCCGCGCGATTTCACATGCACATGCCCCTCCGTCACGAGCTTCACGAACAGCCAGCCGCCTTGCCACGACGGCAATTCCTCGCCGACGGGCGACAGCGTCTGCGTTGCCAAGTCGGCAAGCGAGACGCCGACTGCGCCTAAGGTCCAACTCTTGACGGTCGAGTCGATCGACTGCCGCGGATCGAATGCGCATTTCAATCCGTGGCTGTTCAACATGATGTGCGACCATCGCTCGCCCGCGCTCAGACCAGTAGCGAAAGTGATCTCGTGCGTGTCGAAGTGCATGAAAACGTCCCATGAATCAAAACGGACGGGCATGCGCAGGTCTTTGGCGCGCGCGTAACGAATCGACTATAACGATCGATCACGCCCGCGCCTCTCTGCCTGTCATCCAGCCGCCGTCGGCATGAACACTGCCTTGGTTTCGAGGTACGCCTCCAGTCCCTCGCGGCCGCCTTCGCGGCCCACTCCTGATAACTTGAAACCGCCGAACGGCACATTCGCAGCCAGTTCGATTCCGTTAATGCCGATATGGCCCGCCTGGATGCGGCACGCGAGCGCGTAGGCCCGCTCCACATCGCTGCTATAAACCGAGCCGCTAAGGCCATACGGCGTGTCGTTCGCAATACGCACCGCGTCGTCGATGTCATCATAAGGAAGAATCGAAACGACGGGGCCGAAGATCTCCTGCTGAGCAATCGTCATGTCCGGCGTGACGTGACTGAATACCGTAGGCTCGACGAAATAGCCCTTCTCGAAGCCACCATTGCCAGTACCGCCCAACACGATCTGCGCGCCTTCACTGATGCCCTGCTCGATATAGCCACGCACGCGCTCGCGCTGCACGGCGTTCAATACCGGCCCGATGCGCGTATCGCTCTCGCGCGGGTCGCCAAGCTTCAGCTTCGAAATGATCTCAGCGTACGCGCTGACGACCTCGTCATGTCGTGCCCTGGGCGCAAGTATGCGCGTCTGCGCGAAGCAGATCTGGCCGGAAAACGGCATCGTGAACGGTGTCAGTGCTGCCAGTGCCGAAGGCAGATCGACGTCGTCGAGAAGAATCGCCGCCGATTTCCCGCCGAGTTCCAGCGTCACACGAGCCAGACGGTCCACTGCCGCGCGTGCGATCCATTGCCCCGTTGCGACGCTGCCCGTAAAGCTGATCTTGTCGACATCGCGTGATTGCACCAGTTGCGCGCCCTCGTCGCGGCCCGCCGTGATGACATTCAGCACGCCCGGCGGCAGGCCCGCAGCCGCCGCGCATTCCGCGATGACAAGCGCATCCAGCGGACTCTCCGGCGGCGACTTGACGACGACCGTGCAACCCGCGGCCAGCGCCGCCGCGATCTTGTGCGACACGATCGGGAAGGTAGCATTCCACGGCGCAATCAGCACGGCGACGCCGACGGGTTCGCGGCGCACGCGCGCATGCCCGCGCCGCGTCGGTCGTGGGTCCTCGAACTCGAACGTCTCTGCGAGCGACGCAAAGAACTCAAAGCGCGTGATGCCCGTGGGAAGCAGACCATTCGCGAACGTAATCGGCGCGCCGACCTGATCGGTCCACAGTTGCGCGAGCAAGGGCAAGCGCTGGCGGATTTCTTCCGTCAGCCGCTTCAGATAGATGCTTCGCTCGGCGCCCGATAGCTTCGGCCACGGACCGTGGTCGAACGCCCGGCGCGCCGCCGCAATCGCGCGCTCGACGTCTACGGAATCCGCGAGCGGAACCGACATGAATGGCTCTTCCGTCGCGGGAGAGATCAGCACATGGCGTGCGTCGGAGTGGCTCAGCACCCATTCGCCATCGATGAAAAAGCGACTGCGGACATTCGACGAAAGTGCTGTGGAGTACTCGGTCATGGTCTTTCCGATTGAAAGTCTTCTACATCTACAGTGAAAGGGTTTCGATCGCGCGATGTCGGCTTGAAACCCACCAACGGATTCCGCCAACGTCGGGAACCTGTGACTTTTCAGTGTAGTGATTCGACTCTTTCGGAAATTGTCCAAGGCAATTCGATCGCTTGTCCAAAACGCGCTTTCTGACTGATGCCTGGTTATAGCCTGGTTTTAGCGCAGGAGTATGTCGTAATGTATCTGCCGCCACTCCGGATACATTCGGTTTCAAAGACCTTCCCGGGCATACGTACCCGCTGTCGTTCACGTCTATAGCGTTCGAATGCGCGTCCCAGACAAGACAAATGCGCCGCATGGACAAGGCATCCGTCAATTGGGAGCGATAGAGTAGACAGTTCCCCTCCGTCATTCCGCTTCCCGATTGCAATGCAGTGCATAGATTTTTCGCTCGTTCTTCCAGACATGCTTCCCCGGCTCTGGTCTTTCGCGTTACGGCTGACAGAGAACGAATATGAAGCGGAAGAACTCGTTCATCAAGCCTGCGCGCGCGGGCTTGAAGACTCACACACGCTGCCTCGCGACACATCGCCGATCGACTGGATGTTCTCGATCGTCTATTCCATCTGGCGCGCCGATCCGATAGGCCATGCGCGGCGGCATTGTACTGCGAAGAAAAGTTCTCTTTGCTCACAACACCTTTTCCAGAAAAACGTGTGTGGAATAGATCCACCTGGCTAAGCGTTGTTGAGAAGAGCACCCGAAATCCAGCATCGGATTCGTGCGACCCGCATTACGAAATCCTCACTTTCAATCGGAGTACGATCCGCTTCGCGCTCCGTTACGGCCTCGAAAGAACATGTCATCCTTTTCAAGAATGCTGCTTGTCTACGACGAAACGTTAGAAGCTCAAGCCGCGCTGAAACGTTGCTCGCAATTGTCGCTGGCGTTGTCCGCACACGTCGATGTGGTTTCCGTCGTCGATTCGATCACGGCCAATGCGACCTGTGCAGGCATGCTGTCGGATCTCGCATGCAGCAGTATGGAAGCACACGCGCAACACGCGCTCGACGTTGCAGTCGCGCATCTCGTGAATCTTGGCGTCACCGCGCATGGCTTCATCAAGTTCGGACGCACTATCGACGTGGTTCCGCTGCATGTCGCAGCATTCCATGCCGATATCGTGGTGATCGGCCATCGCGTGCAATCGGGGTTCGCGCGCTGGTGGGGCGGGCGCCCGGTTCATCTCGATCTGGCCGAACGGCTGCGTGGCGCCGCAATCGTGGCCGTCACCGCGCCCCTTTCGTGATTGTTGATGAGGGCGCGCGCGGACCGGGCGGCAGTTGCCGCCCGGCAAGCTCAAACAACAGGGTCGATAGGCGAAGGCGGTACGCCGCGCGCTTCGATCGCTTCACCCGCCAGCAGACACAAGTCCTCGCGATAATGCGCCGCGACGATCTGCACGCCGACGGGCACGCCGTCGACCAGTTGCGTCGTTACAGCCAGGCCCGGCAGCCCCATCGCGGGTAGCGCGCGCATCGTGAGCTGCGCTTCCCATACCCGGTCGAAACCTTCGGGGCCACGCTGATCGAGGTCGTCGGGAAACGGCAATTCGCCTGAGACGGGCATCAGCACCACCGCATACTGATCGAGGAACAGACGCCATTGACGCACCAGCGTCGAGCGCCGCACTAGCGAACGGCTGATGACATCGGCAGGCAGGCCCTGTACCTTCAGACGCGCCGCCGCGACGACGGCAGCGGCGCCTGGATCGCCGTCACGCGCGACAGAATCCGCCAGCGCGTCAAAACCGTCGCCCAGCCATAAGCGCTCCTGCAATTGCCCGGCTTCACGGATCGACGGCACGTCGTCGATTTCCTCGACGGTCCAGCCTGCATCGACGAGCCGGCGCGCCGCATCGAGCAACGCATCCTCGACTTCCTTCGCGATCTGCAAACCGCCAGGTCGCAGGCACAGCGCTGCGCGCAGCGGCACGGCGCGCCCTTCCAGCGGCAGCGGCACATACCAGGGGTCGCGAAGATCCGGCGCGGCAAGCGCAAGCAGGCCGAGACGAAGATCTTCGATCGTGCGTGCAATCGGTCCCGCTGCCGACATCAGTTGCGCGCCGATCGCGCGTTCCGGCGATGACGCGTTGAATGCGGGTACACGCCCGAAGCTCGGCCTGAGTCCATGCACGCCGCACGCATAGGCGGGATAGCGAACCGAGCCGCCTATATCGGTGCCGAGCGCGAGTTGCCCAATGCCCGCAGTGACAGCCGCAGCCGCGCCGCCCGATGAGCCACCCGGCGTTAGCTTTGCATCGCGCGGATTCAACGTGCGCCCGTGCACCTGGTTCGACGTGAACCAGCGCAGCGCGAAGGTCGGCGAATTGCTGCGGCCAAGCAGCACCGCGCCCGCCTTCGACAGATTGTCCACGGCCGGACTATTCGTTTCGGCGATCAGGTTTTCCTGTAGACGCGTGCCGTTTGTGGTCGCAAAGCCAGCCTGATCGACGTTGATCTTCACGGTGACGGGCACGCCTGCGAGCGGCCCCGGATCTTCGCCGCGCGCGATCGCCTGGTCGATTTCGTCCGCCTGGCGCAGCACCCATTCGGGCTTGTGCGCGACGACCGCGTTGATGATCGGGTTCACTGCATCGAGACGCGCCAGCGCGGATTGCGCCGCATCGCGCGCGGATACCTCACGGCTGCGAACACGCCTCGCGAGTTCAGCCGCCGACAAGCGCCATAGTTCAGTCATGTTGTCCCCGATAAAGATTCGGACTGGAAATGATACGCCTCACGCAGCCGCCTGTTCCGCGTGCGGATCGAGTGTCGCGGCGAGGATCATCTGATGCCGGTTGGACGGCACATGAAAGTCATGCGCGCGTGGACGAAACACCTCGTCGCCGCGGCTGATCGCGCGGCCCGTCAGCGCGCACACGGCTGCGTCGCGCGCGAGTCCGCTGCGCCATATCTGTGCGTTGTATCGCCCCGAGCAGGGATCGCTCCACGAGACGCTGATCGTGCATGACGACAGCCGCTCCTCGACGACGATATGCGCGGGCCGGGACGGCGCGTCGTACGTGTCTTCAACGACAGGCGAAGGGATGCTGACGCGCAGCTTCTTCAGCGCCGCATAACGGTTGACTGCGCACGCATCGCGCTGTTCTGTGGATGGGTCCAGCACATTCAGCAACGTGCGGACCACGATGTTGTCTTCGGATAGCGCATTCATCGACTCATCTCCCGTCCCTGTCGCGGGCCATAGCCTGAAAACGTCTTTGTTCTGACGGCGGTGGCCCTGCGGGACACCTGCCCGCAAGGCCGTTCGCCTTCGTGTATTACGCTGCGATCAACCGCCGCCTTGCTGGCGCAGCGTCAGCTTGCTGACGACGGCCGTGACGCCACGCACCTGCTTTGCCGTTTCGACGGCGAGGTGATCCTGGTCCTCGCTCGCAATCTGTCCGGCCAAGGTCACCTGACCCGTCTTCGCGTTGCCGAATGCCGTGATCGACGTATCTTCCAGGCCCTTCGTCTTCAACAGCGTCTTTTGAACGGTCTTCGAGAACGCGCGATTCGCAACGCGAATCGACTTCTTCGACGTGGCAGCGGGAGCGGCCGCCGTTGTGTCGGTTGCCGATGCTGCCGCGTCCGCAGCGAACACCTGCGTGCAAGAGAATGCGATAACGGCGGCGAGGCCGCTGCCCATCACGAATTGGCGGAGGTTCATTGTCTTGTCCTTGTCGTTGTAGAAACTGGTTTGCAGGCCATCGAACGAGCTAACGTCGATGCCTGCCAAGGATTAGAAGCGCCGAATGTGTCGTCTGTTTTTCCTCGACGTATCCAAATGTATCGGGATTACAGTTGCATTGCATTCGCTCACGCATAACGCTTTCAACAGTACGACCTGATCGTCATCCGTATCCGAGCGCACGACCTATCCACGTCTCCAGTTCCAACGCATCGATCGGTTTTTCGATCATGCATAGTGCCGCACCCGCCTGCACGCGCTCGCGTATGCGAACCGTGGCGAAGGCGGTAATGAAGATCGTGGGGATACGCATACCGTTGCGCTCCAGCGTGTCGAGCAGTTCGATGCCGTCCATGTCCGGCATTTGCACGTCGCAGACGAGGCAACGCGTGCGTTCGAGCACGTCGGAAGCAAGCAGGTCCGCGCCGGATGCAAAGACGCGTGCCTCCCATCCGAACGAACGCACCAGACTGCCGGCCGCGGCGCGCACAAGGGAATCGTCGTCGACGATGGAGACTAGCTCGTTGTTGTGCAGGGACAAGGACACTCTCACTGATGACCAGGCAAGCGAATGAGCGGATCCCAATCTTGCCCGGCAGCTTCAGGATAGGGCGCGTCTCACCTGCCCGCCATCATATGATCGTATATGGCCCTACTTGCCATTTTCCGGCTAGCCGAGTGTAGGCTATCGCGGCGTTTGAACGATGCCGAGCGCTTCCATTTTGCGCATCAGTTCCGCGACCGAACGTGAGTTCATCTTGCGCATTGCCTGGCCGCGATGAATCTTCGCGGTGATCTCCGCGATACCCATGTTCGCGGCAATCTGCTTGTTCAACAGCCCCGTTGCGACGAGTTGCAGCACTTCGCGCTCGCGTGGCGTCAGCGAGTCCCACGCCGTGCGCATCGTATGCAGTGAGCGATCCGACGCGAGGCGCCGCGCATCACGCTCCAGCGCGGCGATCACGGCGTCGATCATGTCCTGATCGCGGAACGGCTTGGCGAGAAAATCCATCGCGCCGGCCTTCATTGCTTTCACCGACATCGCAATGTCGCCGTAGCCCGTCATGAAGATGATGGGCATATGCAGGCGTCCGTCGTCGATCAGCGTTTGCTGCAACGCGAGGCCGCTTTGACCGCGCAACCGCACGTCGAGTACGAGACACGAAGGAATGGCTGGCTTGTCGGCAGCGAGAAATTCTTCTGTCGACGCGAACGCGCGCACGTCGATGTCGATCGAGCGCAACAGGCCCGAGAGCGCGCCACGAACGAGCTCGTCATCATCGACGACATAAACGAGGCGGGCATCGGATTCAAGGGAACCAGTCTGGAACGGCGTGGATTTGGACATCGTTGGTTTTTGCTGTTTTCGACGACGCGAACGTCCGCGCAATCAAGCGGACGGCGATGGTAACAAATGCGATCGCGACGGTCCACGACGCTCATCGGCGAACGCGCGGCAATCATACGATCGTATGCGGCGGCTCAAGCGACGAAGCGCGGCAGCGTGAACGTCGCGCGCGTGCCTTTCGTTTCGCGCGGCGACAGCGTCAACGTGCCGCCATGTGCTTCGACGATCGAATTGCAGATGGCGAGGCCCATGCCCATGCCGTTTTCCTTCGTGGTGAAAAGCGGTTCGAGCAGGCGCCCGGCAATCTGCGGATCGATGCCACTGCCGCGGTCTTCCACCGACACGCAAACAGGCGCCCCGTCATCCGATGTACAGATCAGTCGCAGCTTGCGTTCGCCCTGCGCGAGCGACGCCATCGCTTCGGCGCCGTTCGTCAGCAGATTGATGGCGACCTGCTGCAACTGGATACGGTCGCCGCGCACCTGCACAGGACAGTCGAGACCGCGCAACTCCAGCGTGATCGCCATGGCATCGAGTTGCCCGGCGACGAGCGCGGCCGCTTCACGCAGCGCCTCGTTCAGATCGAGCGTCGTGAATTGCGGCTCCGCTCTGCGCGCCTTCGCGCGCAGACCCTGAATGATTGCCCTTGCCCGCGTCGCGCTCAGGCCGATATGCGTGAGCATCTCGCGTGTCTCGCCGATCTCGGGCGGATTGCGGTTCAGCCAGCGCAACGCCGCACTCGCCGACGTATCGACGGCAGCAAGCGGCTGACCAACTTCATGCACGATCGACGCGACCAGTTCGCCCATCGCCTTCAAACGGCTCGCGCGCTCCAGATCGCCGAGCGCGTTGCGCAACTGGTCTTCGGCCTTGGCGCGCTGCCGGTTCTGCTCGAACAGCTCTTCATAGAGACGCGCGTTTTCGAGCGCGAACGCCGCTTGCGAAGCGACGACTTCGAGCAACGCCGCTTTCGCCGTCGTGAACACGTTCGCCGCGAGATTGTTCTCGATATAGAGCACGCCGACGAGCATCGCGTAACGCATCAGCGGCACGCACAGCACCGAGCGCGGGCGATGACGCCGCACGTAGTCGTCCTGCGCATAGGCAGGCGAATCGCACGCGTCGTCCAGCACGAGCTTTTCCTGCGTACGCGCGACGGCATGCACGATCGACACCGGCAGCGTCTCCGACGAGAAATCGGCCGCTTCGTGCGAGACGACGATGGCGCCGCCGAGCACATGCGCGCGCGCCGCGACACGCCACACGCCGCGTTGCAATAGCACCAGCGCGCCCTGCTCGGCACCCGCGCTTTCGAGTGCCGTGCGCAACAGCGTTTCCACCAGACGCGCCGGCACGATGTTGCTGGCAAGCGCATTGGAAATCCGCAGGACGGCCTGAACGTCGAGTTCCTGCAGACGGCTCGCGCCCGGCGCGCTGCTATCGGACTCAAAATAGTCCGGGTAGTCCGCCTGCAACTGGCGCACCTTGCCCGTCGCTCCCCAGCGCTGCCACGCGCCGCGAGCATGGTTCAGATACGCTTGCGCGGGCACCTCTTCCTCGCGCGCGGCATGGAAGCGCGCCGCCAGTTCGGCGGCCAACGCTTCGACCTGTGTGAAGCCGTGACGGCGCGCGTGCGACACGGCCTTCGCATAACCTTGCCCGGCTTCGTTCGAGAGGCCCACTGCGCGCAAGTATTCGGCCCGCACCAGTTCACGGCGCGCCACGAAGTTCATCGGGCATGCGCGAGCCCACACATCGAGTTGATCCATATGGCGCTGAAGCGCCGCTTGCTGTGCGGCATCGCGCGTGGGCAACGCGAGCAGCGTCAGCGCGCCGTAGTACGGCAACTCGGCGCGCTCCGCGAACGAGCGCGCGAAGTGCGCGCAGGCGTCGGCCCGTCGATGCGACTCGACGGCATCATGCAGATCGCCGAACAGCAGCGCGCGTTGCATGCGATACACCCAGTAGGCGAGATCCACCAGCGTGACGGGCGCGCCCTCGACGGGAACGGGCGGCGGCTCTTCGTCGGAATCCGGCGCGCCATCCTGCAGCGCCGTGACGAACGCCCACTTCGCGAGAAACGATTTGATGACGAGGCGAAAATTCGCGTCGCGCACCAGCGCGAGACCTCGCGCAATCGTCGCGCGCACGTCGCCGAGGAACTCGCCTGCGAACAGCATCCCCGTGACCTGGTTGCTGGGGCAATACATCGCGAAGGTGTGATCGCCGCTTTGGACGGCGACATCGAACGCACGGCGGATGTAGTCGTGCCCCGCTCTCGCCGGCAACGCCCACGGTACGACGAAGGTGCCGAACACCATATAGACCCGCGCGCGATAACGCGCGAGGCCGCGCTCGTCGACGAGATGCAGCGCCAGCTCGCCGAACGGCAACGCCGCCGTATGGTCGCCGTAGCGTGCGCCGAAAATCTGCTGCATGCACGTGTACACGTTCGCGGACGCATCGGAGTGGCCGTGCTCGATCCCGAGATTGACGGCACGCAGCAGCATCAGGTCGACGAGATCCTGATCCGTGTAGAGCGCGGGTGGAATCAGATCCGCGAAGATGTCGGTGATCGCGCGGCGCAACGGGTCAGCGACGATCGGCAGGCGGCGCAGCCCGTCGATGCCATGCTCGTCGAGCCAACCGCGCAGACGCGCGTATTCGCGGTCGACGTCGTAGACACTCGGGCGCAACGGCACGTCGATGCCCGCTTTGCTCAGGAACGCGAGCCCCACTTGCAGCGCGAGATCGTAGCGGCCGAGCGTCGTGTAGAGCGCCGCGCGCAACCGCGCCAGGTCCGCGCCGAAGATGCCGTCGCCCGCCACCTGCTCCAGCGCCGACAGCCGCGCCTCGGCGGGTTCGAGCGCGCCCGTCATGAACTCCGCCTCGCCGCACAGCATGCGGGCTGTCAGACCTTCTTCGCTGTTGTCATCGTCGCCGAGAAAGTCGAGCGCCGCGCGAAACAGGCCCAGGGCCGAATGGTGCGCCGTCGCTGCCTTCGCCTGGCGCCCGGCATCGAGATTGAGGCGCGCGAAGGCGAGCCGCTCGTCAGGGTCCGTGACGGCGGACCGCGCGAGATTGATCTGCACGGCCATCGCGAACACGTCGGCTTGCGCGGCGCGGTGCGCGAGCATGCGCCGCGCGATCTTCAGATGCAGCGGCGCGCGGTCGGCCTTCGGGATCGACGCATACGCCGCCTCGCGGATGCGGTCGTGCCAGAACACCCAGTCCTCGCCGTCGCGGTAGACGCTGCCCGCTTCGAGCGCGGCATGCAGGCCTTGAACCGTATCGCAGGTTGGCAGCGCCGAGGCGATGGCGAGCATGTCGCCCGATGCGCGGTCGCCAAGGCAAGCTAGCGTGCGCAGCACGCACTGCGCGGGCACGGGCAACTGCTCGAGCTTGTGCGTCAGCAGGTCGATGACGTTGTCCGCGCCGCGATGGCTCATGATGCGTTCGAGGTGCCATCCCCACGCGCCTGCTTCGAGGTCGTATTCGAGCGCGCCTTCGTCGGCGAGCACGCGCAGCAGATGGCGAACGAAGAACGGATTGCGCCCGGTCTTGCGGCCGATCTCGTCGGCCAGCGGCGCGAGCGCGTGGATGTCCCGATGCAGCGCAAGCGCGATCAGTTCGCGCAGCGCGTGGTCGTTCAACGGTCCCAGTTCGATGCGCAGCGTGTCGCGCGAGTGCGCCAGCGGACCGACCCGCAACGGATGATCCGCGCCGACTTCGTTGCCCCGGAATGCGCCGATGAACAGCAGCGCCGCGTCCGCGTGCCTGAACAGCCGTTCGAGCACATGCAGCGTGCCGACGTCCGCCCATTGCAGGTCGTCGAGCAACAGCACGAGCGGACGCGAGGCCGTCGCGAAGCACGCGATCAGGCGCGCCATGCCTTGCAGCACGCGCTCGCGTTCGAGCGAAGGCTGCGGGTCCGGCGCCTCGCCGATGCCCGGCTGCGAACCGAGCACGGCCGTGAGGGTCGGCAACAGACCCGCGAGCGTGCGGCCTGCCGGCCCTGTCGCTTCACGGATGCGGTTGCGCCACTGCGCGAATTCGTCGTCGGCGCAGCCCAGCACGTATTGCAGCAAGGGCTCCAGTGCCTGCACGAGGATCGCATACGGTGTCGCGCGGCGGCCTTCCTCGCTCTTGCCCGCGGCAAGCAGCGGCGCGTCCGTGCGGCGAATGCGCGCGACGGCTTCCTGCAGCAAGGTCGACTTGCCGATACCGGACGCGCCGGCGATCCATGCGACGCGCGCCTTGCCGCCGTCAGCGACGATACGGTAAGCCGTGGTCAATGCTTCGAGTTCTGCTTCACGTCCAAACACACCGTCGGCACGCTGCAGCGATTGCAGCGCGGCGTGTGTATCGAGCGCAAATGGTGGGATGTGCCCGGCACGGTCGTGCAGGTCCTCGCACCGGCGCAGATCGGCGAGCAGGCTTGCGGCATTGGCGTAACGCTGCCCCGGCGCCTTCTCCAGCAACTTCATGACCAGTTGCGAGACTTGCGGCGGCACGTGCGCCGCGAACTCGGCGGGCGGACGCGGGCGATGCGTCGCGTGCGCGTGGACGCGCGCGGCCGCATCCGTCGCGCTGTCAAAAGGCACGACACCCGTCAGCAGTTCATAGAGGATGCAACCCAGCGAATAGAGATCGGCCCGTTCGTCGACCCGCACGTTCATGCGCGCGCCAAGCTCGGGCGCCATATAACTGAAGCTCGCTTCGCACCATTCGAAGTCGGCATCCGGCACGCTCGCCAGGTCGTTCAGTACACACGACGCAAAGCCGAAGCCCACCAGTCGAGCCCGGCTTTCTTCGTCGATGAGGAAACTGCGCGGCATCAGCGCGCGATGGACCACGCCCGCCGCATGCATCGCGCTCAACGCGGTCGCGAGGCTCACAGCCAGCGCGAAGAATGCCTTCAGGCCAACGGGACCTTGCATCCGCGCGTGCAACGGCTCGCCGCCCGGGTCGGCCAGCACCAGCAACGCGCCGTTGCCATGCGGCTGCAACGTCAGCGGCACGGCGCACCACGCTTCGTGCAACCTGTCGCGCAGTGCGTATTCGCGTTGCAACACGGCCAGTTCGGCGGGAGTCGCATTGGCACGGCCAACGACGAGAACGGGCGCAGCGCTTTCGGCTACGGCCCGTTGCAGTCTGAGCGCTCCCGCGCTGAGTTCAATGAAGTTTCGGGTAAGAAGATCGATCATGCGATGACGTTGCAGACACAGCGACGGGCATAACAGGCCCGATACTGTACCGTGCCTGTCACCCCGCAACGCCCGTATGTGACGCCGGGCTCATATTGTGACGTCGTGCGATCGCCGGTCGATCTTCCCGGGCTCAACGCAACGGCCTGAACCCGGCCCGCACTTCCTGGGCGAACAGCAGCGGCTCTTCCCACGCCGCGAAATGGCCGCCCTTGTCGACCTCGTTGAAATAGATCAGGTTGTGATAACAACGCTCGGCCCAACTGCGCGGCGCCTGATAGATCTCGCCCGGAAAGACGGTGATCGCGGTGGGCAGCGAGATATCGACGGCATTGAAGTTGTTCGAGTGGTCTTCCCAATAGATCTGCGCCGACGACGTCGCGCTGTCGGTCAGCCAGTACAGCGAGATGTCGTCGAGAATCTCGTCGCGCGTCAATGAGCGCTCGGGCACGCCGCCGCTATAGGTCCACTGCGAGATCTTGTCGTACATCCACGCGGCCTGGCCGGAGGGCGAATCGGCGAGCGCATAGCCAACCGTTTGCGGACGCGTGACCATCATCGCCGAATAACCGCAGTTGTCGCGATAGAACACGGCGAGCTTCTCGTATGCGTTCTTCTCCTTGGGCGACAGGCCGGCCGGCGCGGGATCGCCGAGCGCCAGCGAGCGCGCGATATCAGCCGGGACGGTGGCGGGCATGTTCACATGAATGCCGATCAAACCCTTGACGTGCTGCATCGCCATGCGGTGCGACACCACGGAGCCGCAATCGCCGCCTTGCGACACGAAGCGCGTATAACCAAGCCGCTCCATCAGCACGCCCCATGCGCGCGCGATGTGATCCGAGCCCCAGCCCGGCGTGGTCGGCTTGCCCGAAAAGCCGAAACCGGGCAAGGACGGCACGACCACATGGAAGGCATCGTCGGCGCTGGCGCCGTAGGCGGTCGGGTCGGTGAGCGGACCGATTGCCTTGATGAGTTCGAAGATCGAACCCGGCCAGCCATGCGTCATGATCATCGGCATCGCGTTCTTGTGGCGCGAGCGAACATGGATGAACTGGATATCCAGCCCGTCGATCTCCGTCACGAACATCGGCAAGGCGTTCAGCTTCGCTTCGCCCTTTCGCCAGTCGTATTCGCTGCCCCAGTATTGAACGAGTTGCTGCATGCGCGCGAGCCGCACGCCCTGGGATTCGTCGGTGACCGTTTCCTTACCTGGCCAGCGCGTTTTAGCCAGACGCTGGCGTAAATCAGCGAGGTCGCTATCGGGAATATTGGCTTTGAATGGACGGATATTCCCCGCGTTATTCGCCGCGTAAATCGCTTCGGGAAATAACGCAAATGCGCCCGCTGCCGCCGTGGCGGCCAGCACGTTACGCCGCATCGGCGAGAACGGAGTTGAAGACATGCTTTGTCATCCTGTTTCCAAGGAGTGGGCATCGACGTGCATGACGCTATGCACATCGATGTGAGCGAACTGGCAGAGCAATGCTTGACCGCTTGCGAAGCGAATGGCCAGAAGCGTCCCACTCATTAGAAACGACGAATGTATCTCGCGTTTGTCCGCGATGTACCTGTTCGTAACAGGCTGGCGTTAAAACACCAGGAATAACTTAAAGTTGCACGCGGGAATAAACGAAGGAATCGATATAGGCGAGCGTGCATATCATACGTTCGTTTGGATTGACCCTTGCCCCCATAGCCGCGATTATTCCAGCGCAATAGCAAACAGAGGAATGCGATGAGTCAGCATCGACACGACAGCGACGATCCACAGGCAGGCAAGCGTCCTTCCCCGCTGGAGCCGCAATCGGATTCGAATGCGGCTCCGAAGGCCGCGCCTGCCGATGACCGTTACCCACGCTTCAGCACCGCCGACATCGAAAAGATGATGCGCTTCGGCATGATTGAGCATTGGCGCGCAGGCGAGGTGATGTTCCGCATCGGCCAGCCCGGACTCGGCATGCGCGTGCTGCTCAGCGGGCGTGCAAGGCTGTCCCGGCGCGATGGGCTCGGCAGGTCGCAGACCATCGTCGAGTTGGGCGCAGGCCAGTTCCTCGGCGAAGTGGCGCAGCTCACGGGCAAGCCTGCGCTCGCCGATGGCCTCGCACTCGACGACGTTGACGCACTAATGATTCCGCCACAGCAGATCCGCGACATGCTCGTCGCGGAAGCGCACCTGGGCGAGCGGATCATGCGCTCGCTGGTGCTGCGCCGTTTCGGCCTCGTGCGCGAAGGCGCCGGCCCGGTGCTGATCGGACGATCCAGCGATCTCAGGCTGCTCGCGCTCGAAGGGTTGCTGCATCGGCTCGGTCATCCGTACTCCGTCGCGGACCCCGCGACCGATACCGACATCCGCGCTCTGCTCGAAGAATGGGGCGTATGGCACGACGACGTGCCCGTCGTGATGCTCGCGGACGGCACGCTGCTGCGAGACCCCGATGAGCGTCAACTGGCCGC
Organism: Paraburkholderia steynii; assembly: GCF_900100565.1. Taxonomy (NCBI): domain Bacteria; kingdom Pseudomonadati; phylum Pseudomonadota; class Betaproteobacteria; order Burkholderiales; family Burkholderiaceae; genus Paraburkholderia; species Paraburkholderia steynii. The sequence goes on along the minus strand of NZ_FNDI01000004.1, from coordinate 415,775 downwards.
GCGCCTGGGCCTGCTGCCCGAACTCGACTCGGCGCGCACCTATGATGTTGCCGTGGTCGGCGCGGGACCAGCCGGCCTCGCCGCTGCCGTGTATGCGGCATCCGAGGGTCTGTCGGTGATCGTCTTCGACAGCCACGGCCCAGGCGGACAGGCAGGCGCCAGCGCGCGGATCGAAAACTACCTCGGCTTTTCGACAGGCGTGTCGGGCCGCGAACTGGCGGCGAACGCGTTCGCGCAAGCAGTGAAGTTCGGCGCGGAAGTCGTGATCCCCACCCGCATCGACCGGCTCGACTGTGCGCAGGCGCCGCTTCAGCTCGAACTGCAAGGCGGCCAGCGCATCTCGTCGCGCACGGTCGTGATCGCGACGGGGGCGGCGTACCGGAAGCCCGCCATCGAAGGCCTCGACGAAGTCGCAGGCCGTGGCGTCTACTACTGGGCTTCGTCGATCGAAGGACGTCTGTGCCGTGGCGCGGAAGTGGTCCTCGTCGGCGGCGGCAACTCGGCGGGGCAGGCCGCCGTGTTCCTGTCGACACACGCGAGCCGTGTCCACATATTGATTCGCGGCGACAGTCTCGAGTCGAGCATGTCGCGCTATCTGATCGATCGTATTGCGTCGCTGGGTAACGTGGTGCTGCATACACGGACCGTCGTCGCGTCCGTCAGAAGCGATGAATGGGGCCTCGAAGCCGTCACATGCAACACGCCCGAAGGGGAGCTCGTCTTCGATACGCGGCACCTGTTCCTGTTCACGGGCGCGAACCCCAACACGCAATGGCTGCGCGATTGCAGCGTCGAGATCGACGACCGGGGCTTCGTCAAAACGGGCCTCGCGGCAGGCGTGCGCGCCGATACGGCATGCTTCGCGCTGCAGACCAACGTACCCGGCGTGTTTGCGATCGGCGATGTGCGCAATGCATCGGCGAAGCGCGTCGCGGCGGCAGTCGGCGACGGCGCCGCTGTCGTCGCGGAGATTCATCAGTTTCTGAGCGCGCCGTTGCCTATCGCATGAGCGCGCCGTTCGCATGAACCGACGGGTTTGGGGAGAAACCCAGCGTAACCTATACGAACGTATGCGGTTGCCCATCCGTATGAATCAGCTGGCTAGATGCAGATTGTATGGAACACATGCAGCCCGCAGTCTAATCTTTGCACATCGATGCTTTGAAGCGGCGATCGGTCAGCTTGCCTTGCGTTAGCGAAGCAAGCCCGAACGACTCTGACAAAAAAACTGTACGAAAAAAAGGAGTACGCACATGCAAGACACGGTGAATCTGCGCCGCCGTCGACTGATCGGGACGACTGCGGCAGGCATCGGGCTGCTGGAACTGGGCCTCGGCAACCTCGCGCACGCGCAAGCCACGAAGAGCGCGCACGCCGCAAAGAAAGCGGCTCACCATACGTCGTTCGATGCGATCCAGCAGATCGACGCCGGCACGCTGAACGTCGGCTACGTGGACATGGGCCCGAAGGACGGACAGCCTGTCGTCCTGTTGCACGGCTGGCCGTACGACATCTACGCGTTCGTCGACGTCGCGCCGATCCTCGCTGCGGCGGGTTACCGCGTGATCGTGCCGTTTCTGCGCGGCTACGGCTCGACGCGCTTTCTTGCCAACGAAACGCCGCGCAACGGCCAGCAGGCCGTCGTCGCCGTCGACATCATCGCGCTGATGGATGCGCTGAAGATCGATCAGGCCATTTTCGGCGCATTCGACTGGGGCGCGCGCACGGCGTGCATCATCGCCGCACTGTGGCCGCAGCGCTGCAAGGGGCTGGTGTCGGTGAGCGGCTATCTGATCGGCAGCCAGGAAGGGAACCGCAAGCCCTTGCCGCCCAAGGCGGAGTTCGCGTGGTGGTATCAGTTCTATTTCGCCACCGAGCGCGGCGAACTGGGCTACGCGGCCAACCGCAACGACTTCAACCGGCTGATCTGGCAACTCGCGTCGCCCAAATGGCATTTCGACGATGCCACCTATCAGCGCACGGCGGCATCGTTCAACAACCCCGATCATGTGGCCGTGGTGATTCACAACTACCGCTGGCGTCTGGGCCTCGTGCAGGGCGAGCCGCAATACGACGAGATCGAGCAGCGTCTCGCGGCGCTGCCCACCATCGGTGTGCCGACCATCACGATGGAAGGCGACGCGAACGGCGCGCCGCATCCCGATCCGTCCGCGTACGCGAAGATGTTCACGGGCAAGTATCAGCACCGCAACGTGAGCGGCGGCATCGGCCACAATCTGCCGCAGGAAGCGCCTCAGGCATTCGCCGAAGCGGTCCAGCAAGTCATTCGCCTTTGATCTCCGATGCGTTCAAGCATGACACGCCAATCGTCGCCCCTGACCTGACATCATGGACAAACCCGACCACGTTCTGATCGTCGACGAGGACCGCGGCATGCGCGAGTTCGTCGCCAGCTATCTGGAGAAAAACGGCATGCGCGTCTCGCTCGCGTCCAGCGGACGCGACATGCACGCCGTGCTCGACCGGCATACGCCCGATGTGATCCTGCTCGACGTGATGCTGCCGGGCGAAGACGGCCTCGCGCTGTGCCGTGGGCTGCGCGCGGGCCGCCATCGTGCCGTACCCGTGATGATGGTGACAGAGCATTGCGATGAGATGGACCGGATCATCGGCCTGGAGATGGGCGCCGACGACTATCTGGCCAAGCCGTGCGCCGTGCGCGAGTTGCTCGCGCGCATCCGCGCGGTGCTGCGGCGCACGCGTATGCTGCCGCCCGGCATGCTGGTGGAGGAATCGACGGAGATGCTGAGCTTCGGCGACTGGCGGCTCGATACGACGGCGCGTCACCTGCTCGACACCGCGGATGCCGTGGTCGCGTTGAGCGGCGCGGAATACCGGCTGCTGCGCGCGTTTCTCGATCACCCGCAACGCGTGCTGACGCGCGACCAGTTGCTCAATCTCACGCAGCGGCGCAACGCCGAACCGTTCGACCGTTCGATCGACCTGCTGGTCAGCCGTCTGCGGCAAAGGCTCCGCGACGTCGCCCGCGTGCCGCGCTACATCAAGACGCTGCGCAACGAAGGCTATGTGTTTTCGTCGACGGTGAAGGCTGTCGAGGAAGCGCGCGCGAGGCAGCATGCCTGATGCGTGGCGCGTCCCCGGCGTCTTCATGACGACGCTTTAGCCACGCTCGCCAACGAACGGCGGCCGCCCCGGCCGTCGTTTGTATCGCCATGTATCCGGCGGCGCAGCCGATACATCGCGATACGCAACCCCTCCCTCCTGAAATTCGCCGGATACATGTGCGGGCTTTAATCCGTCACAAGGGCACGCGCGCGATCGACATGCGCTGCGTGCAGACCGGTTGAATCAACCGTTTCCGGATCAGGAGGTCGATTCCATGTTACTCATCGTCATTGCGTTTCTGGGCGGGGTGCTCACCATCCTGAGCCCATGTATCCTGCCCGTCGTGCCATTTGTCTTCGCCCGTTCCGACAAGCCGTTCGTGACGGGCCGGCTGCCGTTGCTGCTCGGCCTGGCTATCACGTTCGCGCTCGTCACGGGCGTCGGCATTGCCGGCCTGAGCGGCGCCGCGCAACTGAACCACTACGGGCGGTGGGTGTCGCTCGCGCTGTTCGGCGTGTTCGGCGCATCGCTGCTGTTCCCGGCGCTGTCGGCGCGTCTGTCGCGGCCGTTCTTCGGGATCGGTAACCGCGTCGCCGCGCTGTCGCAAATGCGCGGCACGCGTTTCCAGATCGGCTCCGCGCTGCTGCTCGGCGTGGCGACGGGCTTGCTGTGGGCGCCCTGCGCGGGCCCCATTCTCGGCCTGATTCTCACGGGCGCCGCGCTGCATGGCGCGACCTGGGCGACGGCGGCGGCACTGACCGCGTACGCGCTCGGCGCGGCGAGTTCGCTCGCCGTCGTGTCGGGGCTCGGCAAGCAGGCGCTCGACGGACTCAAGCGGTCGCTCGGTCTCGGCGAGCATGTGCGCCGCGCGATGGGCGCGCTGGTGCTGTTGAGCGTCACGGCCATCGGCTTCGGTTTCGATACACGCGCCCTCGCGCAGTTGCCGTCGGCATCGACGACGGGCGTCGAGAGCCGGCTGGTCGGCCTGCTTGGTTCCGACCACACGCAACAGCCGCGTACGCTGAAGCCGCACATCCAGCGCATCAGCGCGAAGGTTCCGTCCGCGCTGCCTGTCGAAGGCCATCTGCCTTCGCTCGATGGTGCCGAGAGCTGGATCAACTCGCCGCCGCTCACGAGCGACGCGTTGCGCGGCAAGGTCACCGTCGTCAACTTCTGGACGTATTCGTGCATCAACTGCCTGCGCACGCTGCCGTATCTGAAGACGTGGTCGGACCGCTATCGTAACGATGGCCTCGCGGTGGTCGGCGTGCATACGCCGGAGTTCGCCTTCGAGCACGATCCGTCGAACGTGAAGCGCGCCGTCGCCGACCTCGGTGTGCGCTACCCCGTCGCGATCGACAACGGATACAAGATCTGGCAAGCGTTCGGCAATCAGTACTGGCCGGCGTTCTATATCGTCGATGCGCAAGGTCGCATCCGTTATCACCATTTCGGCGAAGGCGGCTATGCCGAAGCCGAGAAGGTGATCCAGCAGTTGCTGGCAGAGTCGGGACACACGACGCAGGCGCGCGATCTGCCGCCCATTCAAGGCGCCGGCGCGCAGGCGGCCGCGGATAACCCGAATGTCGAATCGGGCGAGACCTACGTGGGTTATCAGCAGGCGCGCGGCTTCGCGTCGCCGGAAGACCTCCGGCCCGATGACGTTGCCGCGTACACCGTGCCGTCGCAGTTGCAGCTCAATAGCTGGGCATTCGGCGGGAAGTGGATCGTGGGCGGCGAAGCGGCCGTGCTGGACGACGCGCATGGACGCATCGCCTATCGATTCCATGCACGCGACCTGCATCTCGTGCTCGGCCCCGGCGTGAATGGCAAGCCCGTGCGCTTTCGCGTGACGATCGACGGCGCGGCGCCCGGCGACTCGCATGGCGCCGATGTTGCCGCCGACGGCAGCGGCGTCGTGACGAGCGCCCGCCTGTATCAACTCGTGCGTCAGCACGACGCCGTGCGCGACCGGACCTTCACGATCGAGTTTCTCGATCCGGGCGTGCAGGCTTTCTCGTTCACGTTCGGCTGACACGCGTGGTCAGCGCTTCAGGCAACGCCACTGCGCTTTCGCGGCGCAGTGGCGTTTGTCATTGGCAACCCGCTGCCCGAGATTTGTACCGAAATGTATATATCCGCGATAGAGAAATACTGGCTTACATTCCGGCGCATTCTGGAAACAAGCCAGATACGTGAGCGGGTTCAAATAACGACACGCAAGGTTGATTCATGACAGTGCGACTGACCGGGCGAGAAAGCATCGCGAATGCAATGCGCAAAGCGCGATGACCGCCCGGAATGACATCAACGCAGACCCGCTTCACTACTGGAGAATACTCATGAAACTCGTTCAATCCCTCATCGTTGCAGCCTTGATCGCCGCTCCCGCCGTGTCGTTCGCGCAGTCGAACCAGCCCGTGACCCGCGCGCAGGTGCGCGCCGAGCTGGTCCAGTTGCAACAGGCCGGCTACAACCCGGCGAGCGACAACACGCAATATCCGAAGAACATCGAAGCCGCGCTGTCGCGTATTCAGGCTGAAAACGGTGCTGCGTATGGCGGCGTCGCAGCGGGTCAATCGAACTCGGGTGCGCATCGCGACACCGCACAAACGCCCGCTCCTCAGCAGGACGTGCTCGGCCTCGAACCGATCTACGCGCACTCGTGATCGCCGCTGCTCCGTTGCCGATGCATGCATGCGCATGCGTCGCAACGGAGCGCCCAACTGACGCAGCAGAAAAACATCCATCGATAACGCGGTACTCAGGGGCAACACAATGACAAGAAGCTTCAGGACCATCCTCGCGTTCGCCACGATGCTGTGCGGACTTTTTGCGCTGCAGGCTGCACACGCGGCCACGCCAGCCGATCTCAAAGGCACCAGTGTCGTTCTCGTACACGGCGCATTCGCCGACGGATCGAGCTGGAACCGCGTGATCCCGTTACTCGAAGCACATGGGCTGCACGTCGTCGCGGTGCAGAATCCGTTGAGTTCGCTCGCCGACGATGTCGCGGCAACGAAGCGCGTCATCGATCAGCAGACAGGACCTGTCGTGCTGGTCGGTCATTCGTGGGGCGGCGTGGTCATCAGCCAGGCGGGCAACGACGACAAAGTGAAGTCGCTCGTCTACGTCGCGGCCTTCGCGCCCGACGCCAACCAGTCTATCGCCGACATCACGCAAGGCATGAAGCCGCCAGCATGGGCGAATGAACTGCAAAAGGATTCGGCCGGCTATCTGACGCTGTCGGACAAGGCCGTGCGCGACGACTTCGCGCTTGATCTGCCCGCAAGCCAGCAGCGCATCGTCGCCGCGACGCAAGGACCGTGGTTTTCCGGCAGCTTGAACGACAAGGTGACGCAGGCCGCCTGGCACGAGAAGCCGTCGTACTTCGTGATTCCCAGCCGCGACAAGATGATCGATCCGCATCTGCAGGTGAAGATGGCGACGCAGATCCATGCGAAGGTGACGCGCGTCGACGCGAGCCACGTCGCGATGCTGAGCCAGCCCGAGGCCGTCGCCAACGCGATTCTCGCGGCAGCGCGCAACGCGCACTAAGGCAGAGGCGCACGACATGAAGACCATCATGATGGACGGTCCGGGAGGGCCGGAGAAGCTTCGGCTGGTCGAATGCGACGAACCTGTCGCTGGCCCGGGCGAAGCCGTCGTCGAAGTGGATGCCGCCGGCGTCAACTTCATGGACATCGGCGTGCGGCGCGGCGGCATCTGGTCGACGATGGCGAATCCGAAACCGCTCGGCGTCGAAGGCGCGGGACGGGTGTCGAGCGTCGGCGACGACGTTGCGGATATCCGGCCGGGACAGCGTGTCGCGTGGGTCTATGCGCCGGGCAGCTACGCGCAGCGTATTGCGATACCTGCAGCCTCGCTCGTCCCCATTCCCGATGCGATCGATCACACCACCGCCGCCGCCGTGATGATGCAGGGCCTCACGGCCAGTCACTTCGCGACGGACTTCTACCCTGTCCGCCAGGGCGACATCGCGCTGGTGCATGCGGCAGCGGGCGGCCTCGGGCTGTTGCTCACGCAGATCATCAAGCTGCGCGGCGGCATGGTGATCGGCCGCGTGTCGCATGAAGACAAGATCGAAGCCGCGCGGCAAGCGGGCGCCGATCATGTGATCGTCGACAGCGAAGGCCGGTTCGCCGATGAAGTCATGCGCGTCACCGACGGCGAAGGCGTGCATGTCGTCTACGACGGTTCGGGACCGGCAACGTTTCAAGGCTCGCTTGCATCGCTGCGGCGCTCGGGCACGTTCTGCTGGTATGGGCCGGTGCTGGGCGCGGCCGGCCCGCTTCATATCATGAGCCTGCCGAAGAGCATCAAGATCGGGTACGCGACGTTCGCCGATCACGTCCACACCCCTGCCCTGCTGCGCGCGCGTGCGAAGCAATTGTTCGACTGGATCATCGCGGGCGTGCTCGACGTGCGGATCGGCGGCGTTTATCCGCTTGCGGATGCTGCGCGTGCGCACGCCGACATGGAGAGCCGCAGGACCACGGGCAAGCTGCTGCTGATTCCCTAGGCGATGCAGTTCATCACAGGCGCATGCGATATATGGCTTTCGACACGCATCACCGCGGCCGAAAACAGATAGCCTTCGTTGCGCAGCGTCTTGATGTAGCGTCCGTCGCGCACGCCGTCCTGCAGCCGTTGACGCACGCGGCTCACGAGCAGATCGATCGAACGGTCGAGCAGGTCGGCGTGACGGCCTTGCGTCAGGTTCAGCAACTGGTCGCGCGTGAGCACGCGGTTCGGATGATCGAGGAACACTCGCAACAGCCGATACTCCGCTCCGCTCAACGCGACCACCGTGCCTTCGGGATCGAGCAGACGGCGCGCCGCCGTATCGAGCCGCCACTCGCCGAAGCGCAGCACGGTGGCCGATTCCGCGACGCGCATGCCGGGCGGCAGCATGTTCGTGCGGCGCAGGACGGCGCGAATGCGCGCCAGCAGTTCGCGGATTGCAAACGGCTTGGACAAAAAGTCGTCGGCACCCAGTTCGAGGCCGACGATGCGATCCGCTTCGTCGTGACGCGCGGACAGCATGACAACAGGTATCGCGTGAAATTCGCCTGCGCGCAATTCGCGGCACAACGACAGGCCGTCCGCATCCGGCAACCTCGCGTCGAGGACGATGAGATCGGGCGTGTCGCGCGCGAGCGCCGCGCGCATGTCGCGCCCGCTGGACGCGTGCGATACCCGCATGCCGTTTCGTTGCAGATGGATGGCGACGAGTTCGCGGATCTCGCGATCGTTATCGACGATCAACACGTGTTCGAGCTTCTTCATGACTGATTCAACGACTGCGGCTACAGCAAGGCGCGCTGCTTCCGGCTCGCACTGATGGCGCGACCGTGCTGACAGCAGCACGGTCATCGCCTTCGTACGCGCATGTATCCGGCCCACACCCGCCGATACAAAACACTGCCTGCGAGCCACTTCAAGACATGTGACGGATACATGCCGCTGCTCAAATGAGCAACGTCGACACGCGTCACGCCGGCCACCGGGTGCGGGTTAATGTGCCGCGCATGGTGGCAGGAACGCATCGTTGACACAACAGCAACTGTGCTCACTCTCTGTTGCCCTATGGGCAACACTTGAGATTTCATGGGTCTGACAACGATGCGAACAATCAATCACCAGCGCCTGAGATATTTCTACGCGGTCCTGACGCAAGGATCGATTCGCGGCGCCGCCGACGACATGAACACGTCGCCGTCGGTCATCACGCGGCAGATCCGGCTGCTCGAAGACGAACTGGGCGTCAGGCTATTCGAGCGCGGAGCCAGAGGTGCGCGGCCGACGGAACCGGCGGCGCATCTGCTGGAGTTCTGGGAGGGCTGCCAGTCGCAGCAGGAGAAACTCGAAGACCAGTTACATGCATTTCGCGGCCTGCGTCATGGGCGGGTGCAGTTGGCTGTGAGCGAAGGTTTCGTCGATACATTGACCGAGGATGTGCTCGCGCCGTTCTGCGCGAAGTATCCCGCGCTGACGATCGAGATGAGCATGCTGGCTCGTGATGGGATTGTCGAAGAGGTGGCTGAAAGCCGGGCGCATATCGGGCTGGCTTATAACCCGCCGCCGCATCCGCGGCTTGAGTGTCTTGCGAGCTCGGTTCAGCGGGCGGTTTTGCTGATGCGGCGGGAGCATCCGCTTGCGATGCGCAAGCGTGCCGCTACCGTTCAGGATTTGCGGGCGTTTCCACTGGCGTTGATGCCGCAGACGTTTGGGATCGGACATGCGGTGAAGATGCTTGAAGTTGCCGAAGGCGTGCAGATCGAGCCGGCGGTGACGAGCAATTCGCTTGCTGTGCTTAAACGGATGGTTGCGGTGGAGAACTTTGTTACGTTGATTGGGGAGTTTGCGGCGCGGCGTGAAGTGGCAAGCGGTGAGCTTACGACGGTGCCCGTCGATCATCCTGTTTTTCAGAGTACGCACGCGCGGTTGATCGTAAAGGCGGGGCGTTTGCTTACGCCTGGGCCGATGGAATTGCTCAAGTGGATTCAGCGGAGGCTTTCTGTGTTTTCGGTGGAAGGTGTCCACATGTCGTAGTGGTGGTTTTTTGTCTGCGACTGCTGGATGGGTTTGGTTTGTACGCTGCGCGGGCATCTGGTTTGGGTTTTTGTTTTTACGCGGGCTTTAGCCTTCGTGGCGCAGTTGGTTTGGTTTGCTTGTGTTTGCGCTGGCATCCGCGACTTGTTAGCGTGCTTCAAGCGTCGCCCCTGTGCGGGGCGGCACCTACTTTTCTTTGCCGCCGCAAAGAAAAGTAGGCAAAAGAAAGCGGCTCACACCGTCAGCTCTTGTTCCTGCCTGAGGGCCCCCAACGGGTCTTACGCTTCACACGGCAGCCTTTCTGTTCACGCGAGTTGCCAACGCTTCGAATGAACGCCTCACCCGCTTCGAAGACCCGTACTCGGGCCAGCGGCAGCGAATGGTATGTGCCGCCCAGGTGGCAAACTGTGTGTAGGTTGTCGCGTCGTATAGCTCGGCGCTCTTACATCGAGGCGTGCGCTATCGGTCCGAAGTGATGCGTGTGGAGTACTACGGCCTACACACAGTTTGCCACCTGGGCGGCGGTGGACTATCTGGCACGGCATGGTGAAGCGCGGGTGCGTGAAGCGGGTGAGGCGCACTGCAAGAGCGCTGGCAACGAACATGGGTCACGTGATTGCCGTGTGAGGCGTAAGAACCTTTGGGGGCCCTCAGGCAAACACTAGAATTAGCGGTGTTAGCCGCTTTCTTTTGCCTACTTTTCTTTGCGGCGGCAAAGAAAAGTAGGTGCCGCCCCGCACAGGGGCGACGCTTGAAGCACGAAGGCATAACGCGGATGCCAGCAAAAACACAAGCAAACCAACCCGGCCGCGCCACGAAGTCAAAGCCAGCGCAAACATAAGCAGCCCAAACCGCCCGCGCCGCAAAGGCGCCACACACTAAATCCTCTCTACAAGCAAATCCTCAATCATCACCGGCAACCTCCGCGCTCTGACACCCGTCGCATGATGCACAGCATCAGTAATCGCCGCCGCGACGCCAGCCAGCCCAATCTCGGCAATCCCCCGAGCGCCCAGCTCGTTAAACACAGGATCGGGATAATCCAGAAACGTCACATCGAGCGCCGGCATATCCGCATGCGAAGCGACAATATAGTCAGCAAGATTGCTATTGATCGGCGCACCGCTTTGCGCGTCATACATCGTATGCTCGAAGAGAGCCATGCCAACACCCATCACCACAGCCCCTTCAATCTGATTGCGCCCGGCGCGCGGATTCAGAATCCGCCCCGCGTCGATTACCGTCACGATGCGGCTCACGCGCAGCCGCGCCGTCTCCGGCTGCCACGTCACCTCAGCGAAATGCGCGCCATACGAGTAGATCGAATAGTGCTTCTTCAGCGGATCGTCGAAGCCGCCCTGCGCACTGCCCTTCCCCGACGCCGCATGCATCTTCGCGGCCTGCAAAATCTGCGCAAACGGCACACCCGTCCCGGCCGCATCAGTCTTGCGAAACACACGTCCCGCCCCGAACGCGAGCGCGTCCTTGTCGGCACCCTTGAATGGCGACTCGTCGACAGCGACAGCGCGCGCCAACACCATGTCCGTTGCCGCGCGCGCCGCCTGCAGCACGGCGGGAATCACGGAAGCCGTCGCCGCCGAGCCACCCGATATCGGCCCCACGGGCAGCATCGTATCCCCGAGCACGACTTCAATCTGGTCGAGCGGAATGCCCGTGTGCCCCGCGACCAGTTGCGCGAGGATCGTGTACGTGCCCGTGCCGATGTCCTGCGTGCCGCACACGACGCGCGCCGTGCCGTCCGCGCGCAGATCGACGCTCGCCTCGGCGGAAAAACGCAGCCCCGGCCAGCCGCATGCGCCGACGCCCCAGCCGAGCGTCAGCCCGTCGCGCGTCATCGAACCGACTTCCGACGTGCGCTGCCCCCAGCCAAACCTTTCCGCGCCCGTCGTCAGACACTCGACGAAATGCCGCGACGAAAACGGCAAGCCCGTCGATTCGTCGACCTTCGGCTCGTTCCTCAAACGGAATTCGACAGGATCGATGTCGAGCTTGCGCGCCAGTTCGTTCATCGACGATTCGAGCGCGTAGAGTCCCGGCACCGCGCCCGGTCCACGCATCGCGGTCGGCGATCCGACGTTGCGCCGCACGAGACCTGAACTCACGCGCAGATTCGGCACGCTGTACAAAAACGGCGTGATCTCTCCGCAGCTTTCCTCGTAGTCGTCGGCGATCGCGGTGTGATTCACGTAGTCGTGGCGAATCGACGTGAGCTTGCCGCCGCGATCGGCAGAAAGGCGCATGCGCTGCTGCGTCGTCGGACGATGCCCGACGTTCTGGAACATCATCTTGCGGCTCACGACCAGCTTCACCGGCTGCCCCGTTTGGCGCGACGCAGCCGCCGCCAGCAGCGAGTGCGGCCACATCCACAACTTGCCGCCGAAGCCCGAGCCGAGATAGCGCGAGATCACGCGCACTTTCTCTTTCGGCAGGCCAAGCATCTGCATCAGCGTGCCCTGATGATTCGACACGGCCTGCGTGGTCTCGTAGAAGGTGTAGCCCTCGCCGTCCCACTGCGCGACGGTCGCGTGCAGCTCGATCGGGTTGTGCGTTTCGACGGGCGTCACATACGTCTCGTCGAGCGTCACTTCGCTCGTGTCGAATGCGGATGCCGCATCGCCGCGCTCGCTCTGGACATGCGGCTCGCCCTTCGCCTCGAGTTCGTCGCTGACGTCATGCGCCGTCTTTTCATAGCCGACTTTCACGGCGGCCGCGGCGTTGCTCGCCGCCTCGAATGTCTCGGCGACGACGGCGGCCACGTACTGGCCGTAATAGCGGATCACGTCGTCCTCGAACGGCGGACGCGCTTCGTCGACGAAACCCGTCTCCATCGAATTACCCGAAATACGATAGAAGCGGCCGATGTTGCCGCGATGCAGAACCACGCGCACGCCGGGCATCGCCTGCGCGGCGGCGAATTCGAGCGACGTGACACGGCCGCTCGCGATCGTCGCGCACACGGGCACCGCGTACAGCATGTCGGGCAAATCGATATCGGAGGTGTACTGCGCGCGTCCGCTCACTTTCAGCGGACCGTCGATGCGCGACTGCGGCTGCCCAATGATGGACAGCAAGGAATCGGACACAGTGGACATGGAAAGAAGTCCTCGAAAAAGTTTCAGACGGACTGCATGACCTGCGTCAATGCATGTATCAGGCAGCGCCTCGATAGTTCGATCTTGAAGCCGTTCTGGCTCTGCGCTTTCGCATTCACGAGCGCGGCGTCGGCGGCGCGCGCAAAGCTCGCCGCATCGGGCACGGCGCCCGCGAGTTCGGCTTCGGCTTCGCGCGCATGCCACGGCTTCGTGCCAACGCCGCCGAGCGCAACATGCGCGCGCGTGATACGCCCGTCGGCCACATTGACGACGACAGCCGCCGACGCCAGCGCGAACTCATACGACGCGCGGTCGCGCAGCTTCAGATACAGCGAGCGGCTGCCCGGAATCGGAGGCAACGTGACATGTGTGACGAGATCGCCCGGTTCGAGCACGGTTTCGCGCTCCGGCGTGTCGCCCGGCAGCAGGTAAAAATCGTCGATCGGGACACTGCGCGCGCCCTTCGTCCCCTGAATCTGCACAGTCGCGCCGAGTGCCGTGAGCGCAACGTTCATGTCCGACGGATTGGTCGCGATACATGCATCGCTCGTACCGAGTATCGCCATCGTCCGGTTGAAGCCGGTGATCGCAGCGCAGCCGGAACCCGGCACGCGCTTGTTGCACGGCATCGCGGTATCGCGGAAGTAGACGCAGCGCGTGCGTTGCAGCAGGTTGCCGCCCGTCGTCGCCATGTTGCGCAACTGCGCGGACGCGCCCGCCAGCAGCGCCTGCGACAGCACTGCGTACGGCTCGTGAATCAGCGGATGCAGCGCGAGGTCGGCGTTGCGCACGAGCGCGCCGATACGCACGCCGCCGTCGTCCGCTATTTCGACGCGATCGAGCGGCAAGCGGCTGATATCGACCACGCGCGCCGGTTTCTCCACATCGAGTTTCATCAGATCAAGAAGCGTCGTGCCGCCCGCGAGAAAGCGCACCTGCGCGCCCTGCTGCGCCGTTTGCGACGCGGCGCCTGCGACGATCGCGTCGCGCATGTCGTTGGCGCGCGAAAGCTGGAACAGTTCCATCGTGGCCTCCTAGCGCTTACCGCGCACGGTCTGGATGGCCGTCACGATGTTCTGATAGGCGCCGCAGCGGCACAGGTTGCCGCTCATCGCTTCGCGCACGTCGGCGTCGTCGGGGCCGATCGCTTCGTCGAGCAGCGCGACGGCCGACATGATCTGGCCGGACGTACAGTAGCCGCACTGATAACCGTCGCATTCGACGAACGCGGCCTGCATCGGATGCAGCGCATCGGGCTCGCCGATGCCTTCGATGGTCGTGATCGTGTCGCCTTCGTGCGTAGCCGCGAACGACAGACACGCGTTTTCGCGGTGGCCGTTCACGTGAACCGTGCATGCGCCGCACTGGCCGTGGTCGCAGCCTTTCTTCGTGCCCGTCAGATGCAGATGCTCGCGCAACGCATCGAGCAAGGTCGTGCGTGGATCGAGCGCGAGCGCGTACGACGTGCCGTTCACGTTCAGTTCGACGGGAATCGTGACGCTCGACGACGGCTGTGCGTGCGGCGTGTCACCGGGTTGATTCGCTTCCTGCGGAGTGACTTCGGGTCGGGCGATGGTATGGGGCATCGGGAAATCTCCATGCAGCAATCGGAAGGGGACGATCGGAAGGAAGACGGTCGAATGCCAGATGGCGCGTGCCACGATCGCGCGACGCCGTCGCAACACCGTGGAGCACCGATGGACAAGCGAAAAGTATAGGCGCCGATCCGTGGAAGCGCCGGTGGCGTGCTTGCTTTAAACCCTTCGCGTTTGAAACGTTCCGCGCTTCTGGCCGCCCGGATGCCGGACTGACCGACCGGCAGACTGATCAGGCGCAGCAAGCGCAATGCCCGGCCTCGTGCGAGCCGCTGCAAAAATCCATACCCGGGGACATCTGCCCCTTACAGCGACGCTCGGCTTCGGCGCGGACGCGTACGCCGCGATCCATCACGGCGAGGACCCGGACGAACGCCCGACAGGCGACGGCATCCTGTCGGGCATCGTGTCGGTGTCGGCGTCGTATCGTTTCACGCAGCACTGGGCGGCGCGCGTTCACGCCAGCGCTTGCTCCTCGCCAAGATCAGCCAAAGGATGCGCCTGCGCGCGCCACGGCGACGACAGGAAATGCCGCACGCGCTCGGGCCGCACTTCAGCCAGCGTCGCGGGCGCCCAGCGCGGCTTGCGGTCCTTGTCGACGAGATGCGCGCGCACGCCTTCGCTGAAATCGCCCTCTTCGATCGCGCGCGTGACGATACCCAATTCCATCCGGAAACATTCGGCGAGCGTCATCTGACGGCCGCGCAGCAACGCGTCGCGCGTGACGTATAGCATGGTCGGCGAATGCGACGTCAGCGCTTCATGCGTCGCTTGCAGCCACTGACGCACCTCGCGCTGGCCCATTTGGGGCGAATGCTCGCGCTCCAGATCCTGACGCAGCGTCGCGACGATCCGCTCGACGCCCGAGCGCCGGTCGAAGTGCCGCAGGATCAACTGCGTGAACGCGCCGAGCCCCGCGTGCGGGACGATGTTGCACGGCGGCTCGAATACGGTGCGCAAGGCGCGCAGCAGATCGTCGGCGGCGACGTCGGCCGTTGCGATGCGCAACAGACGTTCCTCGAACGTATCGAGCCATTCGGACGGCACGCACAGATCCGCCAGCTGGAAGCGCAATGCCTCCGCACCCGACAGCGTCACGCCAGTCAGTCCGACATACAGTTCGACCTCGGCGGGCATCACGCTCAGAAAACGCGTTGCGCCGACGTCGGGCAGAAAGCCGATGCGCGTCTCGGGCATGGCGATCTTCGTGCGCTCGGTGACGATGCGCAGCCGCGCCGCCTGGCCAAGCCCCATGCCGCCGCCCATCGTGATGCCGTCCAGCAGCGCGACAACGGGCTTCGGGAAGGTATGCAGCGCGTAGTCGAGCCGGTATTCGTCGATGAAGAACTGCTGCCAGTTTTTTTCGTTACGCTGCCGCATGCCGTACAGCGCGCGTACGTCGCCGCCTGCGCAGAAACCTTTCGCACCCGCGCCGCGCAGCACCACGGCAACGATCTCGCTATCGGTGCGGCAGCGCTCGATCAGCACGGCCAGTTCGCGCACCATCTCATGCGACAGCGCGTTCAGCGCAGCCGGGCGGTTCAGCGTGACGATCGCGACGCGATTGACGACGCGGAACAGCACGTCGGGTTCGTGCATGCTTGCCTCTTTGAGAACAGCGTTCATCGCTGCGACTCCTTCGATTGCGCGCCTTGCCACTTCGGCGCGCGTTTTTCGAGGAACGCGTTGACGCCCTCGCGCTGATCAGCGCCGTCGAACAGATCGACGAAGCGCTCGCGCTCCACGGCCAGCGCCGCCGTGCGCGGCACACCGTTGCGCGCCTGCTGGATCAGTTCCTTGCTGAAGGTGACGGCCTGCGGGCTCAAGGCCGCAACGCGCGCCGCCATCTGCAGCGCGAATTCGCGCGCCGCGCCTTTCTCGACCACTTCCTCGACGAGCCCGATGCGCAGCGCCGTCGCGGCATCGACGCGTTCGCCCGTCAGCACGATGCGCTTCGCCCAGCCCTCGCCGACGAGCCACGGCAGCGTCTGCGTGCCGCAGCCGCACGGCAGCAGGCCGACGGCCGTTTCCGGCAGCGCCATCACCGCGTGCTGCTCGGCAATGCGGATATCGCACGCGAGCGCGCATTCGAGCCCGCCGCCCATTGCATAGCCGTTGATCGCCGCGATCACGACGGGCCGCGCGTTTTGCAGCGTCTCGAACGCCGTGCCGAAGCGCGATGCTGCTTGTCGCGCGACTTCCTTGTTGCCGTCGGCGAAGGTGTTGAGATCGGCGCCCGCGCTGAAGAACTTCGGACCGTCGCCCGTGATGACGATTGCGCGCACTTGCGCGTCGTTGTTCAGGCGTTCGACGGTGTGGTGCAGCTGCAATAGCCCTTCCGGTGTGAATGCGTTCGCTGGCGGGCGCTTCAGGGTCAGCACGGCGACGCTGCCGTCATGCGCGTGGTCGAGTTCGATCATGACGCGCCTCCGTCCTTGCGATACAGCTTGATCACCGCTGAGAAGTCGAGCTTGCCGGCGCCGTTCGTGCTCATGGTTTGATAGAGCTGTTGCGCGAGCGCGCCGAGGTAGACGGGTTGGCGCGCGAGCTTTGCGGCATCGGTGGCGAGTCCGAGGTCCTTGAGCATCAGGTCGGTGCCGAAGCCGCCTGTGTAGCCGCGCGTCGACGGCGCGGTGTCGATGACGCCGGGGAATGGGTTGTAGGTGTCCGAGCTCCAGCAACGGCCCGTCGATGTGTTGATGATTTTGCCCAGTACCTGGGGGTCGATGCCGAGTTTTTCGCCGAGTGCCATCGCTTCTGACACGCCTGCCATCGTGATGCCCAGCACCAGGTTGTTGCAGATCTTTGCGACCTGGCCGGTCGAGGTATCGCCGCAGTGGACTATGTTTTTGCCCATTGCTGAGAGGATTGGCTTCACCTGTTCGTAGGTTTCCGCGGTGCTGCCGACCATGAATGTCAGTGTGCCGGATGTGGCGCCGCCTGTGCCGCCTGAGACTGGCGCGTCTACGAAGGTGTTTCCGTTTTGTGTCGCCAGGTCGGCGAAGGCTTTTACGCTGGCCGGGTCGATCGTGCTCGAGTCGATGATCGTTATGTTCTTCGCGATGCCCGCGAGGATGCCTTCTTCGCCTGTTAGCACGGCTCGTACATGCGCTGCCGCTGGGAGCATCGTGATGACGTATTCGACGTCCGTCGAGGCTTCTTTTGGGGTTTTTGCTGTTCTTGCGCCTGCTTGTTTCAGGGTTTCTAATGCTTGCGTGTTCAGATCGAAAACGCTTAGGGCGTGGCCCGCTTTCAGCAAGTTCAGCGCCATCGGCGCGCCCATGTTGCCTAGTCCTATGAAGCCGATTTTCATGTTCGCTCCTGTGGTTTTGTCTGCTATCGCGGTGTTTTGCTTTCTGCGCTGGCATCCGCGGTTTGTTAGCGTGCTTCACGCGTCGCCCCTGTGCGGGGCGGCACCTACTTTTCTTTGCCGCCGCAAAGAAAAGTAGGCAAAAGAAAGCGGCTAACACCGCCAACATTTCTTCTTGCCTGAGGGCCCCCAAAGGGTCTTACACTTCACACGGCAATCACGTGACTCATCTTTGTTGCCAGCGCCCTTGCGCTGCGCATCACCCGCTTCATGCACCTGCGTTGCGGCACGCCGTACCAGATACTCCACCGCCGCCCAGGTGGCAAACTGTGTGTAGGCCGTAGTACTCCACACACCTCACTCCGGACCGATAGCACACGCGTTCCACCATGTAAGAGCGCTAACGTATATGCCGCGACAACCTACACACAGTTTGCCACCTGGGCGGCACTAACCGTTCGCTGCCGTTTGCAGTTATGCAGGCAGTTGAAGCAGGTGAGGCGTTTATTCAAAGCGTTGGCAACGAACGTGGGTCACGTGATTACCGTGTGAAGCGTAAGACCCTTTGGGGGCCCTCAGGCAAATACAAGAATTAGCGGTGTTAGCCGCTTTCTTTTGCCTACTTTTCTTTGCGGCGGCAAAGAAAAGTAGGTGCACACAAGAACTGGCGGTGTTAGCCGCTTTCTTTTGCCTACTTTTCTTTGCGGCGGCAAAGAAAAGTAGGTGCCGCCCCCCACAGGGGCGACGCCTGAAGCTAGATAACAAATCGCGGATGCCAGCGCGAAGCACAGCGGACCACCCAGCGTCGCAGACAAACAAAAAGCCCTTATCGAAGGCTAATGGTCGTATTCACACCATCACTGACAGTGGCGTCATCAAACCATCTCGCGGTGACAGTCTTAGTCTGCGTATAAAACTGCACAACCTGCTTGCCATAAGGCCCAAGATCCCCAAGCTTCGACCCGCGAGATCCAGTAAAACTAAAAAACGGCACCGGCACGGGAATAGGAATATTGATCCCAACCTGCCCAACATCGATCTCGCTTTGGAACTTGCGCGCCGCCGCGCCGCTCTGCGTAAAGAGCCCCACACCATTGCCCATTGGATTGCTATTCACGAGCGCAATGGCATCATCCAAGGTCGGCACGGTCATCACACACAACACAGGCCCAAAGATCTCCGTCTTATAGACATCCATCTCAACCGAAACATCACTAAAAACCGTCGGCCCGATGAAATTACCCGCCTCGTAGCCAGGCACACCAACACCCCGCCCATCCAGCGCAAGCGTTGCACCCTCCTTCACGCCCGCGTCGATCAGACCAAGAACACGCTCCTTCGCAGCACGCGAAACCACAGGCCCGATATCCGTGCCGGCCTCATGACCGGCATTCACCTTCAACGTCTTCGCCTTCGCGACAAGTTCCGGCAACCACTCCTTCGACGACCCCACCAGCACCACCACCGATGTCGCCATACACCGCTGCCCCGCCGCGCCGAAGCCGGCACCCACCAGCGCATTCAGCGTCTGCTCGCGGTTCGCATCAGGCAACACGACAGCGTGATTCTTCGCGCCCATCATCGATTGCACACGCTTGCCGTGCTGGCTGCCCAGGTTGTACACATGCGTACCCACCGCGGTCGATCCGACAAACGAAATCGCCTTCACCAACTCATGCGTACACAAGCCATCGACAACTTCCTTCCCGCCATGCACCACGTTCAACACACCCTTCGGCACGCCCGCTTCGATGGCCAGCTCAACCAGCTGCATCGTCGATAGCGGGTCCTGCTCCGATGGCTTCAGCACGAATGTGTTGCCGCATACGATCGCCATCGGGAACATCCACAGCGGAATCATCGCCGGGAAGTTGAACGGCGTAATGCCCGCGCATACGCCAATCGGTTGACGCAGCGTGTACGTGTCGACGCTGCCCGCCACGTTCTCCGCGAACTCGCCCTGCTGCAACGTGCCGATCGAACACGCATGCTCGACCACTTCGAGGCCTCGGAAAATGTCGCCTTCGGCATCGGGCAACGTCTTGCCCTGCTCCGCCGTCAACGTCTTCGCAATGCGCGGCATGTGCTCGCGAATCAGCGCCTGGTACTTCAGCATGATCCGCATGCGCGCGCCAATCGGCGTGTTCTTCCACGTCGCAAACGCGGCATGCGCGGAACGGATCGCCGCGTCCACTTCCGCTTTCGTCGCGAACGGCACGCGCGCCAGCACTTCCTGCGTCGCCGGATTCACGATGTCGCGCCACTCGGTCGCGCTCGACTCGACAAATTCGCCGTTGATCAACAGCTTGACCGTGTCGACCTTGCGGTCAGCCAGAGTCGAAGGAATTGCGCTCATTCTGCATGTCTCCTGAAGTAGATATCAGTGGCTCGACTGTCGTTCAGTTCGGGCTCAGTTTCCGTTTCCATTGCGAAGCTCGGGGAAATCCTCTTCCCAGTATTCATCCTGCAAGCGCGCCGGCTCTGCCGTGCGCTCCAGTTCGCGCCGCCTCAACTCGACGCGGCGAATCTTGCCGGAGATCGTCTTCGGCAGATCGCTGAATTGCAGGCGGCGAATACGCTTGTACGGCGCGAGCTTTTCGCGCGAAAAGCGGAACACGTCGCGCGCGAGTTCGGGACCCGCTTCGAATCCATGTCGCACGGTCACGAAGGCCTTCGGCACCGACAGTCGCAGCGGATCGTTGCTCGGCACCACGGCCGCTTCGGCAATCGCTTCGTGCTCGATCAGCACGCTCTCGAGTTCGAATGGACTCAGCCGGTAATCGGACGACTTGAACACGTCGTCCGAGCGGCCCACGTACACGAGATAACCATCGTCGCGCCGCATCGCGACATCGGACGTGTGGTAGTAGCCGTTGCGCATCGCGTGTTCGGTGGCCTTTGCGTTGTTCGCGTAGCCCGTCATCAGGCCGAGCGGACGTGAGCCAAGCGGCAGCGCGATTTCGCCTTCCGTCACAGGATGATCGTCCGGATCGACGAGTTCGACGCGGTAGCCCGGCAACGGACGCCCCATCGAACCCGGCACGACAGGCTGCCCCGGCGGGTTGCCGATCTGGCAAGTAGTTTCCGTCTGCCCGTAGCCATCGCGAATCACGATGTTCCAGGCATGCCGCACGCGTTCGATGATCTCCGGGTTCAGCGGCTCGCCCGCGCCGACGATCTCGCGAAGCTTCACGGGATACGACGCGAGCGGCTCCTGCACGAGCATGCGCCACACAGTGGGCGGCGCGCACAGCGTCGTGACGTTGTAGCGCACCAGCACGTCGAGCGTTTCTTTCGGCACGAAGCGCGCGAAGTTGTAGACGAACACGCACGCCTGCGCATTCCACGGCGCGAAGAAGCAACTCCACGCGTGCTTCGCCCAGCCGGGCGAACTGATGTTCCAGTGGATATCGCCCGGTTGCAGGCCGATCCAGTACATCGTCGACAGATGGCCGACGGGGTAGCTTTCGTGCGTGTGCTCGACGAGCTTCGGCTTCGACGTCGTGCCCGACGTGAAGTACAGCAGCATCGGATCGGTGCCGCGCGTGGCGCCGTCCGGCGTGAAGGTCGGCGACGATGCGTACGCGGCTGCGATATCCGTCCAGCCTTCGCGCGGCGCGCCAACCGAGATGCGTTTCAACGGCGTATCGAGCGCGTCGAACTTGCCCGTCTCCGCGCTATCGACCACCACGAAATTCGCGCCGCCGATCTGCACGCGGTCGCGCACGTCGTCGGGCGACAGTTGCGTCGTGGCGGGCAGCACGATCGCGCCGAGCTTCATCGCCGCGAGCATCACGTCCCACAACTCGACGCGGTTCGGCAGCATCAACAGCAGCCGGTCGCCGCGCCCCACGCCTAGCCTGCGCAGAAAATTCGCCATCCGCGACGAGCGCTCCGACATCTGCGCATACGAGAGCTTCAGCCCTTCTTGCGCCGGATCATCGACGATCCACAGCGCCGGATTGTCGTTCCCTCTCGCGACGACGTCGAAATAATCGAGCGCCCAGTTGAACTCCCCGAGTTCCGGCCATCTGAACTCGCTGTATGCGCGCTCATAGTCGGTGCGATGGCGCAACAACAGGTCGCGCGCGTCGAAAAAGCCTTGGGCTGCCGTCATCGTCGTCTCCATTGATGGCGCGTTTGCGCCCGGCGCGGGTGCGCTCTATTGGCGGATTATTCTGCGCTCAAACGTGCCGCGCGATAACCATTCTTTGTACTTCGCTCGTGCCTTCGTAGATTTGCGTAATGCGTGCATCGCGATAATGCCGCTCGACGGCGTAGTCCTCCAGATACCCATAGCCGCCGTGAATCTGAATCGCCTTCGAGCAAATCTCTTCAGCCATCTCTGACGCATACAGCTTCGCCTGCGATGCCTCCGACAGACACGGCCGCCCCGCGCTGCGCAGCCGCGCCGCGTGATGCACGAGCAGGCGCGCGGCGTTCAGGCGCGTCGCCATGTCGGCGAGCATGTTGGCGATGGTCTGATGTTCCTTCAACGCCTTGCCGAACTGGACACGCTCGTTCGCATACGCGCGGGCCGCATCGAACGCGGCGCGCGCAATGCCGATCGCCTGCGCCGCGATGCCGATGCGTCCGCCTTCCAGATTCGACAGCGCGATGCGCAAGCCCTCGCCCGGCGCGCCGAGCAGATTCGCTTCGGGCACGGCGCAATCGTCGAGCGAAATCGGGCAGGTATCCGACGCGCGAATGCCGAGCTTGCTCTCGGGACGCCCGACGTTGAACCCCGGCGCATCCGTCGGCACGATAAAGGCCGAGATGCCGCGCTTGCCCGCGTCGGGATCGGTGACGGCGAACACGATCGCGATGCTGGCGCGCGCGCCGTTCGTCACGAACTGCTTGCTGCCGTTGATGATCCACTGTCCATCGCGCAGCACGGCGCGCGTGCGGATGTTGTTCGCTTCGCTGCCCGCGTGCGGCTCGGTCAGGCAGAACGCGCCGATGCGCTTGCCCGTCGCGAGATCGGCGAGATAGCGGTCCTTTTGGGCGTCGGTGCCAAAGTTGAGGATCGGCCCGCAGCCGACTGAGTTGTGAACGCTCATCAGTGTCGCGCAGGCGGCGCAGCCGGCCGCGATCTCTTCGAGCGCGAGCGCATACGCGATGTAGTCGGTGTACGAGCCGCCCCATTCGGGCGGCACGATCATGCCGAGAAAGCCCAGCTCGCCCATCTGCCCGACGACTTCCGCAGGCAACTGACCTTCGCGGTCCCACTGCGCCGCGTTCGGCGCGAGGCGTTCGACCGAGAAGTCGCGCGCCGCGTCGCGGATCATCCGCTGCTCGTCGGTATAGAACTCGTCCATGTGTCTCGCTCCGTTTGTCTCTGCGCGCCTGCTGCACTGCACACTCAGCGCGTCTGTTGGAACCCAGTGTAGGCGGCGCGAAAGCGGGATTCGATGCCGCGTCCGCTCAATTTTCGTGAGCGCATTTGCCATAACCGGATTTCGTGCGTGGCGCCGATACGACAGAATGGCGGTTCCGGCAGGCGCTCGCGGCAATTCACGTGAGCGCATTTGCCAGAATTCATGAAACGCCCACTTCCGGGCTGCGCGAGGAACCTGGACCGGATGAAAACCGAAAGAGGCACGATCTCAGTGAGTCTCGTCGAAGAAACGCTGGCGCTCGCCCGCGCGCGCGGCGTCGACGTGCAGCCGATCGTCGAGGCGGCGGGCATCGCGCCGCAGGTGCTCGCGAGCCCGAAGAGCCGCGTGACGCCGGGGCAATACGGCGCGCTGTGGGCCAACATCGCAAGAACGCTCGACGACGAGTTCTTCGGCCAGGATACCCACGCGATGAAAAGCGGCAGCTTCATCGCCATGACGCAGATGGCGCTGACGGCGCGCAGCGGCGGCCAGGCGCTGACGCGCGCCGTCAACTTCATGCGCCTCGTGCTCGACGACATGCGCGCTCAGATCGTCATGCGCGACGACCGCGTACGCCTCGCATTCGCGCATCGCGACGGCGCGCCGCAGCCGGCCATGTTTGCTTACGCAACATACTTCATCCTCGTCTACGGACTCGTATGCTGGCTGGTCGGGCGGCGCATCCCGCTGATCGAGGCGCGCTTCAGTTGCGCCGAGCCGCCCGCCGCGCACGAGTATCGGCTGATGTTCTGCGACGACCTGTCGTTCGGGCAAAGCGAGTCGTATGTCGATCTCGCGCCGGACTTTCTGGAACTGCCCGTCGTGCAGACCACGAGGTCCATCAAGCCTTTTCTGCGCGACGCGCCCGCGAGCTTCATCATCAAGTACCGCAATCCCGGCTCGCTCGCGGCGCGGGTGCGCAAGACGCTGCGCGCGCTGCCGATGTCCGCCTGGCCCGGCTCCGACGAAATGGCGCAGCGCCTGCACGTTGCCGAGGCGACGATGCGGCGTCATCTGAAGCAGGAAGGCTATACGTACCAGTCGATCAAGGACGACTTGCGGCGCGACATCGCGATTTCGCAGTTGCAGCGCGGCGGCCAGTCGGTCGCCGACATCGCGGCGGCGCTCGGGTTTGCGGAGCCGAGCGCGTTTCACCGGGCGTTTCGCAAATGGACGGGGATGCGGCCGGCGGATTATCGGGCGGTGAACGCGCACACGGCCGGCGCGTACACGGCGGGCGCGGGTATCTCCCGCCGGGCGGAACGCGCGGAATCCGACTAAGCTTAAGACAGGCCAGCTCTTTTCAGGCCTGGCGCGCCGCCATGCGAACGTGATCCGTCGCAGCGCGGCGCACCGGCCGTCGACGATGGGAACGTACCGGCTTCTACCGATCCGGCAAGCGGGTTCGCGACGCACGCCGCGCCGCGCGCGTAGCGCTTTCATGGCCGCCGCGCCCCGTGCCGCATGGGCTTGCGCTCCGCGCATCATCCCCGGCGCGGCGGGAGGGCTGTTGCAGCGCGCGTTGCTGCTCGTGCTGGCGTTCTGCGCCGCGGCAGCGTTTGTGCCTTCCGCCCACGCCGCGCCATCCTCCGTTGCGCCCGGCAGCGTGGTGGTGATTCCCGTCGCAGGCGCCATCAGCCCCGCCACCGCCGATTTCATCGTGCGCGGCCTCGCCCGCGCCGCCGACGATCACGCCCAGCTCGCCGTCCTGCAGCTCGACACACCGGGCGGGCTCGACACGTCGATGCGGCAGATCATCAAGGCGATTCTCGCGTCGCCCATCCCCGTCGCGACGTATATCGCGCCTGGCGGCGCGCGCGCCGCGAGCGCCGGCACCTACATCACCTATGCAAGCCACATCGCGGCGATGGCGCCGGGCACCAATCTCGGCGCGGCGTCGCCCGTGCAATTGGGCATCGGCGGCCAGGATGCGCCGAAACCCGGCCAGCCGCCCGCGTTGCCGGGTGCGACACCTGCGTCCGGCCCGGCCCAGAAGGACAATGCCGCATCCGGCGCGCTCCCGCTAGACAGTCAATCGACGGAGCTGCGCAAGCAGCTTCAGGACGCGCAGGCTTATATACGCGGCCTCGCGCAACTGCGCGGCCGCAACGTCGACTGGGCCGAGCGCGCGGTGCGCGAGGCGGTAAGCCTGTCGGCACGCGACGCGCTCGAGCAGAAGGTCGTCGACCTGATTGCGCGCGACATTCCCGACCTGCTCCGGCAACTCGACGGCCGCACGTACGACACGGCCGCCGGCGCGAAGCATCTGACGACGGCGCACGCGCCCGTCGTCACGCTCGAAGCGGACTGGCGCAGCCGCTTCCTCGCCGTCATCACCGACCCGAACGTGGCCTTGATCTTGCTGATGATCGGCATGTATGGCCTGTTCTTCGAGTTCGCGAATCCCGGCTTCGTGCTGCCCGGCGTGGCGGGCGCGATCAGCCTGCTGCTGGGTCTGTTCGCGCTGCAATTGCTGCCCGTCAATTACGTCGGTCTCGGTCTGATCTTCCTCGGCCTGGCGTTTCTGATCGCCGAAGCCTTCCTGCCGACCTTCGGCACGCTTGGCTTCGGCGGCATCGTCGCGTTCGCGATCGGCGCGCTGATGCTGATCGATACCGACGTGCCCGGCTACGGCGTGCCGCTGCCGATGATCGCCGCCGTCATCGTGTTCAGCGTGCTGTTTATCTTCGGCGTGTCGGGGATGGTGCTGCGCTCGCGGCGGCGGCCCGTGGTGACGGGCGCCGAGGCGATGATCGGCAGCATGGGCGTGGTGCTGGACGACGGCCTCGTCGCCGATACGGCGCAAGCGCGCGCCGACGGCTCGCGGGACAGCCCGCAAGACAGCCTTCTGCACGGCGAGCCTGACCGCGTCGGCTGGGCGCGCGTGCATGGCGAACGCTGGCGCGTGCGCAGCACCTCGCCGCTCGCGGCGGGCCACGCCGTGCGCGTGACGGGGCGGCGCGGCCTGATGCTTACCGTGGTTCCCGCAAGCAATCCATCACAAGAGGGAGAACACACATGATCGGTTTCACTTTCGGCTTCGGCAGCATCCTGATTATTCTGGCGATCGTGCTGGTCGCTTCGGCGGTGCGCGTGTTTCGCGAGTACGAGCGCGGCGTGGTGTTCATGCTCGGCCGCTTCTGGAAGGTCAAGGGACCGGGTCTCGTGCTGATCATTCCCGTCGTGCAGCAGGTGGTGCGGATGGATCTGCGCACCGTCGTGTTCGACGTGCCGCCGCAGGACGTGATCACGCGCGACAACGTGTCCGTCAAGGTCAATGCCGTCGTGTACTTTCGCGTCGTCGATCCGGAGCGCGCGGTGATTCAGGTCGCGCGCTACTTCGAAGCGACCAGCCAGCTGTCGCAGACCACCTTGCGCGCGGTGCTCGGCAAGCATGAACTCGACGAACTGCTGTCCGAGCGCGAGCAGCTCAATACCGACATCCAGCGCGTGCTCGATGCGCAAACGGATGCGTGGGGTATCAAGGTATCGAATGTCGAGATCAAGCATGTCGATATCAACGAGACGATGATCCGCGCGATTGCGCGTCAGGCGGAAGCCGAGCGCGAACGCCGCGCAAAGATCATTCATGCCGAAGGCGAGTTGCAGGCGTCGGAGAAATTGCTGCAGGCGGCACAGATGCTTGCGCAACAACCGCAGGCGATGACGTTGCGGTATTTGCAGACACTGACAACCATTGCCGCCGACAAGAATTCGACCATCGTGTTTCCGTTACCCGTCGACCTGTTGACGGCCGTGATCGATCGGATAGGCAAGCCTTCTCAGCATATGGGCTAGGCGACGGTCTGTCCGTGCGAATCCCGCTCAAACGTTCGAATGCGAAAGCGCTTGAGGCATGCATGAACCACGCCTCGAGCGCGGCCATAGATGCAAACTGAGCAATGGTTCATTTCAGTTACGGGCCTTACTCATTGCGAATGCAGAACCTAGAATAAAAGGGTCATCCTAACTTTTCAGGCCCTTGCCATGAAGCTGATTCCTCGTATGGTTCTGGGCGCGCTTATCGGCGTAGCAGCCGTATCGTCCGCATTTGCGCAGACGTCGCGCGTCTATGATCAGAACACACCCAAGACCCGCGCCGAAGTGAAAGCGGATCTCGTCGAATGGCGCAAGGCGGGCTACGATCCGCTCGACTGGATCAACTACCCGGCCAATGCGATCGCCGCAGGCCGCGTCGTCGCGCAGCGCCGCGCGCAGGCTCAAGGCACGCAACAGTAATATCAATGGACGCGTGACGCGCTCATTCGACGCGCGTCTCGCATTGCATTGTCCGTTGAAACGTTCAACGCGACTACGCGCGCGGCCTTTGTCATGACATTACGCAAGGCCGTATTCACTGCGATTCCTTCCTTTCCGCTCCCCTCGTAATCCAGCCTGATGCGCCGCGTCAGGTATCATCACGCCCCTTCGCCAGCAAAACGCATCTGGGCGCCGCCCGTTGCCGCGGCGCGCCGTGTACACGTCCCGAGTGTTGCATGGGCTCCACGCGCGCGCGGCAAATGCGGTATTTAGTGACCAATCGTGATTAAATCCGCCCGTGGCGTCATGATGGCCGATGCGGCGGAGAAGCCCGCCTGCGTCGCCATGCGGAACGGGGCGTCATCGCGCGGTAGAAGACGCGCGGAAGCAGGCAGAGACAGGCAGCACGACAAGCAGTGACCAACGACATTTCAAACGACGAGAGACTCGGCTCATGGACTCCGTAAAACGGTATTTCGGCTTTGACGAAGCGGGCACGACCCTGCGCGTGGAAGTTCTGGCAGGCGTCACCACCTTCCTCACAATGGCCTACATCATCTTCGTCAATCCGGCGATTCTCGGCGATGCGGGCATGCCCAAAGACTCGGTGTTCGTGGCGACCTGCCTTGTCGCGGCGCTCGCCTCGCTCATCATGGGCTTTTACGCGAACTACCCGATTGCGTGCGCGCCGGGCATGGGCCTGAATGCGTACTTCGCGTACACGGTCGTCAAGGGGATGGGCTTCACGTGGCAGGCCGCACTTGGCGCGGTCTTTATCTCCGGCTGCCTGTTCCTGATCGTCACGCTGTTCCGCGTGCGCGAGGTGATCGTCAACGGCATTCCGCATTCGATTCGCGTCGCGATCACGGGGGGCATTGGTCTCTTTCTCGCGATCATCTCGTTGAAGGCGGCGGGCATCGTGACGGGCAGTCCGGCGACGCTGGTCACGCTCGGCAACCTGCACGATCCGCATGTGGTGCTGGCGATCATCGGCTTCTTCGCGATCGTCATGCTGGATGTTTTGCGCGTGCGCGGGGCGATTTTGATCGGTATTGTCGGCGTGACGATTTTGAGCTTCTTCTTTGGCGGCAACCAGTTTCACGGCATCGTGTCCGTGCCGCCGTCGATTTCGCCGACGCTGTTTCAGCTCGACGTGAAGGCTGCGTTGTCGACGGGCGTGCTGAATGTGATTCTGGTGTTCTTCCTCGTCGAACTGTTCGATGCGACGGGCACGCTGATGGGTGTCGCGAATCGCGCAGGGTTGCTTGTGCATGGCAAGATGCATCGCTTGAACCGCGCGCTGCTTGCGGATAGTACGGCGATCCTCGCCGGGTCGGTGCTGGGTACGTCGTCGACGACGGCTTATATCGAAAGCGCTTCGGGTGTGCAGGCGGGTGGGCGTACGGGTGTTACCGCCATTACGGTCGCTGTGCTGTTTTTACTCGCGCTGTTCTTTGCGCCGCTGGCGGGGGTTGTGCCGGGTTATGCCACGGCGCCGGCTTTGCTTTACGTGTCGTGTCTCATGCTGAGGGAGATGGCTGATCTGCCATGGGATGATGCTACTGAAGTCGTGCCTGCTGCACTTACCGCTCTTATGATGCCGTTTACCTATTCCATCGCGAATGGGGTGGCGTTTGGGTTTATTTCTTATGCTGGACTTAAGTTGCTTACCGGGCGCGCGCGGCAGGTGAAACTCGTTGTCTGGATTATTGCTGCTGTGTTTTTGTTTCGGTTTTTTTATCTTGGGTCGGAGTGAGGTTTTTGGTTTTTTGGTTTTGGTTTTTGTCTGCGACGCTGGTGAGGGTTTGCGCTTCCGCTGGCATTCGCGCTTTCACTTCGTGGCGCGGCCGGTTTGGTTTGCTCGTGTTTGCGCTGGCATCCGCGATTTGTTATCTAGCTTCACGCGTCGCCCCTGTGCGGGGCGGCACCTACTTTTCTTTGCCGCCGCAAAGAAAAGTAGGCAAAAGAAAGCGGCTAACACCGCCAACTTTTCTTCCTGCCTGAGGGACCCCAACCGGTCCCTTACTTCACGCGGCAACTTCTCGATTCAAGTTCGTTGCCAGCGCCCTTGCAGTGCGCCTCACCCGCTTCACGCTCCCGCGCTTCAGCATGCCTTACCAGATAGTCCACCGCCGCCCAGGTGGCAAACTGTGTGTACGCCGTAGCGCCACACACGCCTCACTCCGTACCGATACCGCACGCGTTCCACCCTGTAAGAGCGCCAAGCTATACGACGCGACAACCTACACACAGTTTGCCACCTGGGCGGCACAAACCGTTCGCTGCCGCTTGCCATTGTGCGGGTGTTTGAAGTGGGTGAGGCGCTCATTCAGTGCATTGGCAACGCGCGCTAACAGATACGCTGCCGTGTGAAGCGTAAGAACCTGTGGGGGCCCTCAGGCAAACACAAGGATTGGCGGTGTTAGCCGCTTTCTTTTGCCTACTTTTCTTTGCGGCGGCAAAGAAAAGTAGGTGCCGCCCCGCACAGGGGCGACGCCTGAAGCAAGCTAACGCATCGCGGATGCCAACAGCAAAAACAAGCAAACCACCCAGCGTCGCAGACAACCAAAAGTAGGTACCGCCCCGCACAGGGGCAACGCATGAAGCACGAAGGCATAACGCGGATGCCAGCGCAAAGGCCAGAACAACCAAACCAGCCGCACCACGAACCCTCATGCCAGCGCAAACGCCCAAACGGCATCGCCGCACCGCAGGTCCCTCGCACAAAACCCTTGCCCCCATCCCCGTTGCACCGCACAATCCCCCTTCAAACCCCACCTTCTGGTGCCACCCATGGCATACGCCTCCTTCGCCACCGGCGTGCTCCTCGCGGCCGGCTACGGATCGCGCTTCGACCCGGAAGGCATCCACAATAAACTCCTCGCCCGCCTGCCCGACGGCACCCCCGTCGCGTTCGAATCCGCGCATCGTCTGCTGCTGGTCGTCCCGCACGTCATCGCAATCGTGCGCCCCGGCTCGGAGATGCTCGCCCGCGTGCTCAACGACGCCGGCTGTCACGTGATCTTTTCCGCCGACGCCGAGCGTGGCATGGGCGCAAGCCTCGCCGCCGGCATCGAAGCGAGCGAGGACGCCGACGGCTGGATCGTCGCGCTCGCCGACATGCCCCGCATCGCCACGTCAACCATCGAAACCGTCGCGCGCGCGGTCGACGAGGGCGCGTCCATCGTCGCGCCCTACTATCAGGGACAACGCGGCCATCCCGTCGGCTTCGGTATCGAGCATCGCAACGCGCTGCTCACGCTCGACGGCGACACCGGCGCGCGCGCCCTCTTCGCAACGCATCCCGTGAAGCGCATCGAAGTCGACGATCCCGGCGTGCTCAGCGATATCGACACGCCCGAAGACCTGCGCAACGTCTAGTCTCCTCGCGCTCACACCTTTGACATATCCGCGCGCTTGAATCGGAAACACGCCGCCGCGCACGGTGAGAACATCCGGGAGCGCGACGTCGATCGAGGTGAGCCGATACGGGAAACCTCAGCGGATCATGCGCTTGCAGGCACGGCGCTTGCGGGCTGCTGCACCGCGAAAAACCGGCGAGCACGCATCGCATCGTTGGTCTAAGCTGTCCACGTTGCCGCGCGCCGACCTGGTGCGTGCCTCCCGTGCATCACGTCGCCCGGCGCCCGTCCCGTATCCTGCCCAGGATCTCATGAGCGAAACCAGCCCGCGTCTGTTCATCGTGTCACCGCATTTCGACGATGCCGTCTTCGGTTGCGGCGCACTGCTCGCCGCGCATCCCGATGCCGCCGTCTGCACCGTGTTCGCCGCGCCGCCCGCACAGGACATGCACACCGAATGGGACCAGAAAGCGGGCTTCGCGAGCGCGTACGAATCGATCCACGCGCGCACGCTCGAAGACAACAACGCGCTCGCCGTGCTCGACGCCATTCCGCTGCGGCTGCCGTTTCGCGACGCGCAATACGGCGATTCGCCGTCGATCGCCAGGCTCGCCGCCGCGCTGGAGGAAGCGATCTATGGCTCGACGTCGAACACGCTGCTGATGCCGCTCGGCCTCTTTCACGACGATCACGGCCGCGTGTTCGAAGCGTGTTGCGAGATTCTGCCGCGCATGTCGCACCTCGAATGGTTTGCGTACGAGGAAGCTATCTATCGTCCGATGCCGGGGCTCGTCCAGCAGCGGCTCGTCGATCTGGCCGGGCGTGGCATCGTCGCGACACCCGCCAGCCCCGCTGTGGAACACGCGCTCGACCGCGAGCGCCAGGCGCTGCTCAAGCGCGAGGCCGTGTCCGCGTATGAGAGCCAGTTGCGCGCATTCGGGCCGCACGGCTACGACGACGTGTACGCCGCGGAACGCTACTGGCGGCTGACCGTCGACCGGCAGCGCGCCCGCCGGGCGGGACACTGAGCCGTATCGAACCACGCCAAACCCCGTTGAAGCGTTGCATCCGGCGATCACGCCAGCAGTCTTCGCGGTCATCGCCTACGCTAGTGTAAGCAGGACGCTTCGTACCTTGCCGCGAGAGCAGCGCGCATGCGTCCACCGCCGTTGCCGCATAGGCCACATCGGCCGCATCGACGGCATCGACCACAACGCCACGAGGTCACACCATGCACACCAGTCCGATTCCCGACCCGAACGCCGATCCGACGCGCGACCCCGAAGGGGACCCGCTCACGCCGCCATCGCCGGGTCATCACAACGACGAGCCGCAGCGTCCCGAAGGCCCACCCGACAAGGACCCCGTGGTTCGATGACAATCTGGTGACGCGCCGGCCGCTCAGTCCAGCTCGATCGGCTGGCCGTGCGGCGTGCGGCGCGCCGCCGCGTCCCATGCGTCCTTGCGCTCGATCAGCCCCTCGCGCGTCACGCAGCCTTTGGCCGTCGCGATGCGTTCGAGCGCCGTCAGCCAGTGTGTGTAGTAGGTGTCGCCGCGATCGGGATCGCCGTGAGCCTGCGCGTCACGGATCGCATCGGCGAGGATTGCGGCCCATTCGGGCCATGTGAACACGCCGCGCTCATGAAGCGCGAGCGTCATCGCGAATGCCGCGGCCTGCCACGGCGCGGCGAAGACCGGGCCGGCGCCGTCGCGCGGCATGTCGGGCAGCGCCTCGAGCAACGCGGGCAACTCGCGCGAAACAGCCACCGGCGTCACGCAAGCGGAAGTGCATGCGGGCGCGCTCATGCCTTCCCGTCCGCTTCGAGATACGGCTCCCAGCAATCGGCGCACACCGACGAGGCCGTCGTGTCCTTGCCCCACAGCTCGACGGCATCGAAGCGCACCGTGTACAGCCATTGCGGATCCTCGCCGCGTCCAAGCGCGTTCGAATCGGGGAACACATGCGCGCCACGCACCGCGACGATCCGGCCACGCTTGCCCCGGCAATAGCGCGGCAGGCGTGTGTGCGTGGTTGGATTGAGCGTCAGCGTGCGCACCGCGTCGCCCACGGCAAAGCGCGCGGGATGCGGCTCGGGGCGCGACGCGGGACTGCCGCGAAATAGCATGGGGTTGACCTGCTCGGCGGCGAGCACGCGCGGAACGGGCACACCGGCGCGCTGCGACACGCCGCTGTCGATCTCGTCGCGCGTCGCAAGTCCCGAGTCGATCAGCAGCTTGCGCAAGCCCGCGAACCAGATCTCGTAGTAGCTGCTCGACAGATACTGCGCGGGCGGCAGGCTTTCGCGCGCGGCGCGCGACATGTCGATGTTCCATTTACCCGTCGAACCCATCGCGATCGTCAACGCCAGCGCGCGACGCTCCCAGTCCGCGTGGAAATACGGCTCGTCGGCTTCGGGCGCGATAGGCCCGAACGACTGCATGCCGCCCATGTCCTGTGCGCCGTTCATGGCTGGCCTCCGCTTGCGGGCTTAACTTCGTGCGGCGCGAGCGCGAGCCCCGTACCGATCATCGAGTCACGCGTCACGAGATCGGCGAGTTCGTCTTCGTTCAGCGTGTCCGTATTGGGCGGGCGCATCGGCAGCACGAGGTAACGCACTTCCGCCGTCGAATCCCACACGCGGATGTCGGTGTCGTCGGGCAATGCCACGCCGAACTCGGTGAGCACGCCACGCGGATCGATCACCGCGCGCGAGCGATACGGCGCCGACTTGTACCAGATAGGCGGCAATCCCAGCACGGGCCACGGGTAGCACGAACAGAGCGTACACACGACCATATTGTGTACGCCTGGCGTGTTCTCCAGCGCGACCATGTGCTCGCCCTGCCGCCCCGTGAAACCGAGCGACGCAATCGCAGCCGTCGCATCGTCCAGCAGCCACTGGCGAAAACCGGCATCGGACCATGCCTTCGCGACGACACGCGCGCCGTTGCGCGGACCGACCTTGTGCTCGTAGGTATCGATCAGCACGTCGAGCGCTTTCGGATCAACATAGCCCTTTTCGATCAGCAGCGACTCCAGCGCGCGCACGCGCAGATCCATCTCGGGCAGCGCGCTGCCTTCGTGCGCGTGATCGTGTTCATGTTCGTGTGAAGCGTCATGGCTCATCTGCGTTCCGCCTGAAGAATGCGACACTCGCGCAGTATGGTCGGGCAAACTGGCGAATGCAAACGCATGCAGACCTGCAACGCATTCGACACGCATCGCCGCCTCATATCTCCACCCGCGCGCCGACCTCGATCACGCGATTGGCAGGCAACTTGAAATACGCCGCCACGTTGCCGACGTTATGCAGCATCACCGCGAAAAGTCGCTCGCGCCACATCGCCATGCCCGCGCCCGGTGTCGGCACGACGGTCGCGCGGCTCAGAAAATACGACGCCTCGCAGGGATCGAAATCGAGACCCAGCGCCCCTGCGGCTGCGAGCGCTTTCGGCAGATCGACTTCGTCCTTGAAGCCGTAGCGGATCGTCAATTGGTAACAGCTCTCGCACACCGCGTGCAAAGCAACGCGCTCATGCTCGGCGACCCACGGAATCTCCTCGTTGTTCACGGTCAGGAACACGACGCGGTTGTGCAGCACGTGGTTATGCATCAGGTTGTTCACGAGCGCATGTGGCACGCTGTCTGGATTGGGCGTGAGAAAGATCGCCGTGCCGGGGACGCGCACCGGCTGACACGCGATCAGCTTCTCCAGATACGCCTTGAGCGGCATCGTGCCCGCATGCACCCGCGCTTCGGCCCGCATGATCTCCCCGCCGCGTCCCCATGTCGCCATGATCGTGAACATCACGAAGCCGATCATCAGCGGGAACCAGCCGCCTTCGACAATCTTCAGCAGATTCGCCGAGAAGAACATCGCGTCGATCACAAAGAAGAACGCGGTCGCGAACACGCACAGCAGCCAGTTGTAATGCCATGCATAGCGTACGACGAAGAAGGTCAAGAGCGTCGTGATGAGCATCGTGCCCGTCACCGCGATGCCATACGCGGACCCGAGCGCCGTCGACGAGCCGAAGCCGAGCACGGCGGCCACCACGGCCGCGAGCAGCGTCCAGTTGATGCCGGGCACATAGATCTGGCCGATCTCTTTCTCCGACGTGTAGACGACGTTCATGCGCGGCAGGAAGCCTAGTTGCATCGCCTGCTTGGTCATCGAGTAGGTGCCGGAGATCACGGCTTGCGAGGCGATCACAGTGGCGACCGTCGCGAGCACGATCATCGGATACAGCGCCCATTGCGGAAAGAGCCGGTAGAACGGGTTTTGCAGCGCGGTGGGGTCGGAGATCAGCAATGCGCCCTGCCCCAGATAGTTCAGCGCGAGCGCGGGGAAGACGATGGCGAACCAGGTAATGCGGATCGGCCGCGCGCCGAAGTGGCCCATGTCGGCATAGAGCGCCTCGGCGCCCGTCAGCGACAGCACGACGGCGCCCAGCGCGACGAACGCCAGCCACTCGTGACGCAGGCAGAACGCGAGACCGGCGAGCGGATCGAGCGCGGCGAGAATCGCGGGTGCCGAAATCACGTTGGTCACGCCGACCACGGCCAGCACCACGAACCAGACCACCATCACCGGCCCGAACACGGCGCCGATCCCCGACGTGCCGTGTTTCTGCATCACGAACAGCGTGACGATCGCAGCGAGCGTCACGGGTATCACGCAGGTCTTCAGAAACGGCGCGGCGACTTCCAGCCCTTCGACCGCGCTCAGCACGGAGATGGCGGGCGTGATGATGCTGTCGCCGTAAAAGAGCGCTGCGCCCATCACGCCGACGAGCAGCAGCACATGACGCAGGCGCGGCCGGTCCGCCACCGACGAAGCCGCCAGCGCAAGCAGCGCCATGATGCCGCCCTCGCCGTGATTGTTCGCGCGCAGGATCAGCGTCACATACTTGAGCGACACGACAATGGTCAGCGACCAGAAGATCAGCGACACGATGCCGATCACGTTCAACGGCGTCAGCGGCAGACCGCCCGCTGACGCGAAGACGGTCTGCAGCGTGTACAGCGGACTCGTGCCGATATCGCCATAGACGACGCCCAAAGCAGCAAGCGCCAGCGAGCGGAGCGCCGGTTTGTGCGGCGCAGGCGCGCCGATCGCGCCCGAACCGGGGTGCGTGGCTGAAACGCTCATGTCTCCCTCCAATGATCGCCTCGTCGTTAGCTGCTATTGAGCGATCTGAAAGCCGGATGAATGGTCGAACCTTTAGTACGCGTGATCCGTTGTGCTGACGGCTGATCCCAGTATAGAAAGCGCCTCGGGAAAAGCGCAGCGAACGTGCGTGGACATCGCGCGACGCCCGATGTGCGCTTCACCACATATTTCGGTTCTGCTTAAGAAAGTGCATTGACGCGGCTTTGCGCGCGGGCATAAAATTCTCTTATCTTGAAATTTGAGGGGCGTTGCCTTGGACAGTTGCAGTAGTACGTTTTCGAACAGTTTCGCCGCCTGAACGGCAGACGTCCGCGCTTCCTCATCTAGCCGCCGTCTTGCCAGCAGGCAGACGGTGCGCGTCGCAGTTTCATTCCTCGTGCATCCTGTTTAGCGTCGTTGGGTTCAGCACCCGGCGCAGCGCGTTCGCGCGCGATTCGTAGCCGCCTTCGTGACATGTGCGGTTTCGCCTCGCGTGCCTGCGTCCGCGTGCGTGTGCCTGCTTACCGCCGCCGTCGACGCCGCGAAAGTTCGACCTGTCCATCGCCACGTATCTCGCCGACGTGCGTTTCGCCAATCGCGATCCGTTTTTTTCAATGAACCGGGAGCCACCATGCCCGACAGTGACAGTCATCCCTTGAACCCAGAAATGCCTTTATCGACCTGAGGCAGGCAAGCCGACCGCTTTCGATTCCATCGATTCTCCAGCGCCTGCCGCCTCGCATGCACGAGCCTTCGTGCCGGAGAACCGACATGTACTTCCTGCTTCTTTCGACCTTGCCGCAAACCCGCGAAGCACGCGCGCACTACGACGCGTTCCTTTCGCTGCATCACGAGCGACGCCACGTATTCGCGAAGCTCGTCAGCACGCTCAGCAGCATTGCCGCCCGCTTGCGGAAGCGGCAAGCCGCATAAACGGAAATCATTCGACCTATATCCGTTCACGGGAGAATAACAATGGCAACGCCACCACAAGCACTACCGACGCGCACCGCCGTTCTCGACGACGCGCATGTCGGCGATATCCGCGGCGCGCTCGGTACGATCGCGCATCACGACACTGCGCCACGCAACAGCTGGGGCGCGCGCTTGCGCACGCTGCTCGCGATCGTCGGACCCGGCCTCATCGTGATGGTCGGCGACAACGACGCGGGCGCCTTCGGCACCTATACGCAGGCCGGCCAGAACTACGGCACCACGCTGTTGTGGACGCTGCTGCTGCTCGTGCCCGTGCTGTATGTCAATCAGGA
The DNA here is from genome assembly GCF_900100565.1 of Paraburkholderia steynii. NCBI lineage: Bacteria > Pseudomonadati > Pseudomonadota > Betaproteobacteria > Burkholderiales > Burkholderiaceae > Paraburkholderia > Paraburkholderia steynii. Next base: position 378,673 of record NZ_FNDI01000004.1, on the reverse strand, counting down.
GATGGTGCTGCGCCTGGGCGCCGTCACGGGCGTCGGTCATGCGCGCCTGATCTTCGAACGCTTCGGCAAGTTCTGGGGCGCGTTCAGCGTCGTCGACCTGTTCATCCTCAATGCGTTGACCATCGTCACCGAGTTCATCGGGATTACGTTCGTGCTCGACTTCTTCGGTGTATCGAAAGTGGCGGGCGTGTGCATCGCGGCCGCATTGACGATGGCGGCCGTCAGCACCGGCGACTTCAAACGCTTCGAGCGCTTTGCGATCGTGCTGTGTCTGTTGAGCCTGCTGCTCGTGCCCGTACTCGTGACGATCCATCCGCCCGTCTCGCAGATGGCGAACCATCTGTTCATGCCCGCATGGCCCGCGCATGCAAAGCTCTCGGATGTGATGCTGCTCGTGATCGGTATCGTCGGCACGACGGTCGCGCCATGGCAGCTGTTCTTCCAGCAGAGCTACGTAATCGACAAGCGCATCACGCCGCGCTTCATGAAGTACGAAAAGGCCGACCTGTGGATCGGCATCGTGTTCGTGCTGATTGGCGCGATCGCGATGATCTCGTTCAGCGCCGCGCTGTTCGGCGGCAAGCCCGAGTTCGGCCAGTTCACCGATGCAGGCGGCGTGATCGCCGGCCTCGAAAGGTATGCGGGCCGCACGCCCGCCGTCCTGTTTGCGATTGCGCTGCTCGACGCGTGCATCATCGGCGCGGCGGCCGTGTCGCTGTCAACGGCCTATGCGATCGGCGACGTGTTCAAGATCCGTCATTCGCTGCATCGCGGTGTCGCCGATGCGAAGGGCTTCTATCTCGTGTACTTCGGCATCGTGGCGGCGGCGGCAGGACTCGTGCTGATTCCGGGCAGCCCGCTCGGCCTGCTGACGGAAGCCGTGCAAACGCTCGCGGGCGTGCTGCTGCCGAGCGCAACCGTGTTCCTGCTTCTGCTGTGCAACGACCGCGCGGTGCTCGGGCCGTGGGTCAACTCGAAAGGGCTGAACCTGTTCACGGGCGGCGTCGTGTGGGCGCTGGTGCTGCTCTCCGTCGTGCTGACGGCGTCCGTCGTTTATCCCGACATCAGCGGACACACAATTATCGAGATTCTCGCGGGCGGCACGCTGCTCGCCGTGGTGGCGTTAGTCGCAGCGACGGTGCTGCGGCGGCTGCGGGGCGCGCAGAGTGCGGACGGCGCGCCGTTCGTCAGCAAAGCCGAGCGCGCAACGTGGCGCACGCCGCCGCTCGACTCGCTGCCAAAGCCCGCGATGACGCTCGCCCGCCGGATCTGGATGGGTGCGCTGCGCGGCTATCTGGTGGTGGCCGTTGCGCTCGTGATCGTGAAGGTGGTGCAGATCGCATTGACGTAAGTCAGAACACGCTCACATCACTTTCAAAGAATCCTGATAGTCCGCGTTGGGCGGTTGTGACGAGTATCGGCGGCCGATCCGCGTGCAGATATCTGCCGGCGCAATGCGAAGCGACAGCGCATGCCATGAGCGACGCATTGCGGTTGATGGGACGTGGATCGGCTGCTTACTGTTTGCGCTCTCACACCCGCACCATCAACACGACGAGGCGAGCCACGCGACATGGCTCGCCTCTTTACGCCGAACACATGCTGATCAAACCGGGGTCGCGCCCGTCGGCACGTCGCCGTGATACGGCATGATGACAGGTCCGCCTCCGTCCGCATACACGGGCGGATGGGGTAGATTCATCGGCGGCCAGGGTATTGACGGCTTGCCGGGGAAGCCTGGCCACGGGCTCGGCTCCGTCGGCTTGGCGATAGTGAGCATGCCGCCGTGTACGGCCTTGGCGGTTTCACGGTCGAGTTCGTCGACCCTCGACAGGTCTTTCACAAGCAGGTGGGTCATGATGTGTCTCCAGCAACGATAAAGGTTGGCGAGCGAGCGCGCGCTACGCCGCGCCCGATAACCGTGCTGCACGCACCGTGCCAAATGCGACAAAGCCCGCTGTCACGGGCCTGTCATCGATACTGGAGAAGCCGACTGAACGATCCGGACCAACTGTCGGCCGTCAAGGTGTTGGGCGTCGGGACTCGGTTGGTCTTGAGGTTGTCCGCCTGTCACCGGGTCTATGCGATTCAGCGCGGCAGCCACCCAAGCGGATCGACGGGCTTGCCGTCCTTGCGCACTTCGAACTGGATGGACGGCACGCCGTTGTTGTCCACGCCGACTTCGCCGATCGGCTGACCCTGCGTGACGGCATCGCCCTCTTGCACGAGCAGCCTGCTGTTCTGGCCGTAGGCCGTGATCAGCGTGTCGTCGTGCTTGATGATGACGAGCGGCCCGTAGGCCTCGAGCGTGCCCGCGTACACGACCCGCCCGGTCGCGGCCGCGCGCACCTGATCGCCCGGACGCCCACCGATCACGATCCCCTTCGACTTGCCCGGCACGTACGGCTTGAGAATCGGACCGCGCAGCGGCCACGCAAGCGTCACCTGCGCGGGGGCAACGGGCGCCGGCTGAACGGGCGTGGTGGTGGGCGCGGGTGTTGGCACGGGCGTGGTCTGCGCGTACGCGGGCGGCCCGACTCGCAGCAACTGCCCAGGCACCACGGGCGACGACAAGACCAGACCGTTCCATGACGCGATGTCCTGGGTCCGCTGACCGTACGCGCCGGCGATGCTTTGCAGCGTATCCCCCGGGTTCACGCGATAGAACCCGGCCGGCACGCCACTGGCGGCCGCGCCGCCCGATGTCCGGTACGTGGGCGCCGGCGACGGCGTCGCTTCCCACGGGTACGTGGTACACGCGCCCAGCATGCTCGCGACGGCTAGCGAGACCAACGCCTGCGTGACGACGTATTGCCGTTTTACTGTCATTTTTGTGGCCCTCGACGCGGTATGGGACGGCGGCCCATAGGGGCCGCGCGTCATTTGAACGTGTAGCGGGATATGCAGTGCAAATATTATGCCTCGACTGTCCGTCGGAAAAATGACGGATTGACACGCGCGGACCGCACAGCCCCGACACGCCTCTCGCCGACGGTCAACTCGCTCGCACTGCTGCTTCGGCCTGCTCTTTGATTCCTTCTGCAATCCCAATCAATTTTGCCCGATCAGCGAACGCAAAACGTCATACGCTGCCTTCCGACTCGATCACCAGAATGCGCGCTTCGCCGATCGGATGCGCAACGTGTTCCGTACCGACCGACGCATGAAACACGTCGCCCGTCTCGAGCACCGTTGAATACTCGACGCCCGCTTCGCGGTAGCGCATCTCGACGCGCCCGTCCAGCACCGCGAATACTTCCTCGCCATCGTTGACGTGCCATTTGTACGGCTGGTCGGTCCAGTGAAGACGCGTGGTGATGCCGTTCATGTTGGCGATATCGAGCGCGCCCCATGGACGCTCTGCCTTGAACGTGCTGCTGCGGACAATTTTCATGACGGTCTTGCGCAATGACGGTTGTCGGACTGGTCATTATAGTGGCGCCCGCGCGCACGCACGTGTCTTGCTCACATGGCCGGAGAAGGCCGTTACATGCGGCTCGCGAGCCATTGCATAGCTGGAGCGCTCGCCTATACTGAAACTTGCTGCGGTCAACCAATATGCGCATACCCGCAAGCGCGATGCGCGGCAAGACGGTTCATTCCACTTCAGCGTTTCCGTCTAACGAGGAGGTTCCATGAACAAGGCGCTGTTTCTTGCCGTACAACTGAATGTCGACGAGATGACTGCATCGCCTGCGCTGGTCGAACTGCTCAACGCGCATCTCGTGTTCGCCGTCGATGTCGCCGAGGCCGCCGATGCCCTCGTGCAACTGGCAAGCGTAAGCCACCTGTCTAGCGGCGTGGAAGCGAGCGTCGAGATTCCGGCGGTCGCCCTCGAACAATTACGCCAGGCGCTGGAAGCGCTCAGCGAATACGACCAGTCGTGGCTCTTCGCGCTGGAACCTGGCCATGCTCTATTCGACGATATCGCGCGTGGGCAACGCACGCTGCATTGATGCGCCCGCAACCCTGAAGAGGTACGGCTTCCCGGCCGCCTACCGAGGATCGATCGTGAAAAATCTATTGAACATGCGTCGCGCTGCTGTCAGCAATGGGGCCGCGGCTCACTTTCATTTCCCGCCACAGAACGCCCCGCAAGCCGAACCCGCCCGACTCGACGACCTTCCCGCCAGCGAAAGCGATGCGGGCGCAACCATCGAAACTCGCCCCGTCAACTCGCCGCCGCGACCCGTCACGCCGCTGCATGCGGTGCAGGTCACGCCCTCGGCGCCGAACGGACGCGCCGTGCAGCTCGCGGACCCAGCCGATGTAGAACGCATGAGCGACAACGCGGAACTCACGACTTTCCACACGTTTCGCACTTTTGACTATTCGGTCAGCCTGCTGTTTTACCCAAAGGAAATGAAATACTTCGCCGCACTGTTTCAGGAAGACCGGCTATGGCGCGTGCTGAGCACGAACGACATCAATACGGCCAGGCAGCTGTTTCACCATATGCAGGATCAGGCGACACGGCTTTCCGACGGCGAGACGCGCCGCTTGCAGCTCGAAGCGCAGAATGAGCAACTGAAGCGGGCGATCGCGGAATCGGAAGCGCACGCGGAACGGCTGCGTCAGGGCTTGCAGCGTACGACCGAGCAGGATCAGGCGGTGACGAGCCGGCAGCATCAGTTGCGTAAGGAGCTCGCGCAACTCGAAGCGCAACGCACGGCCGCGCAGGCGCAGTTGAACAAGCTGCATCGGCAGGTGCATCAGTTGAACGTCGCGAACAACGAGACGATTCCGCATATGCCGCGGTAAGGTGACGCGCGGCCTGAGCCGACTTCGCCCGCGCCGGACGCAAAAAAACGCCGCCCAGGTTTTACCTTGGGCGGCGTTTTTTTTACCTGCACGCGTCAGTTGAGGCTCGCGGACCCCAGCCGGCGCTTTCGATCTGGTTACTACGTCAGCTTCGTCGGCAATCAGTTACCGAAGAACACCGAACGAGGACCCTTCTCATCAGCCAGCGAGCGGCCGGCTTGCGACGTGCCGTTCGTCTGCACGCCATAGCCGCTTGCGTTGGCGTCTTCTGCGTGGACACGCGCTTCCGCGGCCTGGATGTTGTTCGGGTAGTTCTGGCGATCCGACAGCGGATCATAGCCAGCCTTTTCCAGACGGGCGAGATCGGCGCGAACTTCGGCGCGCGTCACCGGTTGCTGGCTCGATTGGGCAAACGATGCAACGGGAGCGGCAACAGCGGCAGCAAGAACGACTGCGGAAATAAGGGCTTTCATGGACAACCTCCGAGAACTTGTTTTTCGATTCACTGCGAACATCGTGTCCGTCAGCATTGATGCAAGTTTATGGAAGGCAAGGTCCTAGGGAAATCCCTAATCTCGCTAAACTATGTTGCGAGAATTGAAATAATTGGCTTACTCAGGCGTTCGGCTTGCTTTTTGAGATCAAATAATTGCAACACTGTGTTCCAAAAAATATGCACTGGGTGGAACAATGAGTCGCGCAAAGGCAAACGCCCCGGCGCCGTGAGGCGCCGGGGCGTTTGAAATCAGACCAATCTTCGCTTTACTGTGCGAAGGAAAGGCCGTCCGTTCAGGACCAGTTCGCGTGGAAGCTACCCGGCTTGTCGAGGCGCTCGAACGTATGCGCGCCGAAGAAGTCGCGTTGCGCCTGCACGAGGTTGGCGGGCAGACGCGCCGAGCGGTAGCCGTCGAAGTACGCGATCGCCGACGAGAACGCCGGTACGGGCACGCCCGCCGCCGTCGCGGCGATCACGACGTCGCGCAGCGCCCCCTGATAGTTCGCGGCGATATCGCGGAAATACGGATCGAGCAACAGGTTGGCGATCTGCTTGTCCTTCGAGTAGGCGTCCGTGATCTTCTGCAGGAAGCGGGCACGGATGATACAGCCCGCGCGGAAAATCTTCGCGATCGTGCCGTAGTCCAGATCCCACTTGTATTCGTCCGACGCCGCGCGCAGTTGCGCGAAGCCCTGTGCGTACGAAATCACCTTGCTGAAGTACAACGCGCGGCGCACTGCTTCGATGAACGCGGCGCGGTCGCCCGAGAACGGCTTGGCGGCCGGCCCTTCGAGCACCTTGCTGGCTGCCACGCGCTGATCCTTCAGCGACGACAGCACGCGCGCGAATACGGCTTCCGTAATCAGCGGCAGCGGCGCGCCGAGATCGAGCGCGTTCTGGCTCGTCCACTTGCCCGTGCCCTTTTGCGCGGCGCGGTCCATGATGATGTCGACGAGATCGTTGCCCGTTTCATCGTCCTTCTTGTCGAAGATCTTCGACGTGATCTCGATCAGGTAGCTGTCCAGCTCGCCCTTGTTCCACTCGGTGTAGACCGCGCCCAGTTCCTGGTTCGACAGCCCGACCACCTGCTTGAGCACCGCATAGCTTTCGGCGATCAGCTGCATGTCGCCGTATTCGATGCCGTTATGCACCATCTTCACGAAATGGCCCGCGCCGTCAGGACCCATGTACGCGACGCACGGCTCGCCGTCCGGCGCCTTCGCCGCGATCTCGGTGAGAATCGGGGCGACGAGGTCATACGCTTCGCGCTGGCCGCCCGGCATGATCGACGGGCCCTTCAGCGCGCCCTCTTCGCCGCCCGACACGCCCGTGCCGATGAAGTGCAGACCCGACTTCGCCAGTTCCTGATTGCGGCGGATGGTGTCGGTGAAATGCGTGTTGCCGCCGTCGATGAGAATGTCGCCCTTCTCCAGCAGCGGCTGTAGCGACGCGATCGTCGCGTCGGTGCCTTCGCCCGCTTTTACCATCATCAGGATGCGGCGCGGCTTTTCCAGCGAGTTGACGAATTCTTCCAGCGTGAAAGTCGGAACCAGCTTACGGTCGGGAAACTCCGCGATCAGTTCGTCGGTTTTCTCGCGGGTGCGGTTGAACACGGAGACCGCGTGACCACGGCTTTCGATGTTCAGCGCCAGATTCCGTCCCATCACCGCCAGCCCCACTACGCCGATTGCCTGTTTGCCCATGTGAATTCTCCTGATTCCGGTGAGTCGTGAAGCCGCGCCCACCATCAGGGCGCGGCGTCGAGGATGAAAGGATAAAAGAAATGACGGGATGACGCTCGCGTACTCCCCGCCCGCCGTGTTCGTGTCCGGCACAGTCGATGCGTGCGGGCTTTCGCCGCGCTTTCGCGCCGCGCTGCTTGTGCGCCCCGCTGCCGGCACTCTAAAGCTTAGTCCGCGAAACGCGCTGCGAGCGTTTGTCGTGCAAACGCAGAGTCAAGCGGGGTAAAACGTCAGACCGGGCGCGTGTACTAACGTTTCCTGAACACAAGGCTGAAGTTGTTGGCAGGCATCTCGACCGGCTCGTCGGCGTCGAAGCCCGCCGCGTCCGCCAGCGCCACCACGTCTTCCATGTCGCGCACGCCCCATGCGGGATTGCGGCGTCGCAACTGTTCGTCGAACGCAGCGTTGGTCGGCGCCGTATGCGCGCCGCCGCGCCGGTACGGCCCGTACAGGAACAGCACGCCGCCCGGTCCGAGCAGCCGCCCCGCGCCGCCGATCAGCGCCTGCGCCGACGCCCACGGCGAGATATGGATCATGTTGATGCAGACGATCGCAGCAGCGGCTTCGATGCCCCACGACGCGTCGCGCACGTCGAGCGCGAGTGGCGGCCGCACGTTGGCCAGCCCGCTATGCGCCGTCCACGCGGCAATCGACGCGCGCGCCTCGTCGTCGAGGTCGCTCGGCTGCCAGACGAGATGCGGCAGCGCCGCAGCGAAGTGGATCGCGTGCTGGCCCGTGCCGCTCGCGATCTCGAGCACGGTGCCGGTGGCGGGCAACACACGTTCGAGCACGGCGAGAATCGGCGCGCGGTTACGTTCGGCGGAAGGCGCGTGCTGGCGCAGGTTGAGATCAGGCGTAGTCATGGCGGTTCAATCAGTAGAGACCGGTTCGCATCCGTTCAACGAGGTCGCGATCATACGCGAGCGCGTCGAAAGTCTCACCGAAAATGCGCTTGTGCATGTCGCCCGCGCTCGGCAGCCGCGAGCGCTCGACATGGCGCGACGGGTCCCACAGCTTCGAGCGCGCCAGCGCTTTCGAGCAGTGAAAGTACACCGCGTCGATATCGACGATCAGCACCGTGCGCGGCTTCTTGCCGTCGACCGCGAAGCTCTCGAGCAACGCCGACTCGGCCGAAACGCGTCCACGTCCGTTGACGCGCAGCGTCTCGCCGACACCCGGCACGACGAACAGCAGCCCCACATGCGGATTGACGATCACGTTGCGCAGACTGTCGACGCGGTTGTTGCCGACGCGATCGGGAATCGCCAGCGTCCTTTCGTCGATCAGCCGCACGAAACCGGGCGCATCGCCACGCGGCGAGCAGTCGAGTCCTTCGGGACCCGCCGTCGCCAGCACGATGAACGGCGATTGCTCGATGAACGCGCGATAGCAGTCGTTGACGTACGGAATCTCCTTGCGTACCGAGCGCTCGTGCGGCTGCCCGTACAGCGCTTCCAGTTCTTCTATCGACGTGAGCATCGGCGTTCCTTGTGAATTGACATGAAGCTGGCGCGCACGTGCGTGCCGCACCTGCCTGCATTAGCTGACCGCGAGACGCGCCGCGAGCGCGGCGAGCGCGTCGCCGCATGGGGCTTCCACTTTCAGCGACAGCAACTCATCGGCGCGCGTGCGTCCGAGATTGATCACGGCAACCGGCTTGCCCATCTTCTGCGCCCACACGCAGAAACGGTAGCCCGAATACACCATCAGCGACGAGCCGACTACGAGCATCGCGTCGGCGGCTTCGAGCGAGTGGGTGGCCGCCTCGACGCGCGCCTTCGGAACGTTCTCGCCGAAGAACACGACATCGGGCTTCAGCAGCCCGCCGCAGTGCGGGCAAGGCGGCACGCGAAACGACCCGAGGTCGTGCCATTCGAGATGTGCGTCGCCGTCGGCGGCTGGCTCGGCGATCACATCGAGCAGCGCGGGGTTCGTGTTGATCAGCGTTTGCTGGATCGACGCGCGCGTGTGATGCGAGTTGCAATCGAGACACGTCACTGCGCCGATGCTGCCGTGCAGTTCGATCACGTCGCTGCTGCCCGCGCGCTGATGCAGACCATCGACGTTCTGCGTGACGAGCCCGCCCACGTGTCCGGCCGCTTCGAGCCGCGCCAGCGCGTGATGCGCGGCGTTCGGCGCAGCCTTCGCGACCACGGGCCAGCCGACTGTGCTGCGCGCCCAGTAGCGCTGGCGCGATGCGACGGAACCAAGAAACTCCTGCAACGTGATGGGCGGCGAGCGTTTCCATTCACCGTTTTCGTCGCGATAGCCGGGGATGCCGGAATCGGTGCTGATGCCTGCGCCCGTCAGCACGAAAAGCCGCGGATGGCGTTCAACGAAGTCATGCAAAGCGGCAAGCGCGTGAGGTTCGATCAGCGTGGACATAGAGTCGATGAAGCGGCGCGAGAGAGTGGTTGCAGAGAGTGATTACAGCGGGTCAAGAGGCAAACACTTAGCGCTTCTTGCCCGGCTCGCCTTCGTGCTCAATCGGCTGCGCGTGCCGCGCTTCCCACGCAGCCAGCGCCGCGCGATACCGTGTGACCTCTTCCGCGTACAGATCGAACACGCACGGATCGCAGCCGCTATCGCAGCATTCGCTGCGGTCGGGCCGCGTGGGCGGCGTGGGGCGCGGATCGGCGGTGGCCGGCGCCTCCGAGTGCGTGGCCTCGTCAGCAGTCACATTGACTTCCAGTGGTTCGGGAAGCGTCAAGTATACGTCGACTGCCCGCGCCGCGTTGTGTCACATCCGCGTCATCCGCGGCCGACGAACGGCATCTTGCTCGCCATGATCGTCATGAACTGCACGTTCGCCGACAGCGGCAGATTCGCCATGTGCAGCACGGCATCGGCGACATGTTCGACGTTCATCAGCGGCTCGACGGCGATCGTGCCGTTGGCCTGCGGCACGCCGCGCGCCATCCGCTCGGCCATTTCCGTCTCGGCGTTGCCGATGTCGATCTGGCCGCACACGATGTCGTAAGGCCGGCCATCGAGCGAGACCGATTTTGTGAGACCCGTGATCGCATGCTTGGTCGCCGTGTACGCGATGCTCAGCGGACGCGGCGCATGCGCGGAGATCGAGCCGTTGTTGATGATGCGGCCGCCGCGCGGCGATTGCGCCTTCATCATCCCGAATGCCGCGCGCGTGCAGAGGAACACGCCCGTGAGGTTGGTATCGACGACGGAACGCCAGTCGTCGAGTTCGATCTGGTCGATTTCGACGGGCGGCGCATTGCGGCCCGCGTTGTTGAACAGCACGTCGAGCCGCCCGTAGCGCAGCCGGATTGCGTCGAACAGCGCGGCGACGCTCGCGGCATCCGTCACGTCGCAGGCGACGGCGAGTGCGTCCTGGCCGTGCGCCTGTGCATCTGTTGCGAGCGCATCGAGTGGGGCCTGCCTGCGCCCGGTCAGCACGACGCTATAGCCATTGGCGAGCAGCTTGAGCGCCGTCGCCTTGCCGATGCCGCTGCCCGCGCCCGTCACGAGCGCTACTTTGTTTGCTTGCGTTGTCTCTGCTGTCTGCGTCACACCGTATCTCCAGGTCGTGCTGCCCGCGACGCGGCGCGACGCAGGCCCGTCAATCGAGCGCGCGGTCGTTCGGCTTCGCGAACAGCTGTTTCATCTCCGCCGACAACGGATAGTTCAGGTTGATGCCCTTCGGCGGAATGGGTTGCGTGAACCACTTCTGATAAAGGTTCGCCGCTTCACCAGAAGTTTGCAAGCGCGCGATCACGCCGTCGACCAGTTTCTTGAAGCCCGGATCATCTTTGCGAAACATGCAGCCATACACCTCCGACATCGGCGACGTGCCCGTGATCACGTAGTCGTCGGCGTTCGCCTCTTTCGCTTTCGCGCCGTACAGCAGCGGATCGTCCATCACGAAGGCGACGGCACGCCCCGTCTTCACGTTGAGGAACGACTCGGCGTGATCCTTCGCGCTGATGAGGCGCATGTTCATCGACTTCTCAGCGTTCATCTGCCGCAGCAGACGCTCTTCCGATGTGCCCGCCGTCGTCACGACCGTCTTGTTGGCGAGGTCGCCGAAGTCCTTCACGCCCGAGTCCTTCTTCACGATCATGCGCACGCCGTACTGGAAGAAGCTGTTCGAGAACGCAGCCTGGTTGTCGCGCTCTTTCGTGTGGGTGGTCGAACCGCATTCGATATCGATCGTGCCGTTCTGCACGAGCGGAATGCGGTTCTGCGACGTGATGGGAATCTCGCGCACCTTCAGGTCCGGCAGCTTCAGCTCTTTTTTCACCTCGTCGACGATCTTCAACGCGATCGCCTGCGAATAGCCGATCACGTGCTGTTCCTCGTCGTAGTACGAGAACGGCACCGACGATTCGCGCACGCCGAGCGAGATCGCGCCCGTTTCGCGGATCTTCTTCAAGGTCGCGCTCGAGTCCTCCGCGTGCGCGTTGCCTCCGCAGAGGGTGACTGCGATCAGTGCCGTGAGCGTTGCGTGCTTCGTCATCGTTGTTTTCATGGTCTCTCCTGTTATGGATGTGTGTGCAACGAAATCAGCGGTCGTATGCGTAGGCGTCGATATCGACGGACGGCGCGCGGCCCGCGATCACGTCGGCGATCACGCGCGCGCTGCCGCACGCGAGCGTAAAGCCCAACGCGCCGTGGCCCGTGTTGAGCCAGAGGTTGCTGTACGGCGTTCTGCCGATTAGCGGCTTCGAATCGGGCGTCGCGGGACGGTGGCCGCACCAGGTCTGCGCGTTCGCGTAGTCGCCGGCGGCGGGGAAGATCTCCTGCGCCTGGCGCTTCAGCAGTTCGACGCGCCCTGCCCGCTGCGCGTCGCTCACCCCCGCAATCTCGACCATGCCTGCAATCCGCAAGCGCCCGCCAAGCGGCGCATAGACAATCTTTCGATGCAGGTCCGTCACGCTGACGCGCGGCGTGTGGAGCGGATCGGCGTTGAGTATCGTCAGGCTGTAGCCCGTCAGCGGATAGACGGGCAGACGCACGCCAAGCGCTTCGAGCAGCGGAACGCTGCCAAGCCCGAGCGCGACGACGAACGCATCGGCTTCGATATCGCCCGCCGCGGTGCGCGCCGCGACGATCCGGCCGTCTTCGCTGACGAGTTCGCGCACGGGCGTCTCGTAGCGGATCGTCACGCGATGACGCCGCTGCAGCGCATCCGCCAGCGCAACACCGAAGCGATGGCAATCGCCCGCTTCTTCCGACGGCGTATGGATACCGCCCGCGATCAGCGGCTGCGCGTGCGCGAGCGCGGGTTCGAGCGCGACGCAGGCGCTGCCGTCGAGCGCACGCTGATTCGAGCCCGCCGCGACGAGCAGTTCCATCTTGCGGCGCGCGCGCTCGAACTCGTGCGCGTCGCGATAGACGACGAGCTTGCCGTTGCGCACATAGTCGAACGCAATCGACTCGTGCTCGACGATGTCATGCAGCGCCGCCTTGCTGAGCGCGCCGAGGCTCAGCATTTCCAGTGCCGTCTGCCGCGCGCGACGGCTGCGGCACGCGAGCAGGAACGCGACGCACCAGCGCCACTGCTGCACATCGAAACGCGGAATAAAACGCAGCGCGGAGTCGCGCTGCAACAGCCACGCGGGCAGCTTGGGCAGCACGGCGGGATCGGCGAGCGGCGCGACGTAGCTGTAGCTCAACTGGCCGCCGTTTGCGAAGCTCGCTTCGAGCGCCGCGCCGCCGCGCGCCTCGACGATCGTGACGTCGTGGCCATCGCGGGCCAGGCTCCAGGCCGTCGTCAGTCCGACGACGCCCGCTCCGAGGACACAGACATGCATGAAGGCTCACTACCTTGCGATTACATTGCAGGCGAGTGTCGCGCGCCGAAAACGGCGTATCAATTGACGAGATGCGAGGCTGCATAACCTCAGGTTAAGGGTGTGCGTTTCCACGCGCCTGGCCTACGCAAAATGCGCGCGCAACACGTCGACGAACGCGTTACCCGCCTGCGACGTCAGACCGCCGTCGCGCCACAACGCGAACACGCCGACCGACAACGGCGGTGTAACCGGCCGCACGGTCACGGCTTCCGCACCGCTCTTCGCGGTCAACTCGTCGAGCAGCGCATGGCCGATGCCGCGCGCGGCCAGCGCGCGGGCGACGTGCCACGTGTGCGCCTCGACGGCGGGCGCGTGACCGTCGAGGCCCGGTGCTTCCAGCGCATTGCCGATCATCTCGCCAAGCGGGTCGGCATTGCCGATGCCGATCCAGTCGCCTTCCACGAATTCTTGCAGCGTGATCGGCGTGTCGCCTGCGGCTTCATCGCGCGGGCCGACGCACACGACGGGCGTGCGCCCCAGCTCGGCGGACGCAATGCCCGGCCGCGCCGGCGGATTCAGCGCGACGGCCAGATCGAGATCGCGCGTGAGCAGCGCGTTCAGCAATTCCTCGGTATGACGCGTCTGGATTCGCAGCGACACACGTGGATACGCCGCGCGAAACGCCTCGACGGCGGGCGGAATCAGGCTCAGGCCAAGGCTCGGCAGACAGCCGATGCGCAAATGCCCTTCGGGTTGCCGCGCGAGATTGCGCGCGAGATCGCGGATGCTGTCGAGGTTGGTCTGCAGCTTCTGCGTTTCGGAGAACAGCAGCTCGGCTTCGCGCGTCGGCTGAAGGCGGCCATGCACGCGGTTGAAGAGCGTGAGGCCCGCGCTGCGCTCCGCGTGCGCGAGCACCTTGCTGACGGCGGGCTGAGAAACGCACAGCAGTTCGGCGGCTTTCGACAGCGAGCCGGTGCGCATGATGGCGTGGAAAACTTCGATGTGGCGCAGACGCATGGCGCGGGTTCGGGTCGGCGGGTCGGTGGAAAGGGGTCAAGGATACTGGCTTCGGTTCCGCTACGGCTTCATTACCGTTCCATTGCAGCGCCCGTCTCGGCTGCCGTTCCGCCGTGCCCCTTTCCGTCAATTCTCCGAACCCGGCGGCCCGCGATCTCTTTCCAACTCTGCCAATTTCGAGACAGGACGCGCGCCAATGGTATCGTTCGCGTTTGACGTGCATCACGACAGTCCTGCTGGTATGACGAAACGGAATCCGGCAGACGAAACGCATCATGAATCAACCGAATCCGCCGCTGCCGCGCGCCGCCGACCATGCCGCGCCCGCGCGTCGCTGGCCCCGCACAGGCAATCCGCCGATGTTCAACGCCACCATCGCGTGGCATGCCGCGATGGTCGCGGGCTGGGTGCTCACGCCCATCGCCTGGCCGTGGTGGGTCGCCGGCATCTTCGCGAGCCATATGGTCGTTGTGACAATTGGCTTGTGGCCGCGCTCGTCGCTGCTCGGCCCGAACTGGACGCGCCTGCCCGACACGCCGCGCAACGCCGACGCCGTCGCGCTGACGATCGACGACGGCCCCGACCCGGTCGTCACGCCCCAGGTGCTCGATCTGCTCGACGCGCACGGCGTGCGCGCCACTTTTTTCTGCATCGGCACGCGCGCGCAGCAACATCCGGCGCTGATGCGCGAGATCGTCGCGCGCGGACACGCGGTCGAGAACCACTCGCAGGTCCACGTTCACACGTTCTCGGTCACGCTGCCGCGCGGACTGACGCGGGAAATCGACGCCGCGCAGCACACGCTCGAAGCGCTGACGGGCGAGCGCCCGCAGTTCTTCCGCGCGCCCGCCGGCCTGCGCAACGTGTTTCTCGAGCCGGTGCTGCAAAAACTCGACTTGCGGCTCGCCGCCTGGACGCGGCGCGGCTTCGACACCCGCGAGCGCAACCCGCAGCGCGTGCTGGAACGGCTCGTCGACGGGCTCGCGGCGCGCGACATCCTGCTTCTGCACGACGCGAGCGCGGCAAAGGACGCGTCGGGCAAGCCCGTCGTGCTCGACGTGCTGCCGCGTCTGATCGAGACCGTGCGCGCGCGCGGACTGCGCTTCGTGACGCTGCGCGAGGCGCGCGACGCCTGACTGACAGCGCCGCGCGCGGCCTGCGAACCGCCTAGGCGCGCCGCCGGACCAGGTGGTAGATCACTAGCAGGATGATTGCGCCGATGATCGACGCGATCCAGCCCGCCGCCTGCCCCGGTTGATACCAGCCAAGCGCGCGCCCGACATAGCCCGCGATCAGCGAGCCAGCGATACCGAGAATGATCGTCATGATCCAACCCATGCTGTCGTCGCCCGGTTTGAGCGCGCGCGCAATCAGACCGACGATCAACCCGACGACTATCGTGCCAATGAGGGAAAGCATGCAAACCTCCGATCAGAGTTAGCACTACGGTGCGCTGCTACTGCTCGCTACAGACGACATGCGGCCCCTGCCCGTTTTTCCGCCGCATGCCGCGACTGTACCGTTTCGGAACGCGCGCCATCGGACACAGCCTGGCGAACGCGCGCCATTGTCGTCGGGATTCCGGCGCGGACGCCGGATGCCCTATGCCCTTATGCCCGTCAGATACGGAAATCGGCGGACATGTCCTCGTCAGTGCGCGCCTCGAGCTCGCCGCTTCGGCACGCTTTCATGAACACGTCATAATCGCGCTCGACCTGATCCGCATACGCCGCCGCATACTCGGCCAGCGCTTCCGCGAACTGGTCGCTGCGTCCAATATACGCGCTGATCTCGATCGCCTTGCCGCCCGCCTTCGCGTGTGCGCGCGCCAGCGCCCAGCCGCATAGCCGCGCATAGCCGTTCAGCTGATCGACGTCGAACAGGTCGACGCTGGGCGTCAGTTTCATGTCGCGCAATTGCCGGAAGTAGAAATGCCGGCCCGCCGGACCCGTCGACCAGCCGAGAAAGATATCGCTAGCGGCCTGCAGCATGCGCTGGCCTAGCACGACGCGTTCGCCCTCGTGCTTCGGCTCGAACTTGCGCGGACCCGCCTTGAAATGCTGCGCGATCACCGAGCGCCGCGCCTCCTTGACCTGCAGAAAGAGCGGCTTGCCGTGCGGATCGACGGTCAGCAGCACGAGACAGCGCGTGCCGACACTGCCGACGCCGACCACCTTGAACGCGAGATCGTGCGGCACGAACTGCTCCAGCAGTTCGCGCCGATCTTCGTTGAGCGTCTTGAGATAGCCCTCGTACGTCTCGTGCATCAGCTTGCGCCAGTCGCCGATCCGGAACCAGTCGTCCTCGGCATCGAACAGCGTGCCCGAGCCATGCACGTGGAACAGGCTGGGCGGCATGTCGCGCATCACGTAGCGGTCGCCGTCGCGCTCGCACAGCTTGTCGAGCATGCTTTCGTGCGTGCGGGTGGCCGCCTTCTCCATCCCTCGACGGATCAGGCGGCGATTCTCGGCGTTCACCGCCATATCGACCATCCGGTCGAACGTGATCCGCTCGTACCACAGTTCCAGCGCACCGCATCCGGCGTACTGCGCCATGCGGTCGCGATACTGGTTGGCCGCCGTCATCACGAGATCGTAGGCGGCGCCGCTGCTGAAGCGCATGTGCCGCGCGGCGACCACGAAGCTCGCGACGAGCCGCTTCAGGTCCCATTCGAAAGGCGCGGTGGACACTTCGTCGAAATCGTTCAGATCGAAGATCAGTTGACGCTCGGGTGTCGCGAAGCCGCCGAAATTCAGCAGATGCGCATCGCCGCAGATGGGCAGCGTCAGCGACGTGTGCGGCGTCATGCTGAGATCGTGTGCCTGCAGGATCGCGCTGCCGCGATAGAACGTGAACGGCGACACCGCCATGCGCCCGTAGCGCAGCGGCACGAGGCGCTCGACGCGGCCTTCGCTGCTTTGCCGCAACAGGTCGACGGGATTGCGGTGCATATGGCCGATCGCGCGGTGACTGGAGCGTTTTGCGTGTTCGCGGGCCGCGCGCCCGTTGGCTTCCCGTTCCGCGATGGTGCTGGCCTTCATGCTTTTCTCCGTTCTTGTGAAACAGCTTGCATCGGGGCGCACTGCAACCGCGTGCCGCCAGGGCGCATCGTGACGTTGACCGCTTCGGGCTGGCGTGGATGGATCGTTCGAGGCGAGGCGCGACGCGCGCGTCGCCGATTTGCGCAAAAGGTGCCGGACCGCAAACGTCCATCGGATCGACTGTATTAAATCCTGCGGCGAACGGGTGCGCAAGTCCGCGTGCCGCCAAAGCGCAGCGGCAGAAGAACAGACGAGAAGGGAAAAGGCGATGGCGCAGGGCGCGCCATCGCATTGCCGCGTCAGAAGAAGCGCGGCGGCTGGAGAATCAGGGCGATGCGCACAGCCGGCGACGGCAGCGCCGCAAGGCTCGTGCGGGAGGCCTCGGCGCGCTCGTTGAAGGCGACGCGCGCGGTGCCCGACAGCGGCGCGACGAATTGATGTGCCGTCAGCGTCAGGGGATCGACGGGATGGTCATCTTTGCGCACTTCGAAGTGCAGATGCGGCCCGGTTGCCGTTCCTGTGCGGCCGACATAGCCGATCACCTGCCCCTGCTCGATACGCTGACCGACCTTCAGCGCGCCCGCGAACAGCGAAAGATGCGCGTAGTAGGTCGAATAGCCGTCCTCGTGACGCAGAACGATGTGTTTGCCATAACCACGGCCGTTGACGGCGATTTCGATGGTGCCTGCGGCTGCCGCGTAGATCGGCGTGCCGGCAGGCGCGGCCAGATCGACGCCCGTGTGAAAGCGAGGCTCGCCAAAGACGGGATGAATACGCATGCCGAACGGCGAGCTTACGCGCCGGTAGTCCAGCGGCATCGCGAACGGCTCGCTCGCGATCAGCTCGCCGTCGAGCGTGTAGTACGCACCTTGCGATGAGCCGGGCGCGGTGAACCAGAGGGCATCGTACGCGCGGCCATTCAGACGGACTTCGAGCGAAGCAATGCGCGATGCGCCCGATTCGCCCGTTGCGTCCATCACGATCCGGTATTCGTCGCCCGTCTGCGCAGGCGCATCGACATCCACGCGGCCAGCAAAGATCCGGCCAATCTGTGCGACGACCGTCGCCGGAAAACCCGCTTGTGCGAGCGACTCGCGCAGCGTGGTGCCGATCGGGCCGGAGCTCGAGCGAGGCTCATCGTTGGCCATACCGAAGCCGGTGGCGTCGCCGAATGGCGTCGTCGCGTGGGCGAGGTCGTCAGATGCGCCTTCGGGCGTCACGCGGCCCGACCATTCGTGGCCATCGTCGGAACGATCATGCGCAACGGGTACGCACATCGTCGGCGTGGTGGCGCAGACCGTGCCGAGCACCAGTTCGTTCGACGGTACACGCACGGTGAGCGATGCCGTCGAGTATGCGGGCGCGAGCGTGGCCGCGTCGTCGGGGTGGGCGATGGCCGGCGCCGACAATACATCGTCGGCGGGATGGGCAATGGATTCGGCCAGCGCGCGATCGGCGTCGCGCGACGAAGGCCCTACGGCATTGAACGAGGTGGCGGGTTGCGCGCCCGGCAATGTCATCTCGTGTGCAAGTGCATGATGGTGCTGCTGCTTGTGAGCGGAACCATGCTTGTGCGCCTTCGGAGCGGCCACGGCGGTGGACGTGCCAGGCACGACCGAAGCGCCGATCCACAATGCCGAAAAAGCGGCCACGCTCGAAAGCGTCTTGCGTTTGACGGACAGCGGACGAACCGCTGCCGTAGAGATGCCCTGCCTGCGCGCGAGGAATGATCGTAGATGCTTCACGTCAGGTTCTCGCGTTGGAATCAAAGGGCGGCGGGCATGAGCGGCTGTACCGGGAAGGCACGGCTACGGCGCGTGGCGAGGCGAAGACGGATCGATCGATCCCGCGACCGGCTGGTCGCTCCATCGCGCCGCGCAGCCCGACAAGTGAGCTTTTGAGTTTAGGGAGCGGAGGACGCGGGCTGAATCGCCTAATTCTTAATTTTCTTAAAACTTTCTTAGGTTGAATGCGTCTGCATTCAGAAAAGCGAGCCGTCGTCCGTTGCGGACGACGGCTTCAGGCTACAGCCGCTCGTTACAGCAAGCCGCGCAGATAGGCATCCCATTCGCCGATGCGCCTGTCCCACGAATAAAAGCGCGTGAAATATTCGACCTGTTGCGAGCGCAAGTACTCGTCTTCCGCTTTGCGCAGCCGGACAGTTTCGATTGCATCGTCGAGCACGGCGGCAAAGCGCTGCGCGTGTACCTGCAGGTTTTCAGTGAACGGATAGAGCCTCGCGAAGTTCGCACAGGTTTCCGGCAAGCCGCCGTACGCCGCGCAGACCGTGAGACAGCCCGCCGACATCGCCTCGATGGCTGCGATGCAACTCGTCTCCGGCTCGATGTTCGGGTACGCGAAGATGTCGCATTCGCTCAGCGCCTTGCGCACGACGGCGTTTGGCTGCGCGCCGTGATAGCGGATACGCGGATGCGCGCGGCATCGCTCGAACAGCGGCTGATAGGGCGCGTCGCGCTCCGTCCAGTCGTAGATGCTGAAGCTCGAAAAGACGTCCAGCTCGATGTCGGGATGGCGCGTCGCGAGATATTCGAAGACGGGAACAAGGATTTCGAGGCCGCGATCGGGCGTCGTGTGATAGATCAGACGGATGCGCTCGCTGCGTCGCGGAAGATAGGCGCCGAAGGGCTCGATTGCGTTTTGCAACACGCTCATCTCCGCGTAAGGTACGCCAGGAATCATCTGATAAAGCGACGCCTGATAATGCGACACACACACAATGCCCGCAAACGCCGCGCGATTTTCAGCCTGTTCCAGGAAACTGGATTCTTCGCGGCTTGGTTTGTCGTGCAACCAGAGAATGCGCTTACGGTCGGGGTCGAGTTCGCGCACGCGGGAGGGAATGATTTGAAACTGCCGCACCAGTTCCGGGTCGAGTCGAGCATGAAGCGCTCGTAGCATCAATTCCGTGCCGCCACGCGCGCGCACGCTCAGTTCGTTGGTTTCCATGTTCATGCGTCGAGCACGTTGTGCGTCAGCACCCGCCGCCAATCGCCGTCAACGGACTCGCCGCAATCGACGCGCCGAAATCGCCGTGCCACGTGTAGAGGCCCTGATGCGAGAGCTTCGATTGCGTATCGACGAATACCTGCCCGCCGATATCGCGCCAACGCCGGCAGAACGCATAGTCTTCCGACAGATAACGGCCCGTGGAAGGCTCGACCATCACATCGAAGAAGCGGTAGCAGAGATCGTAGAGCGGCGAATCCGGCGGACCGTCGGGCACGTACTTCAGTTCGGGCAGGCGCGCGATCATTGTTTCGATCGCGCTGCGCTTGATGCACATGAAGCCCGTCGGCGCTTCGCTGACTTCGAGAAAGCCGTCACCGTCGATCGCTGGCGAGACGCCGTCGTGTGCGTTCACGGGATAACGCAGATAGCGCGCGGCAAAGGTTTCCTGCGTGAGTCCGCCGGGCAGCACGCCGGGCCAGTCGAAACGCTTGAGGGGATACACGCCCGCCACGACATCGCGATCGGCAAGCAGCAGCCGCAACACCTGATCGACGGAAAAGCCGATGTCCGCGTCGATCCAGAACAGATGCGTGTAGCCCGGATCAAGCAGGAATTCCGCGACGGATTCATTGCGCGCGCGGGTAATCAGGCTTTCGCCTGAACGGATTCGCACCGAACCCTGCATGCCCGTCTGCCACATCGCGTTATTGAGCGCGAGCAGGCTATTTGCAAAGTTCGCCATGACGTTGCCGCCGTAGCACGGCGTCATGAAAAGCGGTTTCATCGATTGAAGTGCGGACGAGTCAAGCATGGAGGGTCTCTTTGTCTGGATGAAAATGAGCGTCGATGAGTATCGCGGACTATCCAAAAAAAGACTGTAAGAACACTCTTAATGCGATAAGACGGGCACTTTATCGAGATAAGGGGCTAGCACATTGATGCCGCTCAAAAGACTCGCCGCGAACGCAGCCGGATCGCCGGGAAACGCCCTCCCGCCAGGGTTCTGATCCCGCCGCGCACGTATTGACCGTGGCCAATTGTTCGACCGCTTGTGATTTCGATCCCACGCAGCGGCGGTATTTTTAGGACACGTCTCATATTCGCGCTCAGGTCCGCGCGACACACTCTCGGGTTTCGACTTTCATCCCGCAGCGGCACGCCCGCTGCGCTTTGCCGTGAACCCCCTTCTGCTCAAACGATCCAGCATCGCCTGCTTCGCGCTCCTCAGCTCCGCGTGCTCCTTCTTCGTGCCCCGCTCCACCGCGTCGACCTCGACGACGCCTGCGGACAACGCGCTCGTCATCGCCTCCGCCCGCGACTTCGCGTACATGCCCGCGCGCGATGGCCACGTCACCTTCGACCGCATCGCCAACACGGCGACGACGTCGATCCTCTTGAAGAAAGGTGTCGAGTCGGTGGTGCGCGACGCCGTCGTGTCCGCATGGCGCAAGTCGGGCATCGTCGTGACGACGCACGATAAGCTGGTGCTGAGCGGCCGAATCGATGTGTTGTCGGTGGACGATGCGCGGCCGCGGGCCACGTGGACCATGACCATCTGCTACTTCGTCACCAATGCGTCGACGAAGCAGACTGTCTATGTGAAGAGCAATACCGTCCATCTGTTCCGGCAGAAGTTCACGAACCCCGCACTCGCACTCGACGACGTCGTGAAAATCAGCGTTGATACGATCATCAGAGATCCCTCGTTTCATCAGGCGCTTCAGCCCGTCGAATAACAGGCGCGCTCTCCTCCGCGCTGGCGCCGCAGGGTTGCGGCGCAATTTCCTTCCGCTGCGGCATGTCCGCAGCCGGCATTTCGCTACAATCGGATATTCCCCATCTGAATTCGCCGCCGCGCGCGCCATGCGAACCAACGCCGCGCGGCGGCCCGTCCGAGCGAGCCGTCATGTCTCTCACCGCCTGGCTGTTTTTTCTTCCCGCGTGCTTTGCGATCAACATGGCGCCCGGGCCCAACAATCTGCTGTCGATCAACGTCGCCGCGCGGCACGGCTTCATGACGGCGTTCGTCGCCGGCAGCGGACGGTTGGTCGCGTTTGCGGGCATGCTGGTGCTCGCTGCAACGGGCCTTGCCGTCGTGCTGCACGCATCCGAATTGTTCTTCCTCGCGATCAAACTGGTGGGCGCCGCCTATCTGATCTGGCTTGCGATCCAGCTGTGGCGCAGCGACGCTGGACCGATGGATGCGCTGAAACAGGACGACGCATCGCTGTGGCGCATCGCGCGCCAGGAATGCTTTGTCGCTGCGGGCAATCCGAAGGCGATTCTGGTGTTCACCGCTTTTCTGCCGCAATTCGTCGATATTTCGAAACCGATGCTGCCGCAATTCGCCGTGCTCGGCGCGAGCTTTCTGGTGCTCGAATGGTTCGCGATCGCGCTGTATTCGTGGGCGGGCATGCATCTCGGCAAATGGCTGACGCGTGCCACCGTGCGCCGCTGGTTCAACCGCTGCTGCGGCGCATTTCTCGGCGCGATCGGCGTGAGCTTTCTGCTGGTGCGGCGCTCGAGCTGAATCTTCGCCGCGGCGCTTAAAAAAAACGGATCGGACGCAAAACGTCCGATCCGTTTTTTATTGCCGCGTCGCGATCAATGTTCGAGCGCGAGCCAGATCGACTTCGGTTCCGTAAAGTTTTCGATCGCGACATCGCCGTGTTCGCGGCCAAAGCCCGAATCGCCCGAACCGCCCCACGGCAGGCGCACGTCGGTATAGCCGTAGGTGTTGATCCACACCGTGCCCGCCTTCAGCGCATGCGCGACGCGATGCACGCGGCCGATATCCGCGCTCCACACGCCCGCCGCGAGGCTGTACGCGGTGCCGTTCGCGATGCGTACGGCGTCCTCTTCGTCGTTGAATCGCACGACGCTCGCGACCGGCCCGAAGATTTCCTCCTGCGAAATGCGCATTTCGTGCTCGACGTTCGCGAACACCGTCGGCTCGACGAAGAAGCCCTTTTGCCCAATACGCGCGCCGCCCGTTACAAGTGACGCACCTTCGTTGCGGCCGATGTCCACGTAATCGAGCACCGTCTTCATCTGCGCGGCCGACACGAGCGGGCCCATGGTCGTTTCCCGCTCGGACGGATCGCCGACCTTGAGCGCTTTCGCGCGCGCCGCGAGCCGTTCGACCACTTCGTCGTAGACATCGCGATGCGCCAGAATGCGCGAGCCCGCCGAACACACCTGCCCCGTGTTGAAGAAAATGCCCGAGGCGGCCGCGCGGACCGCGTTGTCGATATTCGCATCGGCGAAAATCACGTTCGCCGATTTGCCGCCGAGTTCCAGCGTCACGCGCTTGAAATTGCTCGCCGCGCCTTGCAGAATGCCGCGCCCGACCGACGGCGAACCCGTGAACGTCACCTTGTCGATGCCCGGATGCGCGACGATCGCATCGCCGACCACGCGCCCCTTGCCCGTCACGATGTTCAGCACGCCAGGCGGCACGCCCGCCTCCAGCGCAAGCTCGCCGATGCGCAACGCCGACAGCGGCGTAATCTCCGCGGGCTTCACGACCATCGTGCAGCCGCATGCGAGCGCGGGCGCGATCTTCCACATGCCGATCATCAGCGGGAAATTCCACGGCACGATCGCGCCGACCACGCCGACGGGCTCGCGCACCGTGTAGGTCAGCGCGTCGGGACGCACAGGCACGACCTGGCCGTTGATCTTGTCGCACCAGCCGGCGTAGTACGCGAGCGTGTCGATGGCGGCGGGCACGTCCTGGCGCTTGACGGCGGCGAGCGGCTTACCCGCGTCGAGGCTTTCCAGCGCGACGATTTCGTCCTGCCGTTCGCGCAGCAGTTCGGAGAAGCGCATCAGGATGCGGCCGCGCTCGGCGGCGCGCATGCCATTCCACACTTTCAGCGCGGCGCGCGCGGCCTTGACGGCCGTATCGACATCCTGCGCGCTGCCTTGCGCGACGAGCGCTATCGGCTCTTCAGTCGCGGGGTTGATATTGACGGTGTATTCGCCGGTGCCGGGCGGCAGCCGCTTGCCGTCGATGAGAAGATCGTAGCGTCTGAGGTCGGTTTCAGTGTCCATCTCGTACTCCTTGCGATTGCGATATAGCTTCTTCGCGAACCGTTGGCTGAACCGCCCGCACCCTCGCGCTTATGAAGCACGCATCAGCGCCTCATCAGGTACGCACGGCATCGGTTCGTGTGTGGCTCCTTTTATGGCTGGATTGATAGATGCTGCACCAGGCGCCGCGGACGCGCCAGCATGGTCGGGCAATTCCTTGCCGGCAAACAGCGCCCAGACGGCTTCGGCATTCGGTCGCAACGAGCGGTTGCGGCGGCGCACCAGCATCGTCGTCACGGACACCTCAGGCACGAGCGGAAGCGCGACAAGCGACGCCGGCAGCGCGGCGCAATGCTCGTCCACTGGCAATACGCCAATGCCGAGACCGAGTTCGATCATGCGCAGCGCCGCGGCGAGATGTCCACATTCGTTGGCGCGCGCCGCATCGATACGATGCATGTTCAATGCCCGCTCTGTCACGTTGCGCGTGCCCGCTTCCGCATTCAACGTGACGAGCTGTGTGACAGTCCTGGTATTGCGCAGCGCTTCCCAGTGCAGCGCGGCACCGGAGGCGAGCGGATGCGCCTGCGGCAGCACCGCGCACAGCGGCGTCGAGACGAGTGGCTGTGTGTGAAAGGCATCGGCGCCCGCGACGTGTGCGTCGCACAGTACGCCGAAGTCGACTTCGCCCTGCTCGATGGCGGCGAGCACGGCATGCTGAGGCTGTTCCTTCGCGGTGACGATCAGGTCGGGGAAGATCGCGGCGCTGCGCGCGAGCCGCTCGGGCAGCCAGCCCGACGACGTCACGGGATCGCACGCGACCACCACGACGCCCGTGTGCTCCTCGTGCGCGGCACGCTCTTCGCGCAACGTCAGCTCGATTTCCTCGATCAGGCGCCCGATGCGCCGTTCGAGCCTTGAACCCGCTGTCGTCAGTTCGACCTGCCGCGTCGTGCGATCGAAGAGGCGCAATGCAATCGCCTCTTCGAGTTCACGCACGCACCGGCTCACGGCCGACTGGGTCAGATCGAACTCGCGCGCCGCGCGGGTGAAACTCCGCTGACGCGCGACGGCGACGAACACCTTCAATTGCTGCAACGATACGTTCATGTGTTCAGGTCGCCAGGTTGAAGTGAAACGGGTTTATTCGCCCGTCTGTTCCGGCCAGTGACGCAGGGCCGGTCCGTTTGCCGCCAGTTCCGGCTCGCGTTCGAGAGACGCCTCGTTCGATGTCGCAATCCAGCGGGCACGCATCGGTGCGAGCACGAATTTCGCCGACACGCCCGCCGCAATCGTGATGACCGCCGAGACGATGAACACCAGGTTCCAGCCGCCCGTCGCCGCGAGCACGGAAGCGATCGGCACGATCAGCGATGCAGTGCCCTTCGCCGTGTACAGCGTGCCCGCATTCGCCGCCGCGTACTTGCTGCCGAACGTATCCGCACAGATAGCCGGGAAGATCGAGAAGATTTCGCCCCAGAACAGGAAGATCAGCGCCGCGAACGTCATGAACGCATACGGGTTCTGGCCGTACTCCATCAGTCCGAGCAGCGCGAGACCTTCGCCGATGAAGATCGCGAACATCGTGTTTTCACGGCCGAACTTGTCGGAGATGAAGCCGCACAGCGGACGCGTGAAGCCGTTGCAGACGTTGTCGATAGAGAGCGTCATCGTCAGCAGCGGCAGCGTGGCGCCGAACAGCGTCATCGGCAGTTTCGCGAGGCCCCAGTCCTTCGCGATCGGACCGAGCTGCGCCGTCGCCATCAGGCCGCCTGCGGCAACTGCAACGAACGACGCATAGATCACCCAGAACACAGGCGACTTGATCATCTGGCCCGGCGTGTAGTCCTGCTTGGTGACCGCGAACTTGCGTTTGGCGGGCGGTGCCTTTGCGCCGTCGGGTTTTCTCAGCAGCAGTGCGAGCACGAAAATGCAGACGCCCTGCAGGATGCCGAAGAACATGAACGTGTGCTCGTAACCCGTGCGCGTGATCATGTTCGCAATAGGAATCACCGTGACGGCCGCGCCTGCGCCGAAGCCCGCTGCCGTCAAACCAGCGGCGAGACCGCGCTTGTCCGGGAACCACTTCAATGCGTTGCCGACGCACGTGCCGTACACGCCGCCCGCGCCGATACCGGCGATCACGGATGCGGCGTACAACTCCGGCAACGTCGTCGCATAGGAATTCATCACCCACGCAAGGCCCGCGCAGATCGCGCCGCCCGCGACGACGGGACGCGGACCGAAACGGTCGACGAGCCACCCTTCCACCGGCACCAGCCACGTCTCGGTCAGAATGAAGATCGAGAACGCCAGCTGAACTTCAGCCTGCCCCCAATGATGCTTTGTGCTCATCGGTGTGACGAACAGCGTCCACGCGTATTGAAGGTTGGCGACGAGCGCCATACACAGGATGCCAAATGCTAGTTGCCACCACCGGTTGCGCCAGAACGCAACGGGAGCTTGCTGAGAAATGCTGTTCATGTGCCTGTCTCCGCTATCTATTTAGGGCAGCCGGCCAAAGCGCCGGTCTGTATGCATGCCACCTTATAGTTGTGTCCCCAAACGGGCTGCTTCGGGGTATTGCGCAATGCCAATTCCACTACTTCTTTTCTAAAAAAACCTTTAAGCCGATTTACCGTCTGCTTTATTCGCCTGTTAAAAGTACCTGTCATCGGCTCTTGTTTTTGTCGCATCGGAGCCTTGTTTTAAGCGTTAACCCGATGCTTGTGCTGCGAATCGTCCATTACAGAATCCATGCTAGGGTCAATGCTGAATTACTGATAATTAAAGTTTGTTACCATGAGGATTCACCTTCGCTTATACATCCGCCATGACAATGCGTAACGCGACCCTCCGCCAGCTGAAAGTCTTCGAAACAGTGGCGCGGCATCTGAGCTTCTCGCGCGCGGCGGAGGAACTGCATCTCACGCAGCCCGCCGTTTCCACCCAGGTCAGGCAGCTCGAAGAGCACGCCGGCTTGCCGCTTTTCGAGCAGCTCGGCAAGAAGATCTACATGACGCCGGCGGGCACCGAAATGCTTCACTACAGCCGCGCGATCATTCAGCAATTTCATGAAGTCGACGAAGCGATGGGCCAGCTCAAGGGCATATCGGGCGGCAAGCTGAACGTCGCGGTGATCAGCGCGGGCGACTACTTCTTTCCGCGCCTGCTTGCCGAGTTCACGCGTCGATACGCGGGCGTCGAATTGAACCTTGCCGTACACAACCGCGAAGAACTGCTGCATCAACTGTCGACCAATCAGACCGATCTCGCGGTGATGGTGCGTCCGCCGCAGGAAATGGATGCGATCAACGAAGTGTTCGCGCCGCATCCGTATGTGATCGTCGCGGCGCCCACGCATCCTCTTGCCAACAAGCGCAACATCAAGATCAGCCAGCTTGCGAGCGAGGCCTTCGTGGTGCGCGAACGCGGCTCGGACACGTGGAATTCGATGGAAGAAGGCTTTGCGGGGCGCCTCACGAACCTGAAGATCGC
The DNA here is from genome assembly GCF_900100565.1 of Paraburkholderia steynii. Taxonomy (NCBI): domain Bacteria; kingdom Pseudomonadati; phylum Pseudomonadota; class Betaproteobacteria; order Burkholderiales; family Burkholderiaceae; genus Paraburkholderia; species Paraburkholderia steynii. Next base: position 351,360 of record NZ_FNDI01000004.1, on the reverse strand, counting down.
GATGGAAATCAAGAGCACCGAGACCATCAAGCAGGCCGTGATCGCGGGCATGGGCATCGCGTTTCTGTCTGCACATACGATCAGCCTCGAATTGCAGGTCGGGCATCTCGTCGTGCTGGATGTCGAAGGCTTTCCGGTGATGCTCAACTGGTACGTCGTGCATCGCAAGAACAAGCGGCTGCCGCCCGTTGCCGTGGCGTTCAAGCGCTTTCTGATGGAAGAAGGCGCGGCCCTGATCGAGCAGATTACGCGCGTGAATCAACTTGCCGTCCATAAGTGACGCGCTATGGATAGCCAATAAAACTTTAACTATTGCGGATTCATTGCGGCTCCTATGCTTCTGACGAGCCTCGTCACTCGACACAGGAGCATTGCAATGAATCAGTCTGCCGATCTGCACAATGAAGCGCTGCTGAGCGCCTACAACGCCGCGTTCAGCGATCTGGGCTTGCGGTTTCGCTGGAGCCAGGCCACGCTCGATTTCTTCGACGATGTCAGCAATGAAATGGCGCGCATTACCGCCTATATCGAGCGCTTTCAATCGCATCTGCTCAACGCCTATGAAGCCGATTTTCTCGCGCAGCTGATCTTCGACCGCAAGAGCCAGTTCTATCGCGAGTCCGTCGCTCAATGACGCAGGGTTGCAGTTCATCGATGACTCTCTCCGTCGGCTGTGCTTCGTGAATCTGACGATTCGCGAAGCGCGGCCGTCCTGTGTTTTGTTCAGTGACTTTTCAGTGACTTCAGTGACGCTTGACCTGATAACGTTGGCGGCTGCGCACGCGCATCGCCGCGTGCGTCATATGCAGGCTCCTCGCAGCTGACAGGCAGCGCGCCTGCGTGCGGCGCGGATTGCTCGTCCATGTCCAGCGCTGCATGAAATCGTCGGCGGCTTGCATGCGCGCAGGGTCGCCGTCCCACGCGACGCGCAACGACACCTCACGCCGGGCCAACATGCCGCAATGCGCAGGCGCGCGCACATCGTGCGCGTGCGTGGTCAGCATCACATGCGCGCCCAGCGCGGCCGCCAGCAGGCTCACCGCAAATAGAGCCGCGATGCCCGGCAGTTGCGCCGGCTCGTTGACAAAAGCGTAACCAAGCCAGATACACAATCCCATCGCCAGCAGATCGACGATCTTGTCGCCCGCCGCGACTTGCCGCATGTTCCGCCCGCGATGCGTGAACCGGTTGACGAGCGCGGTCGACGCGATCGCCAGCAGCAATGCGCCTGAAAACACGAACACATACAGCTCCAGGCGCTCGAGTCCCGACCACGCGATGAAGCCCGCACCTTCCGGCATGTCATCTCCTTGCGTCGCGCATATGCGCTTGTTCCGCTTGTTCGTTTTGTGCTTCGCTCAGATCGCGCCAGCTGTTCTGAGCGTTTCGATCTGCTCACGTGAATAGCCGAGTTCGGCCATCACTTCATCCGTGTGTTCGCCGAGCAGCGGCGAGCGCGTCACGTCCGTCGGGCTGTCCGACAGCTTGATCGGGTTGCCCACTGTCAGATACTTGCCGCGCACCGGGTGATCGACCTCGACGATCGTGCCCGTCTTGCGCAGCGAGTCGTCTTCCGCGATCTCCTTCATCGACAGGATCGGCCCGCACGGAATGTCGTACCTGTTCAGGATTTCCATGGCCTCGAACTTGGTCTTCGTCATCGTCCAGCGTTCGATCTCCGCGAAGATTTCCTTCAGGCGCGGCAGGCGTGCGGTCGGCGTCGCGTACTCGGGGTCGGTGGCCCACTCTTCCTTGCCGATCACGTTGCAGATCTTCACCCACACGGGTGCCTGCGTGATGAAGTAGATGTACGCGTTCGGGTCGTGCTCCCAGCCCTTGCACTTCAAAATCCAGCCCGGCTGTCCGCCGCCCGATGCATTGCCCGCGCGCGGCACCGCTTCACCGAATGTACCGTTCGGATACTGCGGATATTCCTTCATGACACCCGTGCGTTCCAGCCGTTGCTGGTCGCGCAGCTTCACGCGACACAGGTTCAGCACGCCGTCCTGCATCGCCGCGAGCACCTTCTGGCCGCGGCCCGTCATGGTGCGCTGATAGAGCGCCGTCACGATGCCGAGCGCCAGATGCAGGCCCGTGCCGCTGTCGCCGATCTGCGCGCCCGTTACAACCGGCGGGCCGTCATCGAAGCCCGTCGTCGAGGCCGCGCCGCCCACGCACTGCGCGACGTTCTCGTAGACCTTGCAGTCTTCGTACGGCCCGGGACCAAAGCCCTTGACCGATGCGACGATCATCTTCGGGTTGAGCTCCTGGATGCGCTCCCACGTGAAGCCCATGCGGTCCAGTGCGCCCGGCGCGAAGTTCTCCACCAGCACGTCGCACTTCTGGATCAGCGCCTCGAGCACGAGCTTGCCTTCGGGGTTTTTCGTGTCGATGGTGACCGAGCGCTTGTTGTGGTTGAGCATCGTGAAATACAGGCTGTCGGCGTCGGGGATATCGCGCAGCTGTTCGCGCGTGATGTCGCCTGCGCCCGCGCGCTCTACCTTGATCACGTCTGCGCCGAACCACGCGAGCAACTGCGTGCAGGTCGGGCCTGATTGCACGTGGGTGAAATCGAGAATGCGCACACCGTCGAGTGCCTTGCCCATGTTGTGTCCCCTCCGAGCACTTGACGCTCTGTTTTCGATCGTCCGTGTTCTATACGGTATGTGATATATCTAATCGCTGCAAGCGCTTTCACCTTCGTAAGCAGAATCCTTGAGAAACGATAAAAGCCTTGCGAAACAAGGCGAAGACGCCAAATTTCGCATTAAGGACTCGCTTCACAAAGGGAAAACCCCGATCCATTTATCTGCTTGAGCATAGCTGATATATCACATACCATATTTCTACCCTGAGCCGACCGCCCTATCAATTGACGCCACGGAGCGTCGAATCCACTCAGCGAGGAGACAGGTGAACATTCACGAATATCAGGCGAAGGAACTGCTGAAGGGCTATGGCGTCGCCGTGCCGAATGGGCGCGTCGCGTTCACGCCTCAGGAAGCGGAGGACGCGGCGCTTGCGCTCGGCGGCTCGGTGTGGGTCGTGAAATCGCAGATTCACGCGGGCGGACGCGGCGCAGGCCGTTTCGCCGACGATCCGAACGGCAAAGGCGGCGTACGCGTCGTCAAGTCGGTCAGCGATGTCGGTCTCGATGCGGCGCAGATGCTGTCGCACGTGCTCGTCACGAAGCAGACGGGGCCGGCGGGACGCGAAGTGAAGCGCGTCTATGTCGAGGAAGGCTGCGCGATCGAACGCGAGTTGTATCTCAGCATGCTGATCGATCGCAGCACGTCGCGCATCACGGTGATGGCTTCGACGGAAGGCGGCATGGAGATCGAAGAAGTCGCCGCGCGCACGCCCGAAAAAATCCTGAAAGTCGCGATCGATCCCGCGACGGGTCTGCAACCGTTCCACGCACGCCAGATCGCGTTCGGCCTCGGGCTGACGGGCAAGCAGATCAAGTCGGCGACGCAGTTCATCGCGAACGCGTATCGCGCGTTCGTCGAACTGGATGCGTCGATTGTCGAGATCAATCCGCTCGTCGTCACGCAGCAAGGCGACGTGATCGCGCTCGACGCGAAGATCAATTTCGACGACAACGCCCTCTTCCGTCATCCGTCCATCGAAGCGCTGCGCGACGAAGCGGAAGAAGACGCCGCCGAACTGGAAGCCGCAAAGCACGGCCTCAACTACGTGACGCTCGACGGCAACATCGGCTGCCTGGTGAACGGCGCCGGTCTTGCAATGGCGACGATGGACACGATCAAGCTGTTCGGCGGCGAACCGGCGAACTTCCTCGACGTCGGCGGTGGCGCGACGACCGAGAAGGTCACGGAAGCGTTCAAGCTGATGCTGAAGAACCCGAACCTGACGGCGATTCTCGTCAACATCTTCGGCGGCATCATGCGTTGCGACGTGATTGCCGAAGGCGTCGTGAGCGCCGCGCGCGAAGTGGACTTGCGCGTGCCGCTCGTCGTGCGGCTGGAAGGCACGAATGTCGAACTCGGCAAGCAGATCCTGCGTGACTCGGGCCTGCCCATTCTCTCGGCCGATCATCTCGCCGACGCGGCGAGCAAGGTGGTCGCCGCAGTGAAGGAAAACAACGCGACGGAGGCGAACTGACATGGCCGTACTGATCGATCGCAACACGAAAGTGATTTGCCAGGGCTTCACGGGATCGCAAGGCACGTTTCACTCCGAGCAGGCGCTCGCCTACGGCACGCTGATGGTCGGCGGCGTCACACCCGGCAAGGGCGGCGCAGCGCATCTCGGGCTGCCCGTGTTCGACACCGTCGCCGATGCCGTCGATGCAACGGGCGCGAACGCGTCCGTGATCTACGTGCCGCCGCCAATGGCCGCTGACGCGATTCTCGAAGCCGTCGATGCGGAGATTCCCCTCGTCGTCTGTATCACCGAGGGCATTCCCGTCATCGACATGGTGCGCGTGAAGCGCGCGCTCGCCGGTTCGGCGACGCGCCTGATCGGGCCGAACTGTCCGGGTGTCATCACGCCGGGCCAGTGCAAGATCGGTATCATGCCGGGGCACATTCATCGTCCGGGCAAGATCGGCGTGGTGTCGCGCTCCGGCACGCTGACCTACGAAGCCGTCGCGCAAACCACGGCGGCGGGCCTCGGGCAGACCACGTGCATCGGCATTGGCGGCGATCCCGTCAACGGCACGAACTTCATCGATTGCCTGGAGATGTTCCTCGCCGACGACGACACGCAAGGCATCATCATGATCGGCGAAATCGGCGGCTCGGCTGAGGAGGACGCGGCGCAGTTTCTGAAGGATTCAGGCTCGAAGAAACCGGTAGTTGGTTTCATTGCAGGAACGAGCGCGCCGCCCGGACGCCGGATGGGGCATGCGGGCGCGATCATCTCGGGCGGCAAGGGCACGGCGGGCGCGAAGATCGATGCGATGCGCTCGGCGGGCATCCATGTCGCGCAGTCGCCGGCGGCGCTAGGCGAGACGATGCTCAAAGCCATGCAGTCATGATGTGAAAAAGGCCAGCGGACTGTCAGTTCCGCTGGCCTTTGGATACATCGAGCAGCAAACGCTCAGTCGAGAAAATCGCAATTCGCTTCGACGAAAGCCGCCAGTCCCAGCGAGTGATCGCGCACGAGACGCTCGGCGAGTTCGGTGTCGCGCTTTTCCAGTGCCTCGATGATGCGCAGATGATCGACGATCGAGCGCGACGCGCGGTCGCTCTGCGAGATCGTCATGCGACGGATCGCGCGCACGTGGATAAAGATGTTCTTGATCGTGTCGAGAATGATCTGCGACTTCGACAGCTGAACGATGGACTGATGGAACGCGATGTTCGCGTCCGAATACTCGGCGATATGTTCGGCCGGCGTCAAATCACGGAACTGATCGAACATGTGCCGCAGCCGCGCGATTTCTTCGTCGGTTGCGTGCAGCGTGGCGAGACGCGCGGCCATGCTTTCCAGCGCGGCCCACATCTGGATCATCTCGACGATCTCACGCTTGCTCTTGCGCACAATATAGATGCCGCGCCTCGGCACCATGCGCAGAAAACCTTCCTGCTCCAGCAGCGTCATCGCCTCGCGCACGGGCGTACGGCTTACGCCTAGCGATTCGCTCAGCGCGCGCTCGTCGAGACGAATCTCTTCGCTCGACGCGTAAATGTCGGCATCCGCGATGGCCTGACGCAATAACGCGTAGGCCTGATCGCGGAGGCTGGCGCTGTTGCCGATGGGCTGCAGCGCCAGAGGAAGGTTCAGTGCGGGTGTGGACACTGCTTAGTTCGACGAGCCGACCGCGTTCATCGCGGCTTCGACACGCGAGCGGTACGGCGTAGCTTCACGCACGGTAGCGGCTTCAAGACCGACATAACGCCCGTGCTTCGATGCCAGTTCGGCGACATGCTGCGGAATCCACTTGGTCAGCAGCACGGTTGCGGCCGAACCCAGGCCCACGACAGCAACGGCGAAGAATGCAAGCGATACGAAATCCATTTGATGCTCCCGTCATTGAGTGATTCGATGACTCAATCATATGCTGCGTCGCGGAAAAAATCAAGTATGTTGTATGTGGTATATCAGATACAGTTGTTCAGCGGCCGCAACAATGCCAACGTAGCACGCCGGGCCCGGAACCGCGATGGCTGGCCGTCCCAGCCGATACTGTGCTTTTTTCGTCCGCTGCAAACTGTACTTCTAGAAGCGTTTGTCAGTACCAAAACGACATCCAACGCTATTCCAAAAAGCCACGCGCGAGCCTTTCTATGTGCGTACGCAGCAACTGGCGCGTCCAAATCGATTCGGCCCCGAAATGAATACCGGCGCGTGGCGCGTCAAGCGGTCACCTGCGGCAGCATGTCGCTTGAAATCGCTGTATCCCGCTGCGCACAACGGTCCCGGCGGTTTCCATATGTATTTAATTCTCATATTGCCAAGCTGATCGCGGGCACCTATCGTCTCGCCATTGCCGAATTTGGCCTCCAGGTAGCACGTTTCTAAATATGTTGCAGCCCAGCATATCCTCCGAAATTTGCGCTACCTCAAGTTTTGGCAATAGCAACCGATAACCAGACGTTTAGCCCGATCGGAGACCGACCATGAGCAGCATCACTGAGCCCGGCGGTAACGCCAGCTCGCCATCATTCTTTTCAAAACAGGCAACGATCGCCCAACCTGGCTTTTCCCGCTGGATGGTGCCGCCTGCCGCCCTCGCCGTGCACCTGTGCATCGGCCAGGCCTATGCGTTCTCCGTGTTCAACGGGCCGCTCACCAAAGTCATCGGCATCACGCAGTCCACGCCGGACGACTGGTCGCTGACCACGCTCGGCTGGATCTTCTCGCTCGCGATCGTCTGCCTCGGCTTGTCGGCGGCGTTCGCCGGCAAGTGGCTCGAAAAAGTCGGTCCGCGCCGCACGATGTTCACAGCCGCATGCTGCTTCGGCGGCGGCTTCATCGTCTCGGCGATCGGCGTGTGGACGCACCAGATCGCGCTGCTGTATCTCGGCTATGGCGTGATCGGCGGAATCGGGCTCGGGCTCGGCTACGTGTCGCCCGTGTCGACGCTGATCCGCTGGTTCCCGGACCGCCGCGGCATGGCGACGGGCATGGCGATCATGGGCTTCGGCGGCGGCGCGATGATCGCCGCCCCGCTGTCCGTCGCGCTGATGAACCACTTCAAGAGCGCGACGAGCATCGGCGTGGCTGAAACGTTCATCGTGCTGGGCATCGCGTACTTCATCTCGATGTCGATCGGCGCACTCGCGATCCGCGTGCCGCCCGCCGACTGGAAGCCGGCCGGCTGGACGCCGCCCGTCGAAACGAAGCAGAAGATGATCACGCGCAATCACGTGCATATCGACCAGGCACTGAAGACACCCCAGTTCTATCTGATCTGGCTGGTGCTGTTCCTGAACGTGACGGCGGGCATCGGCATTCTCGGCCAGGCGTCCGTGATGATCCAGGAAAGCTTCAAGGACACGGTGAGCGCCGCTGCTGCTGCGGGCTTCGTCGGCCTGCTGTCGCTCTTCAACATGGGCGGCCGCTTCGTGTGGGCGTCGGCGTCGGATTACGTTGGCCGCAAGAACACGTATTTCATCTTCTTCGCGCTGGGCGCCGTGCTGTACTGGCTCGTGCCGAGCTTCGCGTCGACGGGCAACATCGCGCTGTTCGTGCTGTGCTACTGCGTGATCCTGTCGATGTACGGCGGCGGCTTCTCGACCGTGCCGGCCTATCTCGCGGACATGTTCGGCACGGCATTCGTCGGCGGCATTCACGGGCGTCTGCTGACGGCGTGGGCGGCAGCGGGCGTCGCGGGCCCCGTGCTCGTCAACTACATCCGTGCCTATCAGGTCGCGCATGGCGTGGCGAAAGCGGACGCGTACACGATGACCGTCCACATCATGACCGTGCTGCTCGTGATCGGCTTCATCTGCAACCTGCTCGTCAAGCACGTTCACGACAAGCATCACATGACGGACGCGCAACTCGCGGCCGCCAAATAAGGTCAGACAAAGGAGAAACACAATGTCGACGCAAACGCCTCATCCGACGAACAAGGGCCTGCTCGCCGTGTTCTGGGTGTATGTGCTGATTCCGCTGACGTGGGGCGTGGTGAACACGCTGCTGCAGGCGATGAAGCTGTTCGGCTGAGCCGATTTCAGCACCGCAGTTTGAAGAAGGCCGGGCATCGCTGCCCGGCCTTTTTTATTGCGCTAGCGCTTCTGCGCGTCCGCGGTTCAGGCGGGCGCAAGCTGCATCGGGAACGTGATCTCGAACGTCGTGCCGACGCCGCGTTGTGAATCGAAGCGCAATTCACCGTCGAGCATGCGCGACAACTCCTTGACGATAGCGAGGCCGAGACCCGCGCCGGGCACGTCGTCGTCATTGGCGCGCTCGAACTCCTTGAATACGCGATCGCGATCCGATGCGCCGATGCCCACCCCCGTATCCGACACGCGCAGACACCATGCGTCGTTGCCGCGCGCCCTGATTTCCAGCGTCACCTCGCCTGCCTTCGTGTACTTCGACGCATTCGTCATCAGATTGATCGCGATCTGCTTGAGCTTGAGGCGGTTCGACTGCACGGACGCCAGTTGCCCGTCGAACGATGCATTCAGCTTGAGCCCCTTCTCGCGGATCGCCGGACCGCATGAAGCGACCAGTTCTTCGAACAGCGCGTGCAGATCGACGGTTTCGACAGCGGCCTGATTCGTGTCGCCGAGCACGACCGAATACTCGACCAGTTCATCGACCAGCACCTTCATGTCGGCGGCCTGCCGGTTCGCGAGCGCGAGCGCGGCCTCGGTTTTTGCCGGCGCGCGCGCGACGAGCTGCAACGCCATCGAAAACACATTGAGAAAGTTTCGCAGATCATGCACGACGCTGCGCGTGATCTGCATGCGCGACTCGTACAGTTCGCCGACCAGTTTCTGCTTGAGAAGCAGTTCGTGATTGGCGCGTTCGAGCCGCCCCGTATACTCGTCGATCTTGCGATCGCGTTCCGTGACGACTTCACGTATCGACGTCAGCGTGACGAAGCTGACGGCCTCGTCGATGAAATAGCGCGCACGTTCTTCGTGACGCCGCGTAAAGGCGGGATGCGTCTCCGCGTACTGGACGACCGCGCCCATCAGCACCTGGCGGAACAGATCGAGTTCGCGCACGAGTTCGTCGATGCGGTAGCCCTGCTTCCAGCGCATCTTGCCGTGCAGCTTCGCCTTGCGCTCGATTTCGGGCTCGACCTCTTCGAGGTCCTGCTGATCGAGCGCGCTGCACATGGAATCGAGAATGTCGGGTACGTGGTCCGTCAATTGCTCGTTGGTCAGACGGTCGGGTTCCGTCAGCTCGACATCGCTGAACACGGCCTTCAGCCAGCGTTCAGTCAGTTCGACCTCGTTATTGCGGACGTGCGCGGCGAATGCGCCGAGCGGTCGTGATTGCGTCGTGGCCATGGTTGTCGCTCGCGTCTCGCTGAATGCGCCATGCTGCGATATCGAACGGCTGCGATGCGGTGTCCCGCAGCCTCTCCCATGTCGGCTTCGCGCCAACGACGTTCATCGTACTACGACTTCAGGCGATAGCCCGTTTTGAATATCCACGCGATCACTGCAAGGAAGATGCAAAGAAACAGCGCGGTCATGCCGAGACTGATGCCGACGCTGACATCCGCGAGCCCAAAAAAGCTCCAGCGAAAGCCGCTGACCAGATAGACGATCGGATTGAACAGTGTGACGATTTTCCACGCGGGCGGCAGCATCGCGACCGAGTAGAAACTACCGCCGAGAAACGTCAGCGGCGTGATGATGAGCAGCGGCACGAGTTGCAGCTTCTCGAAGTTGTCGGCCCAAATACCTATGATAAAGCCGAGCAAACTGAAGGTAACGGCCGTCAGCACGAGAAACGCGATCATCCAGACGGGATGCTGCACCTGCAACGGCACGAACAGCCCCGCCGTGGCCAGAATGATCAGACCGAGAATGATCGACTTGGTCGCCGCCGCGCCGACATAGCTGATCACGATTTCCAGATACGACACGGGCGCGGATAGCAGTTCGTAAATGGTACCGGTGAAGCGCGGAAAATAGATACCGAACGACGCGTTGGAAATGCTCTGCGACAACAGCGACAGCATGATGAGCCCCGGCACGATGAACGAACCGTAGCTGATGCCTTCCACTTCACGAATGCGCGAGCCGATCGCCGAGCCGAACACGATGAAATAGAGCGACGTCGAAATGACGGGCGCGATCACGCTCTGCATCAGGGTGCGCCCGGTGCGCGCCATTTCGAAGCGGTAGATTGCGCGGATGGCATGGATGTTCATCGCACGCTCTCCTCTTGTTGTTGCTTGTGTACGAGACTCACGAAGATGTCTTCGAGCGAGCTTTGTGTGGTGTGCAGGTCCTTGAAGCGGATACCCGCTTCGCTGAGATCGTTGAGCAGCGCGACGATGCTGCTGCTCTTCTCGCGTTCGGCGTCGTACGTGTAGATCAGTTCGCCGTTGTCGTTCGCAAGCTCCAGCCCATAGTCCGCCAGCGACGCCGGAATGCTCGCGAGCGGCGTTTCGAGTTGCAGCGTCAACTGCTTCTTGCCGAGCTTGCGCATCAACTCCACTTTGTCTTCGACGAGCATGATCTGACCGCCGTTGATCACACCGATGCGGTCGGCCATCTCTTCGGCTTCTTCGATGTAATGCGTGGTGAGGATGATCGTCACGCCGTTCGCGCTCAGCGAGCGCACCAGCTTCCACATATCGCGGCGCAATTCGACGTCGACACCCGCCGTCGGCTCGTCGAGAAACAGGATGCGCGGCTCGTGCGACAACGCCTTGGCGATCAGCACGCGCCGCTTCATGCCGCCCGAAAGCTGAATGATGCGGCTATTGCGCTTCTCCCACAGCGAGAGATCGCGCAGCACCTGTTCGATATGCGCCGGATTCTTCGGCTTGCCGAACAGGCCGCGACTGAACGAGACCGTCGCCCAGACGGTTTCGAACGCATCCGTGGTCAGTTCCTGCGGCACCAGTCCGATGAGCGAGCGCGCGGCCCGGTAGTCGTTGCGGATATCGCGGCCGTCGACGGTCACGGTGCCTTCCGTCGCATTGACGATGCCGCAGATGATGCTGATGAGCGTGGTCTTGCCCGCGCCGTTTGGCCCGAGCAATGCAAAGATTTCGCCTTGGCGAATGGACAGGTCGATACGCTTGAGGGCCTGGAAACCCGATGCGTATGTCTTCGACAGATTCGAGACCGAGATGATGGGTAGCATAGACGCGAACGATAGCAGATACCGCCCCGCCACGCCGTTACTCTGCCCGATTTGACGTTCCAGCGCCGCCCACGCGCGCGGTCTTGTCAAACACCGTCGTCTTCCTGACTTTCGATCACCATCCGCGCTTCAACGCGCACGTGTACGCGCGTCAACGCTGCGCCAAGGCAAGGGCCGTCGACGCACACGCCGTCCTCGAAGCGGAACATCGCGCTGTGATGCGCGCACATCAGATGCTCGCTGTCATAGGTCCAGAACGTGTCCGGCTCGTAGTTGAGCGGGATCGAGAAGTGCGGGCATACATTACGATAGGCCCACGCGCGATCGCCGCGGCGCAGCACGACAATGGCAGCCTCGCCCCCTTCGGCAGACGCGACCTGCCTGCCACCGCCGTCGGGGATGTCATCGAGCGGACACAATGCCATTGCCGTCATCATCATGCCGCTCCGCCTGAGCGCGTCAGCACGAAGTCGCGCTGCACGTCGAAGAACGGGCTAGGCAAGTCCCACTCCTTCGCGTCGGCGCGGCTGTCGTTCGTCACGTACTCGACCACGAGCGAAGGCTTCACACCGAACACCGCATCCGAATCGACATACGGGTCGTCGGAACTGAACAGCGCCGTGGTGAGCGTGTCGTAGCCGGGCGCCTGGATCAGGAAATGCACATGCGCAGGCCGCATCGGATGACGGCCGAGCGCAAGCAGCATCTGGCCGACGGGACCGTCCGTCGGAATCGGATAGGGCGTCGGCTTGATCGAACGGAACGCGTATTCGCCGTTCGGCCCCGAGCGGAAGCGGCCGCGCAGATTGCTCTCCGGCTGGTCCGGGTCCTGTCCTTCGTACATGCCGTTATTGGCCGTTTCCCACACTTCGATCAGCGCGTTCGGCACGGGCTGGCCCGACTCGTCGATCAGCCGTCCGCGAAACAGTGCCGGCTCGCCTTCTGTGCGGGCGATGTTCGCGCCGAACGCTTCGTCGTGCGCGCCTTCGCGATAGAACGGCCCGAGCAGGCTGTGCTCCGTGGCAGCCGATTCCGTCACGTCGTGCTGACGATGAATCGCGTCGAGCATGATCGACAGGCCGAGCGTGTCCGACAGCAGAATGAACTCCTGGCGAATGCCGTCACACTTCTTGCCCGTCTGCGTGAGGAACTCGATGCCGCGCCGCCATTCGTCGCCCGTCAGCTGCACTTCTTCGGCAAACGCGTGTACGTGTTTGATTAACGCCGTCATGATCTCTTTCAGGCGCGCGTCGGCGCAGCCCGAAAGCGTGGCGAGCACGATGTCAGTTGTGGGGTGAACTGCGGAATCGCCGTTTGTCTCTCTCATGATGTCCTCACGCTCTTTTGGCGCTGGTTGCGTTGTTCATTGCTTCAGGAATATAGCGCCGGCGCTATGCGGGCCCGCGTCCTTCGTAAGCATTTTCCAGCAACGCGCGAAGCGGCTCGCGCTCCACCGCGCGCGGATTCCAGTAAGGGCTCTTCAGCGCGAGATCGAGCGCGACATCGATATCGCCTTTCTTCATGCCGATGTCCTTCAGCGCGATCGGCGCGCCGTTGTCGAGCGCGAGATCGAACACGGCTTGCGCGGCATCGTCCGCATGCAGGGCGCGCGCGATACGCTGCATCGCGTGCGGCGCCGCCGCGCGGTTGTACGCGAGCGCATGCGGCAAAACGATCGTGTGCGTCTCGGCATGCGGCAGATTGAACGTGCCGCCAAGCGTATGACACAGCTTGTGATGCAGCGACATGCCGACACTGCCCAACACCGCGCCGCACAGCCATGCGCCATAGAGACACGCGGCGCGCGCATCGAGATCGTCAGGCGTCTTCATCACGCGCGGCAAGCCTTCGCCCAACGCGCGTATGCCCTCTTCCGCCATCAGGCTCATGATGGGATTCGCGTCCTGCGCGTAGAGACCTTCGGCGGCATGCGCAATCGCGTTGATGCCGCTCGTCAACGAAAGCGCGGGCGGCAGCGATACGGTCAAAGACGGATCGTAGATGACCGTCTTCGGCAACACGCGCAAGTCACGGCCTGTCTTCTTTACACCGCCTTCCGTGAGGCCGTAGATCGGCGTCATTTCCGAACCCGCGTACGTGGTCGGAATTGCGATGATGGGCAGTGACGTTTCGAGCGCGATTGCCTTGCCGAGGCCCGTCGTCGAACCGCCGCCGATAGCGATCGCGCAATCGGCGCCGACACTCGCCGCGTAATCGCGCGCTGCACGCGCCGTTTCGACGGGTACGTGCATCACCGCTTCCGCATACACACCCGCCGCGCGCGGCCCGATGCGTTCCGCGAGTTGCTCGGCCTGTGCGCGCTGCTGCGGCGTCGACAGCACGATGGCGCGTTGCGCGCCGAGCAATTCGATCTCGCGGCCCAGATGATCCAGACTGCCGACGCCGAATACGACGCGCGAAGGCAAGCCCTGATAGACGAACGGTTCCATGTCGTTAGCGTTCCAGCACGGTTTCAGCACAATTCAGCGCGGATAATAAGGCGGAATCTGCGCATCGACATTGATCCACACCGACTTGGCCTGAGTGTACTCGCGCATCGCTTCGAAGCCCATTTCGCGCCCGTAGCCGCTCGCGCCGACGCCGCCGAACGGCGAACCCGGGCTCACGCGCTTGTAACAGTTGACCCACACCATGCCGCTATGAATCTCGCGTGCAATCAGATGCGCGCGTTGCAGATCGCGCGTCCACAGGCCCGCACCGAGGCCGTACTCCGTGCCGTTCGCAATGGCGAGCGCTTCTTCGTCGGTGCGGAACGTCGTCACGCTCATGAACGGGCCGAACACTTCTTCCTGCGATACACGATCAGTCGGCTTCGCTTCGACGATGGTCGGCTCGACATAGCAGCCATTGGCGAGCGCCGCGTTGTCCGGCGACTTGCCGCCCGACAGCACGCGTCCGCCCTGCTCGCGCGCGATATCGACATACGACAGCACGCGATCGCGATGCTGGCGTGACGTGAGCGGGCCCATTTCCGTCAACGGGTCGAGCGGATCGCCGATACGGATCGAACGCGCGAGTGCGACGAACTTCTCCAGCACTTCATCCGCGATCGATTCATGCACGATCATCCGCGACGCGGCGATGCACGCCTGCCCTTGATTATGGAAAATCCCGAACGCGGAGCCTTGCACGACGGCATCGATATTCGCGTCGCTGAACACGACGTTCGCGCCCTTGCCGCCCAGCTCGAGCTGCACCTTCTTCAGATTGCCACTCGACGCCTGCACGATCTTGCGCCCCACAGCCGTCGAGCCGGTGAACGCGACCTTGCCAATCTCCGGATGCTCGGCGATGTACTGGCCCGCCACATGCCCAAGCCCCGGCAGAATATTGACGACACCCGGCGGAAAGCCAACCTCGGCCATCAGTTCGGCAATCGCAAGACTGGAAAGCGGCGTGAGTTCAGCGGGCTTCATGATCACGCAGTTGCCCGCTGCGAGCGCGGGCGCCATCTTCCAGCTGGTGAACATCAGCGGAAAATTCCACGGCACCACCTGCCCGACGATGCCGACCGGCTCGCGCGTCAGGTAGTTCAGAAAACCCTGCTCGACGGGAATCACCGAGCCTTCGAACTTGTCGGCCATGCCGCCGAAATAGCGGAACGTCGCCGCCGTGCGCGGCACGTCGAGATTGCGCGTGTCGCGGATCGGATGACCGGTGTCGATCGATTCGAGGCGCGCGAGCCGGTCCGCATTCGCTTCGATCGCATCGGCGAGCTTCAGCAACAGACGCCCGCGCTCGGCGCCCGCCATGTTGCTCCACTTCGGGAACGCCGCTTTCGCCGCAGCGACGGCGCGATCGACGTCGGCGTGATTCGCCATCGCAACGTCGGCGATCACCGAGTTGTCGTGAGGGTTGAGCGTGGCAAGTGTTTCGCCCGAAAGCGATGGCACGAAGCGGCCGTCGATGAAGAGTTGCGTTTGCATGTCAGTCCTGCTCGATGAGGCGTTTGGGCGTGAGCGTCCCCGCGGCGCCGGCTATCCGGCGCCGTGTATCGGAGACCACCAAAGGAAGTGCTTAAAGCTGAATCGGATACGGCGGCAGTTCACCGCTCTCGTAGCGCTTCGGTAGATCGGGCGTTGCGTTCTCCCACACCAGCAACATCGAACGCTTCTGCGAATAGCCCTTGTGGCGGATATCGGCGGGCATCGCGGCAATATCGCCCGCGTTCATCGTGATGCGCGCACGCGGCTCGCCCGTATCTTTGTCGGCGACATCCCAGATGATCTGATCCGACAGTTGCAGGAACCACTCGACGCGATCGTTGCCATGAAACACGGGCAGCACGAATTCTTCCGTCGTCGGGCAAAACAGGCTCTGCTTGCACACCGACGTCACCGACGGATTCCACGTCACATCCGAGCGCGACAGATACTTGAACAGACTGAACGCATGGAGTTCCTTCTCGAAACCGGGCGCAGCGTGAATCTCCGGCTCGTCCTGCACGACATCGGCGAATTGTCGATTGATGGGGAAATCGTCGCGCAGCGGCGAATCGCCTTCCAGTCCCGGCATGCGCTTCGTCGCGATGCGCGTGCGTTCGATCGCCGCGATGTTGTCGCCATGCTTCGCGCCGAATGCGGAACCCGTCTCTTCGGGCGCGGCGAACGGGTCGAAGCCTTCGTTGACCCAGTCCCGCAGAATCGCCTTGAAGGTCGCCATGATGACGGGCGTGTCGAACTGCTGCGTATGATCGACGGCGGCGTCACGGAAGCTCGCGTTATACGCGCCCGCATACATGTCGACCTTGCCGTAGTGATTGCGCGTGCCGATCACTTCGTCGAAATTGACCCAGCCGTAGAAGAAGCCCCACGCGACGTCGCGCATCATCGCGCGCAGGAAATCGTCGGCGTGCATCTGATGCGAGCGCTGCTCGCCTTTCGCGGGCCACTTGACGGTGACGAAGTAGGCGTCGCGTGAAAACTCGAAATCGCCGAGGCGGAACGTGCGATACCCCGTGGCGGCATCCGGCTCGCCGGCGCTGACGTTTTGCAGCGTATTGACTGTGCTCATGACCGACTCCAGAAAAAGGTTGTGCGTTACTGAATGCAGATGTCTTTCCACTTCTCGACCGAATGGCGGCCCAGAATGGTCTGCACGAGCAGCACGCCTTGTCCTGCCGTCTCGAAGCGATACGCGGCGCCCGCGGGCAACAGCGCCTGATGGCCGCGGCTCAGCCGCACGAAGCCCATGCTCTTACCTGAAGGCGTGCCGTCGAGCCGCACACTGCCTTCCGTTTGCGCATCGACGAGCGGGCCGTCCGAAGGCTTGATGAAATGCACGTCGATCTCGCCGTCCATCACGACGCAGAACTCGTCGTGCGATGCCGTGAACCACGGCGACGTACCTTCCGCGCGCAGCGTTTCGATCACGTACTTGAGGTTCTTGCCGACCACGATCTTCTCGTACGGCGCGGCATGGCTCGCGACTTCGAACACATTCGACATTGCGTAGTGCTCGGGCTTGCCCTTGATGATTTCGATGGAGCCTTTACGGTAGTTGTCGAGACTCCCCAACCAGGTTTGCTGCATGTCTGCCTCCTTGAATCTGCGTTGATTCTGTCGGCCACGTCTTGCGTGGTCTTGCGTGATTCCATGGACGCAAGAGTAAGTGCCGGGAGGCGCAACAGCAATGATCTGAGGTTCGGCAAATCCGAACGCTGGGTGCGGGCAGAAGACCCCAGGGAAATTACCTGGCGTCGTCGTTCAGGCCTGCGGGGCGGGCCGTGCGGCCCGCGTGGCCCGTGTAGCGCTCACTGGTCGGCGAGTTCTTCGCCGACGCTCTTCGTATCTTCATCGTCGGGTGCGATGCCGAGCGCCTTGTCCCACTGCGGCTCGCGCAGATAACGCCCGCGCAGGAAGTCGACGAACGCCTTCACCTTCGCCGTCGAGCGATGCGACGCGGGGTACACGGCCGACAGCCACAGCGGCGGTGCCGCGTAATCGGGCAGCACGCGCTCCAGACGGCGTTCGAGCAGATCGGCGGCGGCGACCATCGTCGGCAAATAGACGACGCCCGCGCCCGCCCGCGCGAATTCGAGCAGCAAGTGGACGCTATTTGTTTTCAGCACCGGATTCAGCGCGATTTCGAAGCACTCGTTGCCCTTCATCAGCGGCCACTTGTCGCCCCACGGGTAGTACGAGTAACGCGCGAAATCATGCCGCAGCAGGTCGAGCGGCGTTTCGATCACGGGCTCTTCCTTCAGGTAGCCGGGTGCTGCGCACAGCACGCCGCGCACGGGAAAGAGCCGCCGTTCGACGAGCAGATTCGACGCGGGTGGATAGATCTGCAACGCGAGATCGAAGCCTTCCTGCACGGGGTCGATCACGCGGTCGTTGACGGTCACGACGAACTCGATGCGCGGATGTGCCTCCCGAAACTCGATCAGCGCGCGCGAGAAATGGCCGAGCGCGAAACCCGGCAGCACATGGACATTGAGCGTACCCGACAGCGACTCGTGCTGCGCGGCCGAGCGGCCGGACAGATCGTGGACCTTGTTGACGAGTTCGGCGCATTCCCGGTAATACGTCTCGCCGATCTCCGACAGACGCACCGCGCGCGTCGAACGATGAAAGAGCGGCACGCCGAAGTGCTCCTCGAGCTGCTTCACGCGCGACGTGACGACGGATTTCGCCACGCCCAGCTGGCGCGCGGCGCTCGCGAAGCTCTGGGCCTCGGCGGCCCGCACGAACGCTTCCATCGACATGAACAGATCCATGCTGTCTCCTGTGCAACGCCTGCTGAATGACGGACCGTTCTCTGCTGCATGGCATGAAGAAGGCCGCTTCCGTTAATACGGTGAGTGTACGTTTTTTCGCGCGCGGCATCGCGATGCGCGGCGAATCAGGATGCCGCGTAAAAACGGCAATGCCCCCGTGCAGTTTGTACAGAACACTGTGCAGCGCAACAGCGTGCATCCTGGCGGCCAGCCTTGCTGCACCGCGAACGCGGACGAATCCCAAAACCTGGAACAACCGTTGCTTTACAAGGCGAAAGCCATTGCCCGGCCGCGAGGTCCGGGCGGGTGCAATCATGCGGACATGGAGGGTTCATGCGTCTGTCGATTCTGATCAATACATCCGACCCGACCGTCAATCACGACTACGCGGTGTTGTGGCTCGACACGATCAACCACGCGTGGACGTCGCAGGATCGTCGCGGCGTCGAGTTGCCGTCGTCGGGCGAGGTGCGCGAGGACGGGCACGTCATGTCGCTGTGCGCGCGCGGCAGCGAAGCGCCGCTCGTCACGCTGTACGGCGTGCGCGTCGACCGGCATGGGAACGTGACGTCGGCACAAGGCCAGGCGACGTGGGTCTCGCACTCGCGGCCCGACGCCGTCGCGGGCTTCTGGCGCTTGCAGGCCGTCGAGCGAGAAGGCTCGCCTTCGATGCGCCGTTAGCCGCTTTTCTCCTCGCTCGAAAAAACGCCGTTGCTGCACGATGGCAGCAACGGCGTTTCTATGCCTGAGCGTACGTCGCTTTCTTCACGCAGGCACGGTCTCAGCCATCTGCCGACGCGCCCATACGCGATGCTCCCCCACCGCTTCGATGAACGGCTTCAACACCGCATCGACCTTGCCGTCGTCACCGATGAACACGCCATCGCCTTTCTCGGGCAGATGGGCCGCGCTCAACACGTCCTTGCCCGCGCCCGTTGCCGCGATCGCCTTCAGATGCCGGAACGCTTCAAGCACGAAGTGTCGCGCGTCGCCCGATTGCGCGAGCGCCTTTGCGCCCTGCGCGCCGCCTACGACCACGACGCCATCGAACATGATCGACGGCATGCCGGAGATCGTCGCATCAGGGTTCATGCCGTCGATGGGCGCGAGTGTCGGCGCGACCAGCATCGGCGTCGCACCCTGCGACTTCAGCGCCGCCTGCACGCTCTTGATGGCGGCGCCATCGCTGCCTGGCGCGGCGAGCACCGCAATCTTGCGTGTCTTGATGCCGGGCACGCCGCGGTTCAGCAGGCTCAACGCTGGCGAAGGCTTTTGCTTGCCTGCTGCCCGCGCGCCCTTGGCAGGCTTCGGCAGGCCGAGACCCTCCGCCACCGTCGCGGCGAGATCCGCATCGAAGTTCGCGAGAATCTCGTTGACCACGCGCGCGCGAATCTCCGGCTTCGTCACCTTGCCCAGCTCGAACTGATACGCGAGTGCGATATGTTCTTTCTCGACGTCGCTCATGCTTTGATAGAACAGTGCGGCCTGCGAGAAATGATCGGCGAACGATTCGCTGCGCACGCGGATCTTCGTGCCTCCCATTGGCTCGGCATAGCTTTCGAAACCGCCATCCTTTGCAGCGGGATCGGTTTCCTTGGGCCATGCGTCGCTCACCGAATTCGGCTCGTACGAGGCCTGGCCTACGTTGATCGTCTGCCTGTGCATGCCGTCGCGCTGGTTGTTGATGTTCGGGCTGACGGGCCGATTGATGGGAATCTCGTGGAAGTTCGGTCCGCCAAGCCGGCTGATCTGCGTATCCGTGTACGAGAACAGCCGCCCTTGGAGCAGCGGGTCGTTGCTGAAATCGATGCCCGGCACGACATGACCCGGATGGAAAGCGACCTGCTCGGTTTCGGCGAAGAAGTTGTCCGGATTACGGTTCAACGTCATCTTGCCGATGATCTTCACGGGCACGATCTCCTCGGGCACGAGCTTGGTCGGATCGAGCAGATCGAAGCCGAACGAATCCTGATCTTTCTCTTCGATGATCTGCACGCCCAGCTCGAACTCCGGATAGTCGCCACACTCGATCGCTTCCCACAAATCACGCCGGTGGAAATCCGGGTCCTTGCCCGCGAGCTTTTGCGCTTCGTCCCACAGCAGCGAATACGAGCCGAGCACGGGCCGCCAGTGCAGCTTCACGAGCCGCATCTTGCCCTTCGCGTTGATGAAGCGGAACGTGTGGACGCCGAAGCCTTCCATCGTGCGCAGGCTGCGCGGGATCGCACGGTCCGACATCGTCCACAACACCATGTGCGTAGCCTCGGGTACGAGCGACACGAAGTCCCAGAACGTGTCGTGCGCCGAGCCGCCCGTCGGCATTTCGTTCGGCGCTTCGGGCTTCACGGCATGCACGAAGTCGGGAAACTTGATCGCATCCTGAATGAAGAACACGGGCATGTTGTTGCCGACCAGGTCGTAATTGCCTTCCGACGTGTAGAACTTCGTCGCGAAGCCGCGCACGTCGCGCACGGTATCGGCGGAACCGCGTGGGCCCTGCACGGTGGAAAAGCGCACGTACACGGGCGTTTGCACCGACGGGTCCTGTAAAAAGGCCGCCTTCGTGTATTCGGCCATCGGTTCGTAGACCTGAAACACGCCATGCGCTGCCGAACCGCGCGCATGCACGATGCGCTCTGGAATTCGCTCATGGTCGAAGTGCGTGACCTTTTCACGCATGATGAAATCTTCCAGCAACGACGGGCCGCGCGGCCCCGCGCGCAACGTGTTCTGGTTATCCGCGATCTTCACGCCCTGGTTCGTGCGCAGCGCTTCGTTTTGAGGACGCGCGCGAGAACGTTCGAGATCCTTCGACTTGAGATCTTCCGCCGGTGCGGAAGGCTGCTGGTTACGCTGCTTGTTTGCCATCTGTGGGGCTCCTTTGCCTTTGCATTTGCCTGAAAAACCGCGCGACGCACGGGGCGTCCGCGCCTGCATCGTCAAAGGGTCTCCGCAAGCACTGTTCCAGACGGAAGTGACTCACGACGAGTCGGTCGTGCGACTCGCGCGGCACGGGGTTTGCGCTAATGAATGCACGGGCGGGTCAATAACACCGACTCGTGACGATCAAATCATCCTGGGAGTTCGACCATGAAACGCACGATGAAGAAGGTACTTGCTACTGCCCTGGTCTTCGCTTTGTCCGGCGGCGTCTATGCTCAAGGTGCAGGCGGCGCGGGTGGCGGCGGTGCTGCTGGCGGTGGTAACGGCGCAGGCGGCAGCTCATCCGGCAACGGCGTGGGCGCGGGCGGTGGCAACGCGGGTGGCG
Source organism: Paraburkholderia steynii (assembly GCF_900100565.1). Classification (NCBI taxonomy): domain Bacteria; kingdom Pseudomonadati; phylum Pseudomonadota; class Betaproteobacteria; order Burkholderiales; family Burkholderiaceae; genus Paraburkholderia; species Paraburkholderia steynii. Next base: position 330,097 of record NZ_FNDI01000004.1, on the reverse strand, counting down.
CAGGCGGCGTGGCAACGCCCGGCGCAGGCGTGAACCGCATGCAGCGCGGCAGCACGAACGACAGCGGCTACGGCACGCCAGGCACGACCGCGACAGGCGGCGGTGCGGGCACAGGCACAGGCTCGACGCCGAACAGCGCGGGCATGAACCGTTCGAACAACGGCACGATGCAGCAACGGGGCACCATGCAGCAGAACGGCACGATGCAACCGGGCACGAACGGCACGAATCAGGGCGGCCAGTGATGCCCTTCGAATCGTAGAAAGCGACCGCTGTTCACGCGCCCCGGCGTCATATCCACGCCGGGGCGCTTTACGTTTCCTGCGGCCCGCTTCGGTAGACGCGCGCGATGAACTTCCGCCGTATCGCACGAGTCCATTGATGGACATCGCGTGGCCCTCCGCGGAGACAAGCTTTGAGCCCACAGACCGACCTGATCGTCGCGCGTCCCGAAGGCCTGTACTGCCCGCCAGGCGACTTCCATATCGATCCGTGGCGGCCCGTCGAGCGCGCGGTCATCACGCACGCGCATGCCGATCATGCGCGCTTCGGGCATCGCCGCTATCTCGCAGCTGAACCCGGCGCGCTCGTGCTGCAGTCGCGGCTACCGGGCATCGCGTTGCAGACGCTCGCGTATGGCGAGCGCATCACGATCAACGGCGTCGCCGTGTCGCTGCATCCGGCGGGACATGTGCTGGGCTCGGCGCAGGTGCGCGTGGAATATCGCGGCGAAGTGTGGGTCGCATCCGGCGACTACAAGCTCGACGCCGATCCCACTTGCGCGCCGTTCGAGCCCGTGCGCTGCGATACCTTCATCACCGAGTCCACCTTCGGCCTGCCCATCTACCGCTGGGACGCGCCGCGAACGGTGTTCGACGGCATCGACAGCTGGTGGCGCCACAACGCGGCCACGGGTCGCGCTTCCGTGCTGTTCTGCTATTCGTTCGGCAAGGCGCAGCATATTCTCGCGGGCGTCGATTCGGGCATCGGCCCGATCTTCTGTCACGGCGCAGTCGAACCATTGAATCGCGCGTATCGCGCGGCGGGTGTCGCGCTGCCGCCCGTGCGCCTCGTCAGCGAGATTCCCTCGAAGAGCAAAGAGGCCTTCCAACAGGCGCTCGTGATCGCGCCGCCGTCCGCGCAAGGCAGCGCCTGGCTGCGGCGCTTCGGCGAATACAGCGACGCGTTCGCGTCGGGCTGGATGCGTCTGCGCGGCACGCGCCGGCGGCGCGGCGTCGATCGCGGCTTCGTGCTGTCCGATCATGCCGACTGGCCCGGCCTGCAAAAGGCCATCGCCGCGACGGGCGCACAGCGCGTGATCGTCACACACGGACAGGTCGAACCGATGGTGCGCTGGCTGCGTGAGCAAGGCCTCGAAGCGGGCGCGTTCGCGACCGAGTATGGCGACGATGCAATCGAAGCGGATGCTGCAGCGGCCAGCGAGGGCGAACCTGCAATGAACGCCGACGCATCGACGCCCGACGCATCATGAAGCGCTTCGCCACGCTCTATACCGCGCTCGACGCCACGACATCGACGCGCGACAAGCTCGAAGCGTTGATCACCTATTTCCACGCCGCGCCGCCCGAAGACGCCGCGTGGGCGTCGTATTTTCTCGCGGGCGGCAAGCCGCGCCAGTCGGTGCCGACGCGTCTGCTGACCGACATCGCGCGGACCCGCGCCGGCCTGCCCGAGTGGCTGTTCGAAGAGTCGTATCAGGCCGTCGGCGATCTCGCCGAGACCATCGCGCATGTGTTGCCGCCCGCCGCGCGCACGTCGGAGCTTGGCCTCACGCAGTGGATCGAGGAACGCATCCTGACGCTGCGCGGCGCGTCGCCGGACGCGCTGCGCGAACGGCTCGTCGCGTACTGGGACGAACTCGACTGGAGCGGCCGCTTTCTGTTGACGAAGCTGATCGGCGGCGGCTTTCGCGTCGGCGTGGCGCGGCAGCTCGTGGTGCGCGCGCTCGCCGATGTGGCGGGCGTCGATCACAAGCTGATCGCGCAACGCATGGTCGGCTGGACCGATTCGAGCCAGCCGCCCGACGCCGCGCGCTATCTGCGCCTGATCGCGCCCGCGCCTTCCGGCGACACAAGCGACGACGCGCAAACCGCGCAAATCCGCCATGAAAGCGAACTCGGCCTGCCCTATCCGTTCTTTCTTGCGCATCCCTTGCAGGTCGACCCCGCGACGCTCGGCGATCCGTCGTCGTGGTTCGCCGAATGGAAGTGGGACGGCATCCGCGCGCAAGTGGTGAAACGCGATGGCCGCGTGTGGGTATGGTCGCGCGGCGAAGACCTGATCACGGACCGCTTTCCGGAAGTCGTCGCGCTGGGCGAGACGCTGCCCGACGGCACCGTGCTCGACGGCGAAATACTCGCATGGGAACCCGGCGCGCTCGCGCCGCTGCCGTTCGCGCGGCTGCAACCGCGCATCACGCGCAAGTCGCTGACGAAGCGCGTGCTCGCCGAATCGCCCGCGACCTTTCTCGCGTACGACCTGCTCGAAGCGAACGGTGACGATCTGCGTATGCAACCGCTGCACGAGCGGCGCGCGCGGCTCGATGCACTGGGCGCGACACTTTCGGACACGCTCGCGAAAGACCTGCTGCGCGTATCGCCGCTCGTCGACGCACGCGACTGGAACGCGCTTGCGACGATGCGCGACGAGAGCCGCGCACGCGGCGTCGAAGGTCTGATGCTGAAGGAGCGCGCGTCGATGTATGGCGTGGGGCGAACCAAGGCGTCGGGCACCTGGTGGAAATGGAAGATCGACCCCTATGCCGTCGATGCCGTGCTGATCTACGCGCAACGCGGCCACGGCCGCCGCGCAAGCCTCTATACGGATTTCACGTTCGCCGTGTGGGACGAGGCCGACGGCGTGCGCACGCTCGTGCCCTTCGCGAAAGCGTATTCGGGCCTCACCGATGAAGAGATGCGCGAGGTCGATGCCATCGTGCGCAAGACCACCGTCGAAAAGTTCGGCCCGGTGCGCAGCGTCACGCCGACGCTCGTGTTCGAGCTCGGCTTCGAAGGCATTCAGGCGAGTCCGCGCCACAAGTCGCGCGTGGCCGTGCGCTTTCCCCGCATGCTGCGCTGGCGCACCGACAAGCACATCGACGACGCCGACACGCTCGCCACGCTCAAAGGTTTCATCAATGAACGCGAACGCGCGCGTTGATGTCCGCATTTTTGTGCATTCTAGCCAATGGTGTCAAAATACGGTTTTGGGCATTTCCAGGACCGAGGCAAACCATGGCAGGAGTTCGTCAGTTCAATGAAGACGACGCTTTCGCGCACGCGCTGGACGTCTTCTGGCGCAAGGGCTTTCGCGCCACGTCGATGCTGGACCTCGCCGAAGCGACGGGCGTGCAGCGCGGCTCGCTGTACAACGCATACGGCGACAAGGAAGAGATCTTCATGCGCGTGTTCGAACGCTATGCGCAGCGTTTCGTCGCGGACGCGCGCAAGGCACTCGACAAGCCCGATCTGCATGACGCGCTGACGTCGTTCTTCACGTTCGCGATCCGCTCGATCTCGCAGGGCACGCCCACGCGCGGCTGCCTGTCGACGAAAACGGCCGTCGAGATCGAACCCGACTCGCCGCGTCCGCGCGAGGCGTTGCAGGCCATGCTCGATACGCTCGAAGCGGCCCTGCTGAGCGTGCTCGACACGAAAGAAGGACGCGCGCAATTGACGCTGCCGCCACAGCAGGCGGCAAACCTGATCGTGACGACGACGCGCGGCATCGCGGTGATGGAACGCGTCTACGGCGATCCGAAGAAGCTCAGGCAGACAGCGTTCGCACTCGTCGACGTGCTGGTGCGCAAGCACTAACCGATTCGCTTCAACCGATACGCGTACGTCACATAAGGCACGGTTACCGTATCGTGCGCGGCCAGCGCCGGCTCCGACGCGATCAGCGCGCGCACCTCGCGCTCAACTTGCGCCCATTCTTCGGGCGGCAACGCGAGAATGAAGCTCGTCGAGTGTACGCGCGTCACGATCACATCTTCGACGGGTCCCGTGTGCCCGTGCGGCATGTGCCGCTCTTCCAGATCACCGAAACCCTCGGCCGGGAACACGTTGCGCCATTCGCCCGTGTGATAGCGCGGCGCATCGCCTTCGCGCGCGTTGACGATCGCGTCGAGCCGCTCGACCCACGGCACGCGCGCATCGCGCACGTTCCACACGAGCCCGAGATGGCCGCCCGGTTTCAGCACGCGGCGAATCTCGGCGAGCGCAGCGGGCGTCGCGAACCAGTGAAACGACTGCGCGCACAACACGGCATCGACGGATGCGTCGCCGAGCGGCATGCGCTGCGCAGTGCCATCGCGCACATCGACTTGCGGCAGCGCAGCGGCGATTTTTTCGCGCATTTGCGCAACGGGTTCGACGGCGATCACGCTTGCGCCCGTTTCGACCAGACGTGGCGTGAACTTGCCCGTGCCCGCGCCGAGATCGACGGCCGTCTTGCCCGGCCCGAGCGCCAGGTCGCCTTTCAGCCAGCCTGCCAGTTCCGGCGGATAGTCGGGGCGGCCCTTCGCATAGGTATTCGCGCCCTTCGTGTAGCCTTCCGACGCGGCGTGATGAACATGTGGCGTTTGGTCGGTCATATCGGTGATCTCAGTATCGAAGCTCTTCATTGTGAACGATCCATTTACGCGCGAGCAAATGATCATGTTCATGACGCACCGCCGCATCGATTGGAGACCGCCTCGTGCCGTAACCATGACCATTCGCAAGGCAAACGGGCATCGCTCTTGCGAGACTGTCGCGCGCGCGTCGACAGCGCGATAATGGTTATCGCACGACAGCGCACAGCGCATGGAGGTCGGCATGCAAGGCAGCCAGCTCACCGTGTTCGCGGCCACGACCGGCCCGCGCAAGCACCATCAGACGACAGTCAGCTGGATACTCGACGAAGCGCGGCAAGCTGGCATCCATGGCGCGACGGTCGTCGAGGTCAGCGAATGCGTGGACGTGCATGGCAAATATCACGCGGCGCGCTTTGTCGAACTCGCCGATCAGCCTGTCGCCATCACGCTCGCGGGAGAAAGCGAGCGCGTCGATGCGCTGCTCGACCGCCTGCGGCAAGGCAGCGTGCCGCTCTTCTATACGCGCTGCGCCGTCGATTACGAGGTGCTCGGCAGCGGTGTCCCGTGAAAGCGCGTAATCTGCTTCACGTCTGACGCACACAGCGACGCACACGCTGACCGATCCACGCGCTAGCGGTGCAACGCGAATCCGGGCGACAGGAGAAACGCGATGAAAACAGAGCCAAGACTCTTGCATGATGTCGGACTGTTCGATGCGGTGTTCGCTTACGTTCAGGACAAGGACCCCACGGTACACGCGGGCGCGATGTTCGGTTGCCCGGCTGCGTTCGTCGGCTCGAATCTCGCGTTTTGCGTGTACGGCAGCGGCATCGGAATCAAGCTGCCCGCCGAACGCGCGGCGCAGCTGGTGGACACGGGCCGCGCGTTCGCCTTCCAGCCGTATGGCCGCTCGGCGATGCGCGAATGGGTCGAGATACGGATAACGCGCGAGCGCGTCGGAGAGATCGCCTCGGTTCTGATCGAAGCGGTCGAATATGCGCGGCATCACGTGAGCCATGCGGGCGCCAGGGCGCCGTCGGCTTCGGCGTCGCGGGCCTAGCGGGTTGGCATCGAGCGTGCGAGCGTCACGATGAACGGCTGTCAATTGACTTTCTTCACTGAGCGCAACCGGCGGCACGGGCATCAGACCGTGTGCGAATGGCTGCTGCACGAGGCGCGCGGGCTTGGGATTCGCGGCGCGACGGTGGTGAGTTGCGCGCAGGGCGTTGGGCATGCGGGGGCTCTTCATGCTGCGCATGCGCTTTCGCTCGGCGACCAGCCGCAGCAGGTGATTCTCGCGACCACGGACGCTGAGGCGGATCGTCTGCTCGAGATTGTGCGTGCGGCGAATGTTCATGTGTTCTTTACTCGCATGCCGGTGGAGTTTGGGTGGATTGGCGGGGATGAGGCGGACGGGACGGATAAGCATCACGGGTTGTTCAGCCGTCACGGGAGTTGACGGGCGGCAGTTGCTTTGTCTGCGACGGCTGGTTGGTTTTTTTGCGTTTGCGCTGGCATCCGCGATGTGATGTTTGCCGTTCACGCGTCGCCCCTGTGCGGGGCGGCACCTACTTTTCTTTGCCGCCGCAAAGAAAAGTAGGCAAAAGAAAGCGGCTCACACCGCTAATTCTTGTTCCTGCCTGAGGGCCCCCAACCGGTCCCACGCTTCACACGGCAATCACGTGACCCATGTTCGTTGCCAACGCTCTTGCGCTGCGCCTCACCCGCTTCACACACCCACGCTGCATCATGCCGTGCCAGATAGTCCACCGCCGCCCAGATGGCAAACTTTGTGTAGGCCGTAGCGCCACACACGCCTCACTTCGGACCCGATAGCGCACGCTCCACCCTGTAAGAGCGCCAGGCTATACGCCGCGACAACCTACACACAGTTTGCCACCTGGGCAGCACATACCATTCGCTGCCGCTGGCCCGAGTACGGGTATTCGAAGCGGGTGAGGCGTTCATTCAAAGCGTTGGCAACGCGCGCCAGCAGAGACGCTGCCGTGTGAAGCGTAAGGCCGGTTGGGGGCCCTCAGGCAAATACAAGAACTGGCGGTGTGAGCCGCTTTCTTTTGCCTACTTTTCTTTGCGGCGGCAAAGAAAAGTAGGTGCCGCCCCGCACAGGGGCGACGCGTGAACGGCAAACATCACATCGCGGATGCCAGCAAAAACACAAGCAAACCAAACCGGCCACGCCACGAAAACACCGCATACGCCGCATACGCCGCATAGGCGCCACGACGCATGCCAGCACAAAGCCAAATCCCGAGATCACTTACCCCGCACAGCGCTCATTACGAGTAGATAACCCATGCCGACGGCAGCCATCCCTGCCCACTGAAAATCCAGTTGTAACCACAACGTCATGGCATTTGCCCGACTGGCTATGCAATAATCAACGTTCACTTACATCGCTCGCCGCCCGTGCTGCTTGCCATCAAGGCTTTTATCGCTCCCGTCATCGTCGCCTGCGCGATGTTCATGGAGAGCGTCGATGCGAATGTCATCGTCACTGCGCTGCCTGAAATGGCGCGCGCCTTCGGCCGGGACCCCGTCACGCTGAAAATCGCCGTCACCAGCTACGTGCTCGGGCTCGGCGTGTTCATTCCCGTCTGCGGATGGCTGGCCGACCGTTTCGGCGCGCGCTCGGTGTTCCGCACGGCAATCGGCATCTTCGTGGTCGGCTCGCTGGCGTGCGCGGCATCGACATCACTCGCGACATTCACGGTCGCGCGCTTCATACAGGGCGTGGGCGGCGCGATGATGGTGCCCGTCGGGCGGATCATCATCTTCCGCGTGGTGGAGCGTTCCGAATACATACGCGCGATGAACTACCTGAGCGTGCCCGCGATGCTCGGACCCGCGGCGGGACCGCTGCTAGGCGGCTTCATCACGACGTATCTGCATTGGCGGCTGATTTTCTTCATCAACATTCCCGTCGGCATTCTGGGCATCTGGCTCACCAACAAATACATCAAGAACACGCGCGAGCCGCATCCGGGTCCGCTCGACTGGGTGGGTTTCGTTTTGTCGGCGGGCGGCGCGTCGCTGTTTCTGCTTGGGCTTTCGCTCACTGACGGCGAACTGGTTACGGGCACGACAGCCACCGTGATGACGGTGATCGGCGCTGTGATGCTTGGCATCTACGTGCTGTATGCGCGGCGTGTCGAACGTCCGTTGCTCGATTTGCGGTTTTTTCGCGTGCCGACGTTTCAGGCTAGCGTGCTGGGTGGATCGCTGTTTCGTATCGGGCTTGGTGCTGTGCCGTTTTTGCTGCCGCTTGTGCTGCAGGAAGGGCTTGGGATGAGCGCGTTCGAATCGGGGTTGATTACGTGTGCCTCGGCGTTTGGTGGCATGTTCATGCGGACGCTTGCTGCCACTGTCTTGCGGCGCTGGGGGTTTCGCACTGTGCTGATGTATAACGCGGCGTATTCGGGTATCGCCATTGCCGCGTGCGGTGCGTTTTTTCCTGGGACGCCGACGTGGTTGATCTGGGTCATCGTGCTGCTTGGTGGGTTCTTTCCTGCTTTGCAGTTTACGAGCTTGAATTCGATGACTTATGCGGAGATTGAAAGCCGTGATGTGGGTCGGGCGACTAGTCTCGGCAGTGTTGTGCAGCAGATTTCTCTTGGGCTTGGGGTTACCGTTGCTGGGATTGTTTTATCGATTACTCGCGCTGTGCATGGGCATGCTGCGCTGCAGTGGTCGGATTTCTGGCCCGCGTTTGTTGTGGTTGGGCTCTGTTCGTTTGCTTCGATTCTTGTTACCAGGAAGTTGTCGGCTAATGCTGGGGATGAGATTGTGAGGGGGAAAAGAGAGGTCACTACGAAGTAGGTTTTTTGTTGTCTGCGACGCTGGTCGGTGTTTGCGCTTGCATCCGCGTTTGCGTTTTCTCGGCGCGGCCGGTTTGGGTATGCTGGTCGTTTCGCTGGCATCCGCGCGGTATGCCTTCGTGGTCCACGCGTCGCCCTCGGCGGGGCGGCATGTCTTCTCGCTGGTATCCGCGTTTTGCCTTTTCGCTGGCATCCGCGATTTGTTAGCTTGCTTCAAGCGTCGCCCCTGTGCGGGGCGGCACCTACTTTTCTTTGCCGCCGCAAAGAAAAGTAGGCAAAAGAAAGCGGCTAACACCGCCAACATTTCTTCTTGCCTGAGGGCCCCCAAAGGGTCTTACGCCTCACACGGCAATCACGTGACCCATGTTCGTTGCCAGCGCTCTTGCTGTGCGCATCACCCGCTTCACGCACCTGCATTACAGTATGCCGTGCCAGATAGTCCACCGCCGCCCAGGTGGCAAACTGTGTGTAGGCCGTAGTGCCACACACACCCCACTCCGGACCGATTGCGCACGCGTCCCACCCTGCAAGAGCGCCACGCTATACGATGCGATAACCTACACACAGTTTGCCACCTGGGTGGCACATAGCATTCCCTGCCGCTTGCCCGAGTACGGGTATTCGAAGCGGGTGAGGCGTTCATTCGAAGCGTTGGCAACGAGTTCCGACCAGGGCACTGTCATGTGAAGCGTGGGGCCGTTGGGGGCCCGTGGACAAGAACACGGGCTGGCGGTGTGAGCCGCTTTCTTTTGCCTACTTTTCTTTGCGGCGGCAAAGAAAAGTAGGTGCCGCCCCGCACAGGGGCGACGCTTGAAGCACGCTAACGTAATCGCGGATGCCAGCGCAAAGCACAGCGGACCGCCCAGCGTCGCAGACATAGAGAAAAGGAGCCACTGCAATGCCAGAAACAACGATCAGCCGATACCCAGTCCCGACCCCGGGTGAATGGCCCGACGACATCCGCGCCCGGATACTGGAAGTCCAAGCCAAAGCGGGCTTCGTCCCAAACGTCTTCCTGACACTGGCCCACCGCCCGGACGAATTCCGTGCCTTCTTCGCCTACCACGACGCCCTGATGTTAAAAGAAGGCGGCCTCACCAAAGGCGAGCGCGAAATGATCGTAGTCGCAACGAGCGCCGTGAACAACTGCCTCTACTGCGTAGTAGCGCACGGCGCAATCCTGCGCATCTACGAAAAGCAACCGTCGCTAGCGGATCAACTAGCCGTGAATCACCGCAAAGCCGACATCACCCCACGCCAAAAAACGATGCTAGATTTCGCGCTAAAGGTATGCCGCGACTCGGCATCCATCAACGATGAAGATTTCAACACCCTGCGCACACACGGCTTCAACGACGCCGACATCTGGGACATCACCGCGATCACCGCATTCTTCGGCCTGTCGAACCGCATGGCCAACGTCATCTCGATGCGCCCCAACGACGAGTTCTATCTGATGGGCCGCATCCCGCGAGAATAGAAGACAGCCAGCAGCACTACTGCTCCATCGCCCGCGACCGCGGCGACAACGGCGACGACATCAGCGCGTCCAGCGACATCGGCCGCGCCAGGTGATACCCCTGCCCGTGCGCCGCGCCGATCGTGCGTAACAGCTCGAGCGTCGGCTGATCCTCGATGCCCTCCGCGACCACCGTCAGCTCCAGCGATTCCGCCATCCGCACGATCGCGCGCACAATCGCGCGGCTGCGCGCGCTCTGCGTCAATTCGAGCACGAACGACTTGTCGATCTTCAGGCCGCTGAATCGATACTGGTGTACATAGCTCAATGAAGAAAAGCCCGTGCCGAAATCGTCGAGCACGACGCACATGCCGTTATCCGCAAGGCTTTGCATCGTCGTGCGCGCAAGGTCCGGCTCGGCAACGAGCGCGCCTTCCGTCAGTTCGAGCGAAATGCGCGAAGGATGCACGCCATAGCGCTTCAACAGTTCGAGCAGTTCGTCCGCGAACTCGGGGCGCGTGATGCTGTAGCTCGACAGATTCACCTGCACGGGCGGCCAGTCGATATGCTCCGGCTGCGCGAGAATCTCCGCCACGCGCGTGAGCATATACATGTCCAGACGACCGATCAGCTTCAGCCCGTCCACCGCGGGCAAGAAACGCCCCGGCGCCCAGACCTCGCCGTTCGGCTGCTGCCAGCGGATCAACGCCTCCAGCGCGACCAGCTGGCCGCTGCCGATATCGACGATAGGCTGGAAATACGGCACCAGCTCGTCATCGCGCTTGAGCGCATTGCGCAGCGCGCCCTCTGTTTCGATCTGATCCGACAGCTCACGGCGCATCTGGTGGTTGAACACCGCGAAGCTGTCGCGGCCGCGATTCTTCACGCGGTACATCGCGGCATCGGCGTCGCGCAGCAGGTCGGCGGGCTCGCGGTGATGCGCGCTGTCCGCGCTCACCACGCCGACGCTGCATGACGTGAACACCGTCTGCTCGCCGATGTTGAACGGCGTATCGAAGGCCGCAAGAATGCGCTCTGCAAGCGACAGCACCGTTTGCAGGTTCGCGCCCGGCACCACGACAGCGAACTCGTCGCCGCCCAGACGCGCGAGCAGATCGTCGCGCCGCAAGCATTCGCGCAGACGCCCGGCCACGTCGACGAGCAATGCATCGCCGAACAGATGGCCGAGGCTGTCGTTGACGACCTTGAAGCGGTCGAGGTCGATGAACAGCACCGACAACGGATCACCGCGCTTGCTGTAGCCATGCCACGCCGCTTCGAGCCGCTCGTACAGATGCGAGCGGTTCGGCAGGCCCGTCAGCGCGTCGTGATAGTTCTCGTGCAACAGCCGCGCGTTGGCCGCGTCGAGTTCCTGGGTGCGCGCCAGCACGCGCGCCTCGAGTTCGAGATTCGCCGCCTGCTGCGCTTCCGCGACGCGCCGCCGCGACAGCGCCGTATCGATGTGGCGCGACACGAAGGTCAGCAGTTCCTGATCGCGCCGGTCGTAACGCACGCTCGACGAATAGCTCTGCACGACGAGCACGCCGCGCACCACGCTGCCGTCGAAGAGCGGCACGCCAAGCCACGAGCGCAAGCGGATGTTCTCGCTGTCCAGCTTGATCTCGCCCGCCTCGACGAGACGCACGGCGTCGCTGGTGTCGAGCAGGCAAGGCACGCGCTGGCGGATCACATACTCGGTCAGCCCGCGCTCGTGGCGACGAGGTATGGGCACATCGTGCTGCGTTTCGTCGATGTAATACGGAAACGACACTTCCGCCGTCGCGGGTTCGAAGAGCGCGATATAGAAGTTCTTCGCATACAGCAGCCCGCCGACGATCGCATGCAGGCTGCGAAAGAACTTGCCGATATCGACGGATTGACTCGACAGCTCAGCGATTTCGAATAGCGCTGCCTGCAGGTGCTGCGCGCGCTCGCGCTCGGCGATTTCCGCGCGCAGCGTGTCGTTCAGCCGCGACAGTTCGGCCGTGCGGCGCGCCACTTCGGCTTCGAGGCCGACGCGGTGCAGAATGCGGTCGAGCGCCATCGCCACGTGCCGCGCGACGACGAGAAACAGCGCGCGGTCCTCGGCGCTATAGATGCGCGACGCGTCGTAGACCTGCATCGTCACCATGCCGAACACCTCGTCCGAAGCGTTTTTCAGCGGCGCGCCCATCCAGAACTTCGGCCGGTGCCCGACGCAGTAAAAGCGCCCCGTCGCGGCCGCGTCGATGATGCCCTTCTCGTCGATCAGCAGCGGCTGCCCCGTGGTCAGCACGTAACCCGTGAGCGACAGGCGCCCGGGGTCGACCATGTCCATGTGATTCGTATCGACGGCTTCGGTGTCGATCAGGTCGATGTAATACGGATACGTGACGGCGCCCGTTTGGCCGTCGTAGAGCGCGAGATAGAAGTTCTCCGCGTCGATCAGCGTGCCGAGACGTTCGTGGATGGCCTGCAGGAACTCGCCGCGCTCGCTGATCGAACTGGCGAGATACGCGATGTCGTACAGCACCCGCTGCACGTTTTGCGCGCGCACCAGCGCATCGGCCTGCATCTGTTCGCCGATCGCGCGTGCGAGCGCGGTAAAGGCCGGATCCGATGCGAACGACGCGGGCGCGAGCAGCCATCCGAGCGCGAGGTCGCTGCGGCCCGTCGGCCACGCGAACCAGCCGCGCTCGACGCAGGCGTCGTGCAGCATCGCAGGCACGATCGTGCGTGGCCAGTCGAAGCGCGTCGCGCCCTCGCGCACCAGTTCGAGATGCTGGCCCGCGCGATACCACGCCCAAGGCACGCCGAGCGCCTCCACCGCGCGCGCCGCCTCGTCGATCGATTTCGCTCCCGTCCCGCCTGCCGACAGATCGGCATTCCACATAAATCAGCCCTCGTGCCGTCCCGTGATTGTTTTGCGCCTCGAACCGTTATATCGACGTAAGCAACAGCAAACTTAATGTATCTGGCCCGCAAAAAAAATGCCTCAAGCACACGAAAACGTTTGCTTGAAGATTTTTCGGATGCGGTTTTGCCCTGATTGCTACGGAATGGGATTTGCTGTTTAGCTGACGTCCGCGCCGCTCATGCGAGGCAGTCTTTCGCTTCGCATGCACGGCGCATCAGCGTCAGTTCGAGGAGCAGACATGCAAGCACATATGAGGGGCGCGGTACACGCGGAGGTATTCCGGCTGGGTCCGCGTGACTGGGTGCCGAATAATGCGCACCTCCCCGTCATCCTGTATCGGGACGTGCTGGACGGCGACGGCTCAGGCGGCGGCGAGCGGCTTGCCGACGCGTTCGAAGCGATGTTCAAGCGCAACGGCTGGCCGCCGAAATGGCGCAACGGCATCTTCGACTATCACCATTTCCATTCGTCGGCGCATGAAGTGCTGGGAATCGCCGGGGGCGCGGCGGATGTGATCGTGGGCGGCCCGGGCGGCCGTGTCGTGCATCTGGAAGCGGGCGACGTGATCCTGCTGCCGGCGGGCACCGGGCATTGCCTCGAATCGTCGAGCGGGCCGCTCAACGTGATCGGCGCGTATCCGCCGGGCCAGCAATGGGACATCCGCCGCGACGCTTTGACCGGGAAGGAGCGCGCCGCGATGGAAGCCCTGCCGTTTCCGCACAGCGACCCGGTGCGCGGCGCACAGGGTCCGTTGATCGAGCACTGGCTGAACGAGGCGTAAGCGTTGTCAGCGCCGGCGTTGCATCGTCATGGTGCAGCGTCAGTGCTGCACGCCCCAGCGGCGCACGGTCACGCGTTCCAGCGTGTCGAACACCAGATGCTCGACGAGCAGGCCGATCGCGATGACGGCGGCGAGTCCCGCGAACACGCGGTCGGTGTAGAGTTCGTTGCGGTTCTGGAAGATGTACCAGCCGAGTCCGCCGTTGCCGCTGCTCGCGCCGAACACGAGTTCGGCGGCGATCAGCGTGCGCCACGCGAAGGCCCAGCCGACCCGCAGCCCCGCGAGGATCGACGGCAGCGCGGCGGGCACGAGGATCAGCACGACATGTCGCAAGCCCGTCAGGCCATAGTTGCGGCCCGCCATCCGCAAGGTCGCGGGCACCGCGCGAAAACCCGAATACGTGTTGAGCGCAAGCGGCCACAGCACGGCATGCACGAGCACGAACAGCAGGCTGCCCGTGCCGAGGCCGAACCACAGCAACGCGAGCGGCAGCAAGGCGATCGACGGCAACGGATTGAACATCGCGGTCAGCATCGACAGCAGATCGCGGCCGATGCGAGTCGACACGGCGAGCGATGTCAGCACGAACGCGAGCGCGACACCGAGCAGGTAGCCGCGCAGCAGCACCGACATCGACACGGCTGTTTTCTGCAGCAGTTCGCCCGATGCGATGCCTTGCACGAATGCCAGGAACGTCGCGCCGAAGGTCGGCAGCAGCAGATCGTTGTTGATTGCGCGCGCAGCGATTTCCCATATGGCGATCAGCACGATCGCGATGATCGTCTTGCTCAGCCACGACTGGTTTGCAAGGCGCCGCGCGAGCGGCAACGGCGCTTCGACGGCGAGATCGCCGACGGGTTCGAGCGGCCGCTCGTATTCGGCCCGCACGGGCGGCAACAAGGTGGAAGGCGTGCTCATCGGGCGAACTCCGTCTCTTCGAACAGCAACCGATGGATCTGCGCGACGCGATGCTGGAAGTCGCTGCGGCCCAAGCTGTCCTGCGTGTACTGGTGGCTGTTGAGTTCGGCGCGCACGCGCCCCGGGTGCGGCGACAGCAGCAGAATCCGGCTGCCGACAATCAGCGCTTCCTCGATTGAATGCGTGACGAACAGCAGCGTGAAGCGGACTTCTTCCCACAGGCGCAGCAACTCTTCCTGCATCTTGCGGCGCGTGAGCGCATCGAGCGCGGCGAACGGCTCGTCCATCAGCAGCACGCGCGGCTGCATCGCGAGTGCGCGCGCAATCGCGACGCGCTGCTTCATGCCGCCCGACAGCGTGTGCGGATACGCATCGGCGAACTGCGCAAGGCCGACCTTGTCGAGATAATGCTGCGCACGTTCTTTCGCCTCGGCGCGGCTCAGCTTCTTTGCCGCGCGCAAGGGAAATGCAATGTTCTCCAGCACCGTCTTCCACGGCGGCAACTGATCGAATTCCTGGAACACGACGATACGATCCGCGCCTGGCTCGCGCACCGTTTCACCGTCGAGCGTGATCGTGCCCGAGGCAGGCTTGATGAATCCGCCGACGGCTTTCAGCAACGTCGACTTGCCGCAGCCCGACGGGCCGAGCAGCACGAAACGGTCGCCGCCATAGACGTCGAAGCTGACGTCGTGCGTGGCGCGCACCACGCGCTCGCGCGTGCGGTATTCGAGGCTCACGCGATCGACGGCAAGCAGGCGGCTCGAATGCGCCGGCTCGCTTGCCTGCGTCGCGGCAGGTTCAGGGAAAAGCACGGAAGGATTCGCGACCATTAGCGCGCTCCTTTGAGTTGAACTGCGTGCGAAATGACTTTCACAATGACGACACCGCATAAGCAAAACGACAACATACGGTGAGCCTCCGCAAAGACCAACCAATGAATGTAGATATTCAATGCGCTGTGATGCATAAGCGCCGTAAATCGCGCTATGACCGCCGTCGCGTCTTGTTTAGCAGCGTGATTTCACTCGTGCCAGAAACAGAAAAACCCGCTGAAATAGCGGGTTTTTTGCGTATCGAATGTGGCAGCGGTCAGCTTCCGGCCGCCGTCGCCGGGTCGTCGAAGAAGTAGTCTTTCCACGACTTCGGTTCGTTGCGGATCGCGCCAACGCGATACATGAACTGCGCAAGCGCAAACGTGTTTTGCGGCGCGACCTTGAATTGCACCTGCGGATTGCGGATCACCGAGAGCAGCAGATTGCGATCCGTCTTCGCCTGATTCACGCGAATGTAGATATCGGCGGCGGCTTCCGGATTCGCCGTGACGAATTGCGCGGCATCGGCGAGCCCGTTGACGAACGCGCGATACGTCTTCGGGTTCTCGCTACGGAATTTCTCTGTCGCATACAGCACGGTCGCCGAACTCGGTCCGCCCAGCACGTCGTATGAATTCAGCACGATATGCGCTTTCGGATTCGCGGCCAGTTCCTGTTCCTGGAACGGCGGATTGCCGAAGTGCCCCGTAATCTCCGTGCCGCCCGCAATGATGGCAGCCGCTGCATCGGGATGCGGCACGGCCTGCGTGAGCTTGTCGAGACGGTTGTACTCCTTGTCGCCCCAACGCTTTGCAGCCGCAAACTGCAACACGCGCGATTGCACAGAAACCGTGACGGCCGGCAGCGCGATGCGGTCCTTGTCGGTGAAGTCAGCGATCGTCTTCACGTTTGGATTGTTCGACACGAGGTAATACGGCAGATTGCCGAGCGACGCGACGCCCTTCACATTCTGCTTGCCGTGCGTGCGATCCCAGATGGTGAGCAAGGGGCCGACGCCTGCGCCCGCAACGTCGACCGAGCCGGACAGCAGCGCATCGTTCACGGCAGAACCGCCCGACAGCTTCACCCAATCGACCTTGATGTCGAGCCCTTCCTTGCGCCCTTCTTTCTCGATGAACTTCTGGTCGCGCGCGACGTTCAGCAGCAAATAGACGATGCCGAACTGTTCGGCAACACGGATCTGGCCTTCAGCGTGCGCGTCGAGCGACACACCGAGACTGGTTGCGCCGAGCGACAACGCGAGCATCGTCGAAACGAAACGGCGAGCGAAAGACGGCCGCGCCGCGGCCGGGCGAAATGAAAACTGCATCGGAACTCCGGGTGTCGGAAAACGGGAATGAGGACTGCGCGCGGATCAGAACGGCGCGTTGCCTTCGATCGTCGTGCGATACAGCTTGCGGCGCAGATGATCGGGCGTGCCTGCCGCGAGATGCATCAGCGAGCGGTTGTCCCAGAACACGAGATCGTGCTCCGCCCACTGATGACGATAGATATGTTCGTCACGCACGCTGTGCGCAAACAGCGCTTCGAGCAACTTGCGGCTTTCGTCTTCGGGCAGGCCGACGATATGCGTCGTGAAATGCTCGCTGACGAACAGCGCCTTGCGGCCCGTTTCCGGGTGCGTACGCACGATGGGATGCACGACGGGCTTCACTTCGGCGATCTGCTCGGCCGACAGGTTCGGCCGCCACGGGCTGCGCTTTTGCAGTTCCGCGTATTTGGCGAGGTACGTGTGCTCCGCCGAGCGTCCCTCGACGGCCTTGCGCAAATGCTCGGGCAGCGTGTCCCACGCCAGATGCATGTTCGCGAACAACGTGTCGCCGCCTTCCGAAGGCAGTTCCTGCGCGTGCAGCAGCGAGCCGAGACTCGGCTTTTCCTTGTACGACAGGTCCGAATGCCAGAAGTGGCCGGCGTCGCCGAGTCCGATCGGCTGACCGTTCTCGCGAATGTTCGACACGATCAGCACTTCAGGATGACCGGGCAACTGAAACTGGTGCAGCACATGAATCTGCAGCGGCCCAAAACGGCGGCTGAAGTCGATGTGCTGCGCGGGCGTGATCTGCTGATCGCGAAACACCAGCACGTGATAGTCGAGATGCGCGCGGTGAATGCGCGCGAAATCTTCGGCGGAAAGCGGCTGGTTCAGATCGAGGCCGAGGACTTCGGCGCCGACGGGCGCATTGAACGGAACGATTTCGAGCGGTCGGCGCGCGCCGGCCGATTGCACGCGCGGCGCGGCGTGTTGAGAAGACGAAACAGTGGTTGTCACGCTGAATGTTCTTTGTAGGGTTGCAACGATGGAATCAATCTACGGCCAGCGTACGGGTGCGTCAACGAAGCAAATCCCATACTCATATCTGCTTTAGCGATAAACGGTGGGCTAGCCTGGAGAGCCGCGCTTTCTGGTTTCGCGCAATTTTGCGCGACCGCTTCGCCGTGCTCGCGCAACTTTCAGAGACGGTTGCGTTGGGTGGCCGCATAGTGGCATCGCGCGCTAGCGCACAGACGATGGCTGACGTGCGTGACAAGTTCGGGCTACCATCAGGGACCGGCCACTGCCGGCTCAGGGTCTCGCGCCAGTTCCATGACAAAGGATTGCATCCACTCGATTGCCGTGCTGGCCGCCCTCGGAGCGGGACTCTGCTGCGCACCCGCGCATGCGCTCGAACTCGACGGGCAACTCGTCTGCAAGACCGACGCGCACACCTTCATTCAGCCGCTGCTCGACGATGAATACATCGACCCGAATCCGATGCGGGTCGAATCCAATTCGGTCAACGCATTCCGCCCGAAGCGCGGCCGCGATCTCACGGCGTTCGGCTTTCACGTCTACGCCGTGCTCGGCTATCAGCGCGACGATGCGATCTTCCGGCAAGGCACCGGCAAGGCAGAAGCCGATTCGATCTATGGCGTGGTCGTGTCGGGTCCTTCGGAGTCGGTGCGCGTGCGTGTGCAACAGTCGGGCAGCGAAGCGACCGTCAAACAGGTGTTGCCTTTCATACTGACAGCGATCGTGTGCAGCGCCGGCTGAGACTGTTGTAATTCGCCCAAACGGTGCACGCTGCCATCAAACGGAAATCCCCTCCCAGCTAATCTCATCCGCGCAATTCATGCGTAGCGGGTTGATCGCGCGCCGCTTCACGGCGAACTTTCCAGCGATTGTTTCGATTTGATGACTCTTTCCTGCGATATGACGCAAGAGTCTGCTGCAGCAACACGGCGTTAAATCGGACCCCGCGTTTTCCTATACTCGCCAGGCTGTTTTTCACTCATTGTCTGGAATAGCTGGAGCTCAACCATGAAAAGAATTCCCGCCGCAGTTGCGGTGCTCGGCGCATTGGCCGCAACGGGCGCGCACGCGCAAAGCTCGGTCACGCTGTACGGCATCATCGACGCGGGCCTGATGTACACCAACAACGTGCAGAAGAGCGGCACGAGCGGCGCGCTGTTTCAGGCGACGAGCGGCACCATCAACGGCAGCCGCTTCGGCCTGCGCGGCGCTGAAGATCTGGGCGGCGGCTACAAGGCGATCTTCGTGCTCGAAAACGGCTTCAACGTGCAGAACGGCACGCTCGGCCAGCACAGCCGTCTGTTCGGCCGTCAGGCGTATGTGGGCCTCGCCAGCGCCAACTACGGCCAGCTCACGCTGGGCCGCCAATATGACTCGCTGGTCGACTTCGTCGCGCCGCTGTCGGGCACGGCTGGCACGTTCGGCGACACGGGCTTCGCTCACCCGTTCGACAACGACAACCTCAACCATTCGATCCGGATGAGCAACGCGGTCAAGTACACGAGCAGCAACTACGCAGGCTTCAAGTTCGGCGCGTTGTACGCGTTCTCGAACAGCACGGACTTCGCGATCAACCGCGCGTATAGCGCGGGCGCGAGCTACCAGTGGGGTCCGTTGAACGTCGCGGCCGGCTATTTGCAGATCAACGGCTCGAACAGCACGACGAACACGGGCGGCGCAGTCGATACGGCTGAATCGGCGGCAAACGGGATTGGCGGCTTCCAGGTCGGCGCGGGCGTCGAGCGCGTGTTCGGCGCGGGCATCAACTACGCGTTCGGTCCCGCGACGGTCGGCTTCGTCTACACGAACAGCCACTATCAGCAAACCAACGCGTTCGCGATGACGAACGGCTCGATGCACTTCGACAACTATGAACTGAACGCCAAGTATCAGTTCACGCCCGCCATCACGTTCGGCATCACCGACACCTACACCGACGGTCACATCAGCGGCTCGCCGACGTTCGGTTCCGATCCGAAGTTCAACCAGGTCAATGCGCAGGCCATCTACGCATTCTCGAAGCGCACGGACGTGTACGCCGAAGCGATGTATCAACACGCCATCGGACAGCACTACGTCGCGTTCATCAACACGTCGGGCGGCGCGTCGTCGACGGCCAACCAGGTTGTCGCGACGATCGGCATGCGTCACCGCTTCTAAAGCGTCACAGCTTCAACTATCGGGATTTGCGTTTCGAAGCCCGCCGCGTTCTGCGCGGCGGGCTTTTTTGCGCGCGCGTCGCGCCGTATCGTTCTGCGAGACGGAAGGCTGCCTTCCAGATACGGCCGTTTTTCTCTGCGTGTGCGATCCGTAGACTTGTTTTGCTGGCTCATGCAACACCGCCGGCATCCTCGGATCGCTATTGGAGAACGTCTTGAAGTCCACAGTTGCCGCCGCTGTCGCCATGTTGGCAGCGGCCTTGCTCGCCGCCGCACCCGCCCTTACGCAAGCGCAGGAACCCAGCACTCGCCTCACGCGCGCTCAGGTCCGCCAGGAACTCGCCGATCTCGCGTCCGTCGGCTACCAGGCTGGAGGTGGCGAAGACCCGACTTATCCGTCGAAGGTGCAGGACGCGATGCAGCGGCTCACTGCCAAACGCGCCGCCCAATCCGCGTATGGCGCGGGCACGTCGGGTTCGTCGCAGACGGGCGCGGGGCATCCTGCCGCGCAGTAACGTTTGGATTAGCGCAGTGCCGCGTAATTGCGGCACTTTCACGCGTTGTGGGCACTGCATGACCTGCACAGCTCGGCGTCCCCAATGTACGAACGACCGTGCGTCAATGTCGAAGGCGTACGGTCGTTACTCGCAAGTTCAGCCAAATCGCATGATCTAACTCGCAATCGCACGCTTCTCCTCGCTTCCGTTCAGCACTTAACCACGCCACCGCAAGCGGATTGACTCCAAAAACAACGATTAGACCGCAAACTCAATCCGGCTTTGTGCATCGCACCATATTTTTGTCTATAGTGGTGGGTGGAGATGTCTTTCGCATCCGCGAAAGCGCTGATTATTGACGGATAGTCCGCCCCGAAGCGGACACCAGCCCGCCGCGGCCCATCAGGCTCGCGGCCGCTCAGGCGAGGAGAAATCACGATGTTCGATGCCGAAATCGCCGCAAAGCTGCTGAACCGGTGGACGGTCAGGCCACCGGCCGCGCAGTGCGACAGCTATCTGGATCTGCTTCGCGAGGGGAATCTCAACTTCACCCATCAGCTGGGTCGCGCGACGCCGGGCGGCGTCGCTTCAGAGAGTCTCTTCGATCTCGAATCGCTCGTATTCGTCGACGGCTCGCGCGCACTTCGCCTGAAGGCGCCCGGCGCGACGCCCGACTGGACGCAGTGGGCCGCGTTCGAGCCGCCGCTGCGCCCTGTGGCGAATGAGACCGCGCCGTTTGACGACGAGTCCTGCACGCTCGAGGCGCCCGAACGCTGAGTCATGCCTATGCGCTGTTACTGCGCCGCCTTGATCCGCTCGATGAGCGCCATCGCGGCGGCGGGATTGTGTACCTTGTGCCCGCTGATCACGAACAGGTAGACATCGCGCGCCTTCTTGGGCGCGGCGCGGGCATAGGTGTCGAGATCGTCGGGCGCACCGCCCGCGGCCCAGGTCTGCGCGCGCTCGGTCCATTTGTCGAGCGCCTTCTTCGTGTAGCCGCTCGGATTCGCCTCTTCCGTGCCCATGATGCGCGCGTAGACGAAGGACGCCGTCGGATCGGCGATCTGCGGATACTTCGAATCACCCGCTACGACAATCGCGACGCCATGCTTGCGCGCCAGCGCGACGAACGCCTCGTCGCAGAAACTCTCGTGACGCACTTCGACGGCATGGCGCAACGTCTGCCCATCGACCTTCGCTGGCAATAACTCGAGGAAGCTGCCGAAGTCATCGGCATCGAACTGTTTGGTTGGCGGGAATTGCCAGTTGATCGGACCGAGCTTGTTCTTGAGTTCGAGCACGCCGCTCGCGACAAAGCGCTCGATGGAATCGCGCGCTTCCGCCAGCACGCGCCGGTGCGTCGCGAAGCGCGGCGCCTTCAGCGCGAACACGAAGTCGTCGGGTGTTTCGTCGTGCCACTTCGCAAAGGTAGCGGGCTTTTGCGAGCCGTAGAACGTGCCGTTGATCTCGATCGCCGTGAGCTGGCGGCTGGCGTATTCCAGCTCGCGCTTCTGCGCGAGCCCTTCCGGATAGAACACGCCGCGCCACGGTTCGAAAGTCCAGCCGCCAATGCCGATATGAATTCGCGTTGCCTTCGCCGTCGTTTTTCGAGTCGTCATGGTTCACGCCTTGGCGCATGCCGCGCGAGAGCAATGATGCACAGAATAGACGATGCAAGCCGGCATTTCCGCAACGGCACATCGTCGCATCACGCCAATCGAAGGCGGACAAGGCACGGCGCGCCCGGCAAGAAGCATAAGGCGCGCTCGTTCCTTTTTGCGGCCGCGTGAGCGACCAGAAAATCAGAACACCGCACGCACCACGCCGCCATCCGCGCGCAACGCCGCGCCATTGGTCGCCGACGACAGTTCCGAGCACACGAACACGACCATGTTCGCGATTTCCTCGGGCGTCGTGAAGCGCTTGAGGATCGAGCTGGGCCGCGCCTGTTCGAAGAACTGCTTTTCGAATGCCTCGAAGGTCTGTCCGCCCGAGAGCTTGTCGATGAATTCCTCGACGCCATCCGAGCTGGTCGGCCCCGGCAACACCGAGTTGACCGTCACGGCCGTGCCCGTGCATGTTTCGGCGAGACCGCGTGCAAGCGCAAGCTGCGCGGTCTTGGTCAAGCCGTAGTGAATCATCTCGGTTGGAATCTGGATGCCGCTTTCGCTGCTGATGAACACGACGCGCCCCCAGTCCTTCTGCTTCATACCGGGCAGATACGCGCGCGACAGCTGCACGCCGGACATCACGTTCACGTTGAAGAAGCGCAGCCACTCTTCATTGGAGATTTCTTCGAACGGCTTCGGATCGAAGATGCCCATGTTGTTGACGAGAATGTCGACCTGCGGAAAACGCTCGACGAGCCGCGCGACTTGCGCCGCGTCCGACACATCGCCGGCGAATCCTTGCACGGTCGCGTCGGGCACTTGCGCGCGCAGTGTTTCGATGGCGTGATCGACCGATTGCTGCGAGCGGCCGTTGACGATCACGTGTACGCCTTCGCGCGCGAGCCCGACGGCGATCGCATGACCAATGCCTTTGGTGGAGCCCGTTACGAGCGCAAGCTTGTTTCTGATCTTGAGATCCATCTGGTTTCCTTTCAATCGTGCGATAAACGGATCGCGGACAAGACGCGCGCAACGCGCTATCGTCCCGCATCGTGACGTTGCATTCGCGAGTGTAGGACCGGGATAGAAATATTGCAGCCGGCGGGACGGATACCGCGTGAGGCGCCCGCGATCACTGAGTAGCCAGCGTCCTGAGCGATTGCGAGCACGATTCTTCAAACAGTACTAGCATCCGACTGACATTCGCCGGGTACAAGAGAACACATTCATGCATAACGCGTGACCATCCGGCGCAATGTCCAGATAACGAGTTATCCACGCATCGAGGATACGAAGAGACGCCCATGAAAACACGCACCCGGCTCGCCGCGCTGCTCGCGCTCGCCACTCCCGTCGCGTTCGCGCAGAACAGCGTGACGCTCTATGGCCGCATCGATGGCGGCGTCCAGTATCTGAATCACATCGCGACGCCTTCGGGCGGCAGCACCTCCAGTTGGACAGCCGAAGGCGGCGACTGGGGCACCAGCATGCTGGGCTTCAAGGGATCGGAAGATCTTGGCGGCGGCATGTCGTCGGTGTTCGATCTGGAAACGGGACTGCAGGTGATGAACGGCACGACGAGCGGCGGCCGGCTGTTCTCGCGCCGCGCGTATGTCGGACTCGCTGATAAACGCTTCGGTCAGATTCAGGCAGGCCGGAACCTGTTTATCGATAGCGACGGTGTGTGGGAATTCGATCCCTTCGTGCAGCAGGCTTTCTCGTCGGCATCGCTGGTGCGTGGGCGCAACTGGCAGCAGACGAGCAATAACATCGAGTATCACAGCCCGGTTTTTCACGGCTTCGATGTCCAGGGGCAATACGCGTTGGGCAATCAGGCGGACGGCTTCAATCGAGGCGCGCCCGGCGAGTTCGGCCGCTCGGACGGCATCATGCTCACGTACCACTCGCAACTGTTCGACGTGCGCGGTATCTACGACGAACTGCGCGACGTGAATGGGCGCATGACCAACGTCTTCACGAGTTCGCGCGAATACTTTGTCGGCGCGAATGTGCGTGTATCGAAGGTAAAGATTCAGGGCGCCTATACGCACCTCGCCGCGCCCGATACGCCAGCGGGCCTCGCCGACAGCGCGGACTACTACTGGCTCGGCGCGACGTGGGAAGCCACGCATCAATTCGCCGTGACGGCGGCGGCCTTCTACGTCCATCTGAGCGAAGGCTCGGGCGACGCGACACACGACCCCGCCGGACACGCGACGATGTTCGTGCTCGGGTCCACCTACAACCTGAGCCAGCGCACTTTCCTCTACGGAACGGTCGCCTACATGCGCAACAGCAGCCACGCGAACTTCTCGCTGCTCGCAACTTCGCGCGATGCGACGGGCAGCGCGAACACGAACCCGTTGCCCGGCGAATCGCAAACGGGCGCCTACGTCGGCGTAATGCACGTCTTTTGATCGAGGCCGTCATTCGTACGAACAATGGCGGGCTCATTCCACTTCGGCATCGATCTCATTCCAATACCGGAATACCCGCTGCTGTCACGCGATTCGAGTAGTGCTTCGATATGCGGCGCTTGACCACGCGCAAGACAACCCGCATTTGCCTACTATTGAATCGCACACTGATTCAACCTGAGACGGAAGCCAGAGATCAACACGCGCATTCGCGCTCACCGCATCTCTCCAGGTCGATTTCGATCGCAGCAATCGCGCTCCTGCCGCTGACGGGCTTGCTTCCGGCCTATGTTCAGTTTCTACAACGGCAATGAGAAAGGCCGTGTCTTGCACGACACGCCAGCGAATGCTGCCGCAGCGATTTCAACCTTGAAGGAGGTGCCATGAAAAGCCCCATCTATGAAGAGCGTCTCGAACTGCTTGGCTTGATCGCGCGCGAAGCGCTCGGCATCGAGGAACTGAACGAGCATCCGGACGTGCTCGCCGCGCTGGAAGCGGCCTACGACGCCGGGCTGTGGGTCGGCCATAGTGTTGGCCGGCGTGAGGAAGCCTGCGTCGGCTGATGGGGAAGTGGCACGCGGGCCGTGTGACGGCCCGCGCGCGTTTTACTCCTCAATACGACACCGCGCTACTTATGCAGCCTTCGCGCTCGGCGCAGCGTGTTCCGCCTTGGCCGCTGGCGCGCCATCCTTCTGCTGGGCGATCTGCTCGCGCAGCTTGATCAACGCGAGAACGGTATCGACGGTCGGCGTTTCATGCCCGACCAGCCGCCCCATTTCCTGCACGACGGTCAGCAGCGGATCGATTTCCATCGGGCGTCCCGCTTCGAGATCCTGCAGCATCGAGGTTTTGTGCGCGCCCACCGCGCCCGCGCCATCGATACGCCGCTCGACATCCACGCGGAAATGCACGCCGAAACGATCCGCCACGGACTTCGCTTCGAGCATCATCGTCTTCGCAACGGCGCGCGTGCCGACGTGACTCGTGATGACATCGAGCGTCGCGTGCGTCAGCGCGCTGATCGGGTTGAAGCACAGATTGCCCCACAATTTCAGCCAGATTTCATCGCGGATGTTGTCGCGAATGGGCGCGTCGAGCCCTGCTGCGACCATGATCTGCGACAGCGCTTCGACGCGCGGAGAACGCGTGCCGTCCGGCTCGCCGATGGGAAACTTCTTGCCGTACACATGCTTGATCACGCCCGGCTCGACGATCTCCGCGGCGGGATAGACGACACAGCCGATCGCGCGCTCCGGTCCAAGCTTCTGCCATTGCGTGCCACCCGGGTCGATGCTTTCGAGCGTCGTGTTCGCGAACTCGCCGCCATGCTTGTAGAAGTACCAGTACGGAATACCGTTGACGGCCGTCACGATGGCCGTCTCCGGCCCGAGTAGCGGCTGCATCGCGTCGACGACGCCCGGCACCGAATGCGCCTTCAGCGCGATGATCACGTAGTCCTGCGGCCCCAGCTCGCGCGGGTCCGACGAACAACGCACGTTGACGACACGCTCGGTATCGTCGATCAGCAGACGCACGCCGTTGCGTTGCATCGCGGCAAGATGCGGGCCGCGAGCGACGAAACTGACATCCGCGCCCGCAAGCGCCAGTTCCGCGCCGACATAGGCGCCAATCGCGCCGGCTCCATAAACACAGATCTTCATCTATCTGCTCCCATTCCAAGAAGTGATCAGTGAGATCGAGCCGGGCGTCTCGCGACGCAGCGCGCGATCGTCATTGTCGATTCATGGTCGACTCATTGGCGATGACGCGTCCGGCTCTCATTTGCATGCTCAGTGCGTGTTCTTTTCAGGCCGCCGTCTCGAGCTGCCTTAAGGCAGCGAGCTGATTCGGCAGCGCGCCGATACCGTCGATCGATACGACGACCGTCGAGCCGTCCTTGATCGAGCCGACACCGATCGACGTTCCGCATGCGATCACGTCGCCGGGCATCAGCGTCATGTCGTGCGAGATCATGCTGACCTGTTCGGCCGGCGTGAAGATCATGTCGGAGATCGGATAGTTCTGCCGCTCGACATCGTCGAGACGCGTGACGACGTTCGCGTTGCGCCAGTCGAACTGCGTTTTGATCACGGGGCCGATGCAGCTGAACGTATCGAAGCCTTTCGAGCGGCACCATTGCGCGAAATTCGGGTCTTCGTTCAGCAGGTCGACGGCCGTGACGTCGTTGATGCAGGTGTAGCCGAAGATGTAGTTGTCCGCTTCTTCGGGCGAGACATTGGTGCAGCGCTTGCCGATCACGATGCCGAGTTCGCCTTCGTAGGCGATCTTGCCGCTATAGCCTTTGGGGCGGCGAATGGGCGCGCCGGGGCCGATCACCGACATCGGCGGCTTGATCAGAAAGAGCGGGTGCGACGGCGCCGCCTTGCCGAGCTTCTGCGACAGCGCATGAAAGTTGTTCCAGAGCGCGACGACCTTGGTCGGCAGGCAGGGGCTCAGCAACTCGACGTCGTCCTGTTGCCACTGCTTGCCCGTCGCTGTTGCCTCGCCGAACATGTCGCCTTCGAATTCGGCGATGCTGCCGTTGTCGAGCACGCCGAAACCGATATGACCTTGCGGCTGCCGGAAGCGTATCCACGATGTCATCGAAACTGTCTCCACAAATTTTTTGTCGACCGACACGGTGAATACGCCCGCGTCACGAGTTTGAATCGGGTTTGATTCTTCAGATCGCGCCAGCTGTTCTGAGCGCTTCGATCTGTTCACGCGAATAGCCGAGTTCGGCCATTACTTCATCCGTGTGTTCGCCGAGCAGCGGCGAGCGCGTCACGTCCGTCGGGCTGTCCGATAGCTTGATCGGGTTGCCCACCGTCAGATACTTGCCGCGCACGGGATGATCGACCTCGACGATCGTGCCCGTCTTGCGCAGCGAGTCGTCTTCCGCGATCTCCTTCATCGACAGGATCGGCCCGCACGGAATGTCGTACTTGTTCAGGATTTCCATGGCCTCGAACTTGGTCTTCGTCATCGTCCAGCGTTCGATCTCCGCGAAGATTTCCTTCAGGCGCGGCAGGCGTGCGGTCGGCGTCGCGTACTCGGGGTCGGTGGCCCACTCTTCCTTGCCGATCACGTTGCAGATCTTCACCCACACGGGTGCCTGCGTGATGAAGTAGATGTACGCGTTCGGGTCGTGCTCCCAGCCCTTGCACTTCAAAATCCAGCCCGGCTGCCCGCCGCCCGACGCATTGCCCGCACGCGGCACCGCTTCACCGAATGTACCGTTCGGATACTGCGGATATTCCTTCATGACACCCGTGCGTTCGAGCCGTTGCTGGTCGCGCAGCTTCACGCGACACAGGTTCAGCACGCCGTCCTGCATCGCCGCGAGCACCTTCTGGCCGCGGCCCGTCATCGTGCGCTGATAGAGCGCCGTCACGATGCCCAGTGCCAGATGCAAGCCCGTGCCGCTGTCGCCGATCTGCGCGCCCGTTACCACCGGCGGGCCGTCATCGAACCCCGTGGTCGAGGCCGCGCCGCCCACGCACTGCGCGACGTTCTCGTAGACCTTGCAGTCTTCGTACGGCCCGGGACCAAAGCCCTTGACCGATGCGACGATCATCTTCGGGTTCAGCTCCTGGATGCGCTCCCACGTGAAGCCCATACGGTCCAGTGCGCCCGGCGCGAAGTTCTCCACCAGTACGTCGCACTTCTGGATCAGCGCCTCG
Organism: Paraburkholderia steynii; assembly: GCF_900100565.1. NCBI lineage: Bacteria > Pseudomonadati > Pseudomonadota > Betaproteobacteria > Burkholderiales > Burkholderiaceae > Paraburkholderia > Paraburkholderia steynii. Next base: position 302,118 of record NZ_FNDI01000004.1, on the reverse strand, counting down.
AGCACGAGCTTGCCTTCGGGGTTTTTCGTGTCGATGGTGACCGAGCGCTTGTTGTGGTTGAGCATCGTGAAATACAGGCTGTCGGCGTCGGGGATATCGCGCAGCTGTTCGCGCGTGATGTCGCCTGCGCCCGCGCGCTCTACCTTGATCACGTCTGCGCCGAACCACGCGAGCAACTGCGTGCAGGTCGGGCCTGATTGCACGTGGGTGAAATCGAGAATGCGCACACCGTCGAGTGCCTTGCCCATGCTACGTCTCCCATCATTGTTGAATGTGTTGCTTGCGCATGTCGGGGGGTTTTTGCCCGGGATTTGAACACGCCTGATATGTGATATATCGTATTTACAGCCCGGTATTTGAGCAAGCTTTTTTGCCAGGTTTTTAGTGGGGATAAACCCCAAGGTCGTCGTTGGCGCTGGCGGTTGGGGGTTTTGGTTTTTTTGCGGCGGTTGGTGGTGGTTTTTTTGCTCTTCGCGGCGCGGGCTTTTTCGCTGGCATCCGCGTGGCGCCTACGCGGCGCAGGCGTCGCCCCTGTGCGGGGCGGCACCTACTTTTCTTTGCCGCCGCAAAGAAAAGTAGGCAAAAGAAAGCGGCTAACACCGCCAATTCTTGTCTTTGCCTGAGGGCCCCCACAGGGTCTTTCGCTTCAAACGGCAACGAAATAGCCAACGCATGTTGCCAGCGCACTGAATGAGCGCCTCACCCTTTTCATGCACCGGCGCCCTGACCCACGATACGAAATATCCACGGCCGCATAGCGGCAAACTGTGTGTAGGTCGTGCCGTCATACAAGGCAGCGCTCCTACATGGAGGTATGCGCGCGCTTTCGGTCCGAAGTAAGGCATATGTGGCGCGATGGCCTACACACAGTTTGCCGCTATAGAACGTGGGAAATTTGGTCACGCGCGTGGCGACGCGGGAGCGTGAAGCGGGTGATGCGTATGGAGAGAGCGTTGGCAACTCCCGCGAACAGAAATGCTGCCGCGTGAAGTGTGGGGACGTTCGGGGCCCGTGGATAAGAACAAGGGCTCGCGGTGTTAGCCGCTTTCTTTTGCCTACTTTTCTTTGCGGCGGCAAAGAAAAGTAGGTGCCGCCCCGCACAGGGGCGACGCCTGAAGCACGCTAACAATTCGCGGATGCCAGCAAAAACACGAGCAGACCAAACCGCCCGCGCCGAGAAAGCGCAAATGCGGATGCGAGCGCAGAGGCAAAAAAACCAAACCTCAAGCGCCAACAAAAATCCCCCACGCCGCACGGCAAAAAACCTATACAGCCTGCGGCCCAATAACCGCAACAACAACGCCACGCGCAGCGTCAATAGCAGCCGCCTCAGTAGCAAACACAGTGTGATCAACAACATGCTGGAAAGGCAAAACATGAACGGGCACATCAGCCCCATCATCCAGTTTGCGCACGGCGGCAAACGCCGCCCACCCACCGTTATGAATAAACTGCATAGCAGACAGCTCGACCTGATAAGGTCCAAAAATTTCCACACGCATCGATGTTCTCCGTACCAAATCGCCGCAACGACGATCGACGTTGATATTGACTGCGCGAGAGCAAAGCGCCACCTTCAAGGCACATTCAGGCGCCAACGCGCGCCTCAAGTTCCGCGATGCGCTTGCGCAGATTGCGGTCTTCCTGAAAGCGCGCGGTTTCATCGCGGATCACCGCGACAATGCCCGTCAATTCGCGCTCGGGTGAATACAACAGTGCAACCGTAAAAGCGATCGACAACGCCCGCCCGTCCTTATGAATCGCAGGCACGCGAAGAAGATCGTTGCCATAGCGCGTCTGTCCCGTCGCCATGGTCTTTTCATAGCCTTCCCAGTGACGCCCGCGCAACCGCTCGGGAATGATCAGATCAAGCGACTGACCCAACGCATCTTCCTGAGTAAAACCAAAAATGCGCTCCGCTGCGGGATTCCACAGCGTAATCGCGCCGTGCTGGTCCGAAATCACGACGGCATCGCCAATTACGTTCACCAGCTGTTCAAAATCGATGGCTGCTTGCATATAGGGGCTCGTGTGTTATGGGCTCGCTGCCGCTCAGAAAAAACAGCGCCACGCGGGCGCTGTTCGAGTGGGCTCCGTCTCTCTCCGTACAACTCGGAGCCCATTGATACGCCGGTGACAATTACACCACTTTCGCTTCCCGCAAGTTCGCGATCTGATCGAAGCTGTAGCCCAGATCCTTCAGCACTTCTTCCGTGTGCTCGCCGAGCAGCGGCGAACCCGTGATCTCAGGCTTCATGTCCGAGAACTTGATCGGGCTGCCAACCGTCAGGTACTTGCCGCGCGCCTTGTGATCTACTTCGACGATCGTCCCGCTCGCACGCAGCGACTCGTCGTTGGCGATTTCCTTCATCGACAGAACAGGCGAGCACGGAATGTCGAATTTACGCAGGATGTCGACCGCTTCGAACTTCGTCTTGTCGGCGAGCCACGCTTCGATCGTGTTGAAAATATCGAAAATGTGCGGCTGGCGTGCCTGCGCCGTCTTGTACGCCGGGTCGTCGATCCATTCCGGCTTGCCGATCGCGCGGCAGATCGGGTCCCACGCGTGGCCCTGAATCGTGAAGTAGATGTACGCGTTCGGGTCCGTTTCCCAGCCCTTGCACTTGAGCACCCAGCCCGGCTGACCGCCGCCGCCCGCATTGCCGCCGCGCGGCACGACATCGCTGAATTCGCCGTGCGGATACTGCGGATACTCTTCGAGGTAGCCGACGCGGTCCAGACGCTGCTGGTCGCGCAGCTTCACGCGGCACAGGTTGATCACGCTGTCCTGCATCGACACGGCCACCTTCTGCCCCTTGCCCGTCTTGTCGCGGCCGATCAGCGCCGTGAGAATGCCGATCGCGAGATGCATGCCCGTGTTGCTGTCGCCAAGCGCTGCTGCGCTGACCGTCGGCGGGCCGTCCCAGAAGCCCGTCGTCGAAGCCGCGCCGCCTGCGCACTGCGCGACGTTTTCATAGACCTTCAGGTCGTCGTAGTGGTGGCCGTCGCTGAAGCCCTTGACCGATGCAACGATCATCTTCGGGTTCAGTTCGTTGATGCGTTCCCACGTGAAGCCCATGCGGTCCAGCGCGCCCGGTGCGAAGTTTTCGACCAGCACGTCCGATTCCTGAATCAGCTTTTCGAGCACTTCCTTGCCGTCTTGCGTCTTCGTGTCGAGCGTCAGCGAACGCTTGTTGCTGTTGAGCATCGTGAAGTACAGCGCGTCGGCTTCCGGAATGTCGCGCAGCTGGTTACGCGTCACGTCGCCCGAACCGGGGCGCTCGACCTTGATCACATCCGCGCCGAACCAGGCAAGCAACTGGGTACACGCAGGACCGGCCTGGACGTGCGTGAAGTCGATGATCTTGACGCCTTCGAGTGGTTTGCTCACTTTTGTATCTCCGTGGTTGGCTGATGTCACTTTTTCATTGCCGCGCTTTGCGGGTTCAGATTGGTCAAGCGTCCGCTTTCGGTGCCTGCCGCTTCGTCGATCACTGCGTTGATGAGCGTCGGCTTGCCCGATGCGATCGCTTCCTTCACCGCTTTATCCAGTTCTTCCGGCGTCGTCACGTTGTAGCCGATGCCGCCGAATGCCTCGATCATCTTGTCGTAGCGCGCGTCCTTGACGAACACCGTCGGCGCAACGTCCTTGCCGCCCGTCGGATTCACGTCGGTGCCGCGATATACGCCGTTGTTGTTGAAGATGATCGTGCACACGGGCAGGTCGTAACGGCAGATCGTTTCGAGTTCCATGCCGCTGAAGCCGAACGCGCTATCGCCTTCGATCGCGAGCACCGGCTTGCCGCTCGTCACGGCTGCGCCGATTGCGAAGCCCATGCCGATGCCCATCACGCCCCACGTACCCGAGTCAAAGCGCTTGCGCGGCTGATACATGTCGATGATGGCGCGCGCATAGTCGAGCGTGTTCGCGCCTTCGTTGACGACGTTGATATCCGGGTTCGCCTTGACGATGTCGCGCAGCACGCGCAGCGCGCTGTGGAAGTTCATCGGCGACGGATTCTTCGCGAGCGTCGCGGCCATCTTCTGCAGGTTCGTGTTCTTCTTCTCGCTGACGGCGTCGAGCCATTCTTTCGGCGGCTGCGGGAAGTTGTCGCCAACCTGGTCGAGCAACGAAGCAACGCACGAACCGATATCGCCGACGATAGGCGCCGCGATCGCGACGTTGCTATCCATCTCCTGCGCCGAGATATCAATCTGCACGAACTGCTTCGGCTTGCCCCACGTCTTGCCCTTGCCGTGCGACAGCAGCCAGTTCAGCCGCGCGCCGATCAGCACGACGACGTCCGACTCGGCCAGCACGAACGAACGCGCAGCCGAAGCCGATTGCTCGTGCGTGTCGGGCAGCAGCCCCTTGGCCATCGACATCGGCAGATACGGGATGCCCGTCTTCTCGATGAACGCGCGGATTTCCTTGTCGGCCTGCGAGTACGCTGCGCCCTTGCCGAGCAGCACCAGCGGACGCTTTGCGCCCTTCAGCAGATCGATGGCGCGCTTGACGGAATCGGGCGCGGGCAGCTGGCGCGGCGCGGCGTCGATCACACGGACCAACGACTGCTTGGCCTTCACGGCGTCGATGGTCTGCGACAGCAGCTTCGCCGGCAGATCCAGATACACGCCGCCCGGACGACCCGACACGGCAGCGCGAATCGCACGCGCCAGACCGATGCCGATGTCTTCCGCGTGCAGCACGCGATACGCAGCCTTCGCGTACGGCTTCGCCGCGTTCAACTGATCCATCTCTTCGTAGTCGCCTTGCTGCAGGTCGACGATTTCGCGTTCGCTCGATCCGCTGATCAGGATCATCGGGAAGCAGTTCGTCGTTGCGTTGGCGAGGGCCGTGAGGCCGTTCAGGAAGCCCGGTGCGGACACCGTGAGACAGATGCCGGGCTTTTGCGTCATGTAGCCCGCGATGGCGGCTGCATGACCTGCGTGCTGCTCGTGACGAAAACCGATAAAGCGCATTCCTTCGGCTTGCGCGAGGCGCGCGAGGTCGGTGATAGGAATGCCGACCAGACCAAAAATCGTGTCGATGTCGTTCGCTTTAAGTGCATCAATGACGAGGTGGAAACCGTCCGTCGTTTGTTGTGCGTTCTCTTCAGCGGATTCTTGCGGTCTGATCTCAAGTACATCTGCCATGACGTCTCCTCCTTGGCCGGGTGTTGTGTGGCGTCTCGTGATATACAATATTCCAAACACAATATTAGTCAACGGATTTTTGCAGGTGCTTCAGGTTTCATCCGGTGTTGCTGCAGTGCAAAAGTTGGCTAGCGCTTTGTGTCTGAAGGGTCTGGGCGTCTGAATCGTGCATCGCATCAAGTGCCCGTTCGGGATAGTCCTGGGGTCGCTATATGTCAGTGATGGCGGCCCTCAGTCCAGAAAATCGCAATGTGCTTCGACATACAGCGCGAGGTCGAGCGAGTGCTGCCGCACCAACGCTTCGACGCGCTCGGTATCGCGCGCTTCCAGCGCTTCGATGATGCGCATGTGGTCCTCGATCGAACGCGACGCGCGGTCGCTCTGCGCGATCGTCATGCGGCGTATCGCGCGCACGTGCATGAAAATGTTCTTGATCGTGTCGAGAATGATCTGCGAGCCGGATAGCTCGACGAGCGCCTGGTGAAACGCAATGTTCACCTCGGAGTACTCCTCGATGTGATCGGTTGGCGTGGTCGAATGGAAGTCGTCGAACATCGCGCGCAGCCCGGCAATGTCCTCATTCGACGCGCGCTGGGTCGCCAGACGCGCCGCCACGCTTTCGAGCGCGGCCCACATGCAGATCATCTCGACGATCTCTTTCTTCGTCTTGCGCAGGATGTACACGCCGCGGCGCGGCACCGTGCGCAGAAAGCCTTCCTGTTCGAGCAGCGTCATCGCCTCGCGCACTGGCGTGCGGCTCACGCCGAGCGCCTCGGTCAGCTCCTTTTCATCCAGCCGCACTTCGGTGCGCGAGTGATAGATGTCGGTGTTCGCGATCGCGTGCTTGAGTCGCGCGTACGCCTGATCCCGCAGCGAAGCTGTCGCGCTGATCGGCGTGAGGTTCAGGCTCAACGGGATCGTGCGGACATTTTCTTGCGTGTCGGTGGACATGGTCGACGTGTCTCCTCGGTGTCGAAAACGGTGGTGGCCCGTTTGACGGAAGCGCCGGGTAAGGCGCGGTCGTTCGGCCCTTCTGCATGTCTGAAAATACCGTTCTGCATATGTGCAATACTGTATATCACATATCTAGTCGCCACCAATTCTCCTGCACCCTAGGTCTGTAGCAGGCTTTCCATAAACGTTAGCGAATAGTTTTCAAAGAAAACTTTAACTATCGTGAATCTATCGACGCGCCTAAGCTGTCTTCACGCAATCGACGAATTGGAGGGGATGATGCGCAACGCACACGATCAACACCGGACTCACTACGAGCGCGCAATCGAGGCGCAGCTCTGCGCGTTCAACAGCGCGTTCGCGGACCTCGGTTTGCGCTTCCGCTGGGACGCGCAGACGCTGACGTCGCTCGCGACGATCGACGGCGAGCACGCTCGCGTCGTCGCTTATCTGGAGGCGCATCAGGCGCATTTGCTCAATGCGTACAGCGCCGAGTTCCTGAGCGCGGCGATTCTCGCGAAGAAGAGCGCGCACACGCCCGAGGTGCTGCCGACGCGTATCGATGCGTCGAGCGACACGCAACGTTCGAATCGTTCGGCCTTTTCGTTTTCGCAGTACTTTGCCGATGACGGTGTGCCTGCTCTTGCAGGCGCCTGAAGAACGGCAAGCCGCACAAGAAACAGAAGCAAGCCGCAAGCAATCTCCCGCGCTGATGAAGCGCGGGAGATTTTTTATTGACTCGTCGATTGTCGAGGGCGCGGGTTCGGCGCAAACCGCGCGATGCAAGCGACCGGCCAAAAAAAACAAAGCGGCGCGCCGCCCTTTCAGGCCACGCACCGCTTCAAGATTTCAATGATGAACCCGCAGCGCCGGAACGGCGCCCTGCCTCACTCGCCCGAGCTTGCGCTTAATCGCGACGCGTTGGCCGACGAAGAGGACGCGGACGTCCCCGACTCGATCAACCGTGCGCGCATCGGTGCGAGCACGAACTTGGCCGACACGCCCGCCGCAATCGTGATGACGGCCGAGACGATGAACACCAGGCTCCAGCCACCCGTCGCCGACAACACCGACGCGAGCGGCACCAGCAGCGCCGCCGTGCCCTTCGCCGTATACAACGTGCCCGCGTTAGACGCCGCAAACTTGCTGCCGAACGTATCCGCGCAGATGGCCGGGAAGATCGAGAAGATCTCGCCCCAGAACAGGAAGATCAGTGCCGCGAACGTCATGAACGCATACGGGTTCTGGCCGTACTGCATCATGCCGAGCAACGCGAGCCCTTCACCGATGAAGATCGCGAACATCGTGTTCTCGCGGCCGATCTTGTCGGAGATGAAGCCGCACAGCGGACGCGTGAAGCCGTTGCAGATGTTGTCGATGGACAGCGTCATCGTCAGCAGCGGCAGCGTCATGCCGAACATCGTCATCGGCAGTTTCGCGAGGCCCCAGTCTTTTGCGATCGGACCGATCTGTGCCGTCGCCATCAGGCCGCCTGCTGCAACTGCGACGAACGCTGCATAGATCACCCAGAACACGGGCGTCTTGATCATCTGCCCTGGCGTGTAGTCGATCTTGCTCACCGCGAACTTGCGCTTGATGTTCGATACGGCGCGCGTCGACGGCTTGTGCAGCAGCAGCGCCAGCACGAAGATCGCCGCGCCTTGCAGGATGCCGAAGAACAGGAACGTGTGCTCATAACCTGAGCGCGTAATCATGTTTGCAATCGGAATCACCGTCACGGCCGCGCCCGCGCCGAAACCCGCCGCCGTCAGGCCCGCCGCGAGACCGCGCTTGTCCGGGAACCACTTCAGCGCATTGCCGACGCATGTGCCGTACACGCCGCCCGCGCCGATGCCGGCGACGACGGAGCCGATATAAAGCTCAGGCAGCGTCGTCGCATGCGCGAACAGCATCCACGCGAGGCCCGCGCAAATCGCGCCGACCGCGACTACGGGACGCGGACCGAAACGGTCGACGAGCCATCCTTCGACAGGTACAAGCCACGTCTCCGTAACAATGAAGATTGAGAACGCAAGCTGAATCGATGCTTCGCCCCAGTGGTGCCGCGCGTTCATCGGCGCGACGAAGAGCGTCCAGGCATATTGAAGGTTGGCGACCAGTGCCATACACAGCATGCCGATCACCAGTTGACACCAACGGTTCGAAAATAGACCGTTTCCCGTCGCCTGTCGGGTATTTCCATTCATGAGCATCGTCTCCGCATTTCTAGTGTTTTCGATGCAAGCCGCGCAATTCGTGATCGCGCTGCCCGCATCCGCCTTGCTGTTTTGTTCTACCCGGCGCTGGGGATTTTCGACAGACCTGCGTAGTTAACCATTCAAACAGGTTTCAGTCTTTACATTTTTATTCCAGCGGCCTGCGGATTTTCCCCAATGCAGTGCGCTTAAAAAGCGCCATTGCACGCGTTAACCCTTAAAACAGGACGCATCCGGGTGAACCCATCGTAAGAGCGCACAGGGGATTGGGAATAATTAAAGAAACTTATCGAATGCATTCGCGATCGTTTATGGATGCGATGGCACGGGGCGCGCAGAGAAGGTCGCCGGTTGGCAATGAGGGAAGATGCGGACATCCGGGAACGGATGTCCGCGGTAGATCAGAGTGAAGCGACTGCTCTTAATCGAGGAAGTCGCAATTTACCTCGATGAAGGCGGCGAGGTCGAGCGAGTGCTGGCGCACCAAGCGCTCCGCGAGTTCGGTATCGCGCTTTTCCAGTGCCTCGATGATGCGCAGATGATCGACGATCGAACGCGACGCACGGTCGCTTTGCGAAATCGTCATGCGACGGATCGCGCGCACATGAATGAAGATGTTCTTGATCGTGTCGAGAATGATCTGCGACTTCGACAGCTCGACGATGGCCTGATGGAACGCAATGTTCGCATCCGAGTATTCGGCGATATGCTCGGCCGGCGTCGAATCGCGGAACTGGTCGAACATGTGACGCAGCCGCGCGATTTCTTCATCCGTTGCGTGCAGCGTGGCGAGACGCGCGGCCATGCTTTCCAGCGCGGCCCACATCTGCACCATCTCGACGATCTCGCGCTTGCTCTTGCGCACGATATAGATGCCTCGGCGCGGGATCGTGCGTACGAAGCCTTCCTGTTCGAGCAGCGTCATCGCCTCGCGCACGGGTGTGCGGCTCACGCCCAGCGATTCGCTCAGCGCGCGGTCGTCGAGGCGTATTTCGTCGCGCGACGCATAGATATCGGCATCGGCGATTGCCGCGCGCAGCATCGCATATGCGCGATCCCGCAAACTGGCGCTCGTCCCGATGGGCTGCAGTGACAGGGTGAACGGCGTAGCCGCTGGCTGACTGTCAAGTTCTGACGACATGCATCGCCTCTGATCCGGTCGGTGCGAATGAGCACCGTAGTTGGCTTGAGCGGCGCACTGCGCCGCTCCCGTATCCGCGCCCGTCTACTGCCTTCATCGTCACGCGGACTGTGAACGTATTTAGTATATCAGCGCGTGAGGTATTGTCGATGAAAGCCGCATCGGTGCTGGCTGAGCAGCTTCGCCACGCGAGTCGCGCAGTGTAGCGCGTGCCCGGCAAAAGAGCTTAAGGATTAGGAACCGTCGATGCGGCGCCCGTCGCGGCTGCCGTCAAAGCCTCGGGCGCCGAGGACGCTTCGCGCGGCGCCTCATGCGCGATCGTGCCGCATTGCAGCTGGCCGGCGTCGCTGGATTCGAGCTCGGCGGCGTTCAGGTTCGCGCAGGCGGCTTCGACGATCGTGCCGATGTCGTGCCGGTTGCGCTCACGCGCGGCGTGCTTCATTTCGCTCTGGAGCCAGCCGCTGAAACTGACGACGGCGAACACGGCAACGGTGAGCAGTACGGACTCGGTCTTGGACACACGCATCTTTGATAGGGCTTTGCAGGAGGGACGGCCAGACACGTTATCGGCAGCGGCGCGAAAAGCTTGAATGGTTTGAGCGGCTCAGGTGAATCAGCGCGCGCTCATCGACGGCGAGTAATCGAGCGATTCAGCTTCATGCAAATTATGTTGAGCCAATCGTCTTGGTGTTAGCTGAATTAATCCAATAGCCTGTCGCCTGCATCAAGCTTCAATACCACGAACATTACTCCCGGCTTTCGCATTCAATTCGAAAAGCCGCAATATGCAATACGGATTTCGCCAATCCGATCATTGGAGACCGCCATGGCCGCCGAACCCGAGAGCTTCCGCGATCAATTCGTTTCGCTGTTCCAGTCAGCCGTCGATCAGGTCGTGCGCAACACGACGCCCTCCTCGGCCCTCGCCTCGCGGCCTGGAACGGACAACGCGCTCGTCAATGCGGCAGCGACGATTGCGTCGCTGAAGTCGCAAGGTCAATCGCCCTTGCCCGACGTCGCGCCGGACGAAGTCGCACAGGACGCCTGGACCTGCGCGAAGATGGGCTTCGCGTTGATGGAAGCCCGCGCCCGCGGCGACTCGGCCGGTGCCGACAGCATCGAGAACGACCTGCGCTTCAACGTTTGCGATCCGGCGTGGATCAAGGTCATCGAGAGCTACATGCAGTACTTCGGCCCGGACGGCAAGCGCGCGTCGATTCCATACCGGCGCGCGGCCGCAATCGGCCCCGTCACGGTGCCGCTGAAAGCGGGCGCAACAGTCGCGCTGATCGCCGACTGGGGCACGGGCACGGACGTCGCGGTGGATCTGCTAAAGCAGGCCGCGCTGCAAAACCCCGACGTCGTGATTCATCTCGGCGACATCTACTATTCGGGCACGCCGCAGGAGTGCGACGCGAACTTCAGGAATATCGTCGACAGCGTGCTCTCGCGCAGCACGAAGGACGTACCCGTCTACACGCTCTCGGGCAACCATGACATGTACTCGGGCGGCGCCGGCTACTACGGGCTGATCGACACGCTCAACGATCACGCGCGCCTTCAGCCTGCCAGCTTCTTCTGCCTGCGCAACGACGACTGGCAGTTCATCGCGCTGGACACGGGGCTGCACGACTACGACCCCTTCCACGGAACGGACGTCCTCACGTTTATCGAGCAGGACGAAGAGGACTGGATCGTCGAGCGCATCGCCGAATTCAGCGGCAAGACGATCCTGCTTTCGCATCACCAGTTGTTTTCCGCGCTGTCGCAGATTGGACCGTTGCAGACAGGCGGCAAGCTCATCGCGCACAACCCGAAGCTGCTCGCGAGCTTCCAGCGTTTCGCGCAAGCCGCGAAGCAGCCGGTTAGCGCATGGTTCTGGGGCCACGAGCACAGCCTGAGCATCTATCAGCCGTACCTCGGATTGAACCGCGGACGCTGCATCGGCCATGGCGCAGTGCCCGTGATCGTCGACGGACCGGAGAACGCACCGGACGCACGTATCGTCAATCCGCCCGCGCTGCAGAACGTACTGCTGAAAGAAGCGGACAAGATCTACATGCACGGCTTCACGATCATCCGGCTTGGACAAGGCGCGCAGAGCGGACAGGCGTCGGCCGAGTACTACGAAAGCAGCGACGGCACGACGCCCATGTTCACGGAAACGCTCTAGCGCCCGCTGAACGCCGTCACACGTCGACGATCACTTCGAAGCCGCCGTAGATCAGCCGCTTGCCGTCGAACGGCATCGTCATCACATCCGGTTGAAGCCGCGGATCGGCCATCACCTTGCCCATGCCTTCGTCGCGCTTCGCGCGCGAAGGCCAGACGACCCACGAGAATACGACCACTTCGTCCGGCTCGCGCTTGACGGCCAGCGGGAACGACGTGAGCTTGCCTTCGGGCACGTCGTCGCCCCAGCATTCGACGACGTTCAGCGCGCCGTACTCCTTGAACACGCCCGCCGCCGTCTCGGCGTGCTTGCGGTAAACCTCGCGATTCTCCGCCTTCACTGCCACCACGAATCCATCCACGTAGTTCATTGCCGCCTCCTGTGCAAAGTCGTCAGATGCCGGGCATAAAAAGCGCCGTTGCCCGGTTCTACACAGACGACGATCGACGCGACAGCAAATCGACAGCTTCGCGAAAATTTTCATGTTCGAATGCGCGGCGGGCATTCACCGTATGCCGCGCCAATGTCATAATCCGCGCAGCATCCCACACACGTTTTCAATCAAAATGGCGAGCCGGTTCCATCGGAAGATTGGCTGCATTCTCGGATTGCTCGCGATCCTGATGGCGGCGCTCGCACCTACCGTCTCGCAGGCCATTGCGGCGAGCCGCGGCGCATACGATCCCGCCGCCGCGCTCTGCTCCGCCCAAACGGCCAGTCCCGCCGACACGCAAGAGGACGACACCGGCAATACGCACACGCTCGCCTCGCACTGGCATGCGTGCGGCTATTGCAGCCTGCTCGCGCATATTCCCGTGCTGCCCGCGTCGCCGTCGACGTTCGCGCTGACGGTCGCCGCGATCACGCAGCGCGTGGCGGTTCGCTTCGAAAGCGTCGCGCTCATCACGCCGTTCGAAAGCGCGCAGCCGCGCGCGCCGCCCGTGCATCTCTGAGTCGAACCCGCGTACCCGCAGCGCCGTCACGGCGTTGCTGTATTCGCGCACGCCGCGTTGCCGCTTTCCGGCGCGTACGCGGCCGGCGCGCGCTCTCACTCAGGATCACCTACATGAATATCCGACACGCCAGGCGCGGCACGCTGCCGTTCGCCGGCTGCATCCTTGCAGCCCTGCTCGTTCCGTCCATTTCTCATGCGCACGCCATTGCAGGCGACCGCGTCTTCCCCGCCACGATGGCCGTCGACGATCCGGGCGTCAGCGACGAACTCAATCTGGAATATGGCCACCAGCGCGTGCGCGGCGACGATGGCGACCAGAGCGTCAACAGCTTCAGCTTCGAATACGACAAGCTGATCACGCCGCGCCTCGCGGTATCGATCGGAGGCGCGTATGTCGGGCAGAACAATCCGACCGCGCACGGCTTCGACAACTTCAGCGTCGGGCTCAAGTACCTGTTGTATGTGAACGAGGCGCACGAGTTCATGACGTCGATCGGCGTCGATGCGGACCTGGGCGGCACGGGCAGCCACGCGATCGGCGAGAGCTTCTCGACCATCTCGCCGACGATCTTCGCCGGCAAGGGCTTCGGCGACCTGCCCGATTCGCTCGCGTATCTGCGCCCCATCGCGATCACGGGCGAAGCGGGCCCCGCGCTGACGACGGGCGCGGGCCAGCCGAACGCGTTCAACTACGGCGTGACCGTACAGTACAGCCTGCCCTATCTGCAGCAGCACGTGCGCGACGTCGGCTTGCCGCAGCCGTTCGCGAACCTGATACCGATCGTCGAAATTCCGCTGTCGCGCAGCCAGGGGCAAACCACGGGCACGGTCAACCCGGGTGTCATCTGGATCAACCGATATGGGCAATTCGGCATCGAGGCGCAGATCCCCGTGAACCACGCGAGCGGCTCGCATGTCGGCGTGCTGGTGCAGGCGCATCTGTTCTTCGATGACATCGCGCCCACGACGATCGGCAAACCGCTTTTCCCGTAACGAGGACACCACCATGAACACGACACGACTCGTGGCGGCGCTCGCGCTGTCACTCATGCTGACGCCGCTCGCGGCGCTGGCCCATGTGTTTCCGCAGAAGCAGGAGCCCGGCGCGGGCACGACCGTCGAGGCGCCCGCCAGGGTGACCATCACCTTCGATGGCCCGCTCGAACCCGCCTTCAGTTCACTGACCGTCACGGATGCGGCGGGCAAGCAGGTGAGCACCGCGAAATCGACGGTCGATGCGCAGCAGCCGAGCGTCGCGTCTGTCGCGCTGCCCGCTCTCGCCCCAGGCAAATACACGGTGCATTGGGTCGCGGTGGCATCGGACGGTCATCGCACGCACGGCGACTACGCGTTCAATGTGAAGTGACGCGTGGCGTAACAGCGGGTGCCGAACCCCACGTACGCTCTGCTGCATCGCGATTAAAAATGTCGTAAAAAATGGGCTGAATGCGCGACGCGCGGCGTCATGAAACTGGACATGACGCCGCGTTGCACGAGGCCGTGCTACTGTCGCAAACAGCCGTTGCCAACGACGATTGCATGAGGCTGGCGTACACGTCGCTTTGACCGTTCAACCCCGCTATGGAGTGTGCGTGAACAATCCGCTGATTTTTGGCTTTGCGCTCGTCGCAGTCGATGTCGTGATCTGGCGTTGCACCACACCCAAAAACGAAGTCGCGCGGCTGCTGGTGCGCCTGTGCATTTACGCGGCCTTTAGCGCGCTGCTGTTCGGCTCGGGCCTGAGTCCGTTCTCGCAGGCGCCCTACGCGGATTCGAAGCCGTTGCACGTGCTTGGCCAGGTGCTCGAAATCATCTGGTGGCTGATGGGCGCGCGCCTGTTGAGCCTTGCGCTCGACACCCTGCTGTTGCCGCAGACCTGGCGCCGTCAACGGCTCTTCTCTGACGTGTTCGGCGCGGTGGTGTTTCTCGCGGCTGTCGTTGCGGCGCTTGGCTTCGTGCTCGAGTTGCCGGTGCGCGGGCTGGTCGCGACCTCGGGCGCGCTCGCCATTGTGCTTGGGCTTGCGATCCAGAGCACGCTCAGTGACGTGTTCGCCGGCATCGTGATCAACACGACCGAGCCGTATCACATCGGCAACTGGGTGATCATCGACGGCGTCGAGGGCAAGGTGTTGGAGATGAACTGGCGCGCGACGCATCTGCTGACCTCGCAAGGCAATATCGTGATCGTGCCGAATGCCGTTGCGGCGAAGGCGAAGATCACGAACAACAGCCGCCCGTCGGCGCTGCACGGCGTGACCCTCATGCTGGAAATCACGCCCGAAGCGCGTCCGAGCGTGGTGCTGGCTGCGCTCGAACGTGCGCTGGCGGGTGTGCGGGCGGTGATCGCCGATCCGGCGCCGTATGCGATCGTGAAGCGGACCAGCATCATGTCCGTCACGTACGAGGCGACGGCGTATGTCGATGACATGAGCAAGAAACTCGCCGTCACGAATGAGCTTTTTGACTTGTGCTACCGGCAGTTGCAGGCGGCGGGTGTCGAGTTGAAGCCGCTCGGGGCTGGGTATGCGCCTTCGTCTTCGCCTTCGCTGGCGCAGCAGACCGATCCGCGCGTTGCGCTGCTGCGGCGCGTGGAGATATTTGCCGCGTTGACGGCGGAGGAGTTGCAGCGTCTCGCGCCTATGCTTTCACGTCGCTCGTATGAGCGCGGCGATACTGTGGTCACGCCGGACAAGGTGCTCGACCATTTGACCATTGTCGATTCGGGTGTGCTGTCTGTTGTGGCTGAAGATGCGTCTGGGCCTGTCGAAGTGACTCGTCTTGGTCCTGGTGATGCGTTGGGCGAATTCGGTCTGCTGGCAGGCATGCCCGCGCGTGTGACGATCTCGGCGCTTACGGCGGCGACTGTTTATCAGTTGAAGAAGGAGGACTTGACGCCGCTGCTCAAGGATAAGCCCGATGTCGCCAGGGAGATGTGTCAGATGCTGTCGCGGAGGCAGGATACTCTGGGTAAGCTCGGGACGCCGACGCCTGTTGCTCAGTCGGAGCAGTCGATTTTTCAATGGCTGTTGGATGGGATGAAGAAGTTGCACGATCTGACGTTTTGAGGTTTTTTTGTCTGCGACGCTGGGTGGTTTGCTTAAGTTTGCTGGCTGCGCGGACGGTTTGGTTGTTTGGCCTCGGCGCTGGTATCCGGGTGTTGCCTTCGTGGCGCGATTGGTTGGGTTGGGTTTGCTTGTTTCTGCGATGGCATCCGCGATGCGTTAGCGTGCTTCAGGCGTCGCCCCTGTGCGGGGCGGCACCTACTTTTGGTTGTCTGCGACGCTGGGTGGTTTGCTTCGGGTTTGCGCTGGCATCCGCGCTGCGGTGTTTGCCGTTCACCCGTCGCCCCTGTGCGGGGCGGCACCTACTTTTGGTTGTCTGCGCCGCTGGGTGGTTTGCTTCGGGTTTGCGCTGGCATCCGCGCTGCGGTGTTTGCCGTTCACGCGTCGCCCCTGTGCGGGGCGGCACCTACTTTTCTTTGCCGCCGCAAAGAAAAGTAGGCAAAAGAAAGCGGCTAACACCGCCAGCTTTTGTTTGTACCTGAGGGCCCCCAAAGGGTCTTACGCTTCACACGGCAACGCATCTGTTCGCGTGCGTTGCCAACGCGCTGATCAGATGCATCACCCGCTTCAGACACCCGTACATGGTCAAGCGGCAGCGAATGGTTTCTGCCGCCCAGGTGGCAAACTGTGTGTAGGTAATCCCGTCGTACAGGGTAGCGCTCTTACAGGGTGGCACGCATGCGCTATCGGTCCGAAGTGAGGCATGTGGAGCACCTGGGGCCTACACACAGTTTGCCACCTGGGCGGCGGTGGAATACCTGGCACGGCATGCTGTAACGCGGGGGTGTGAAGCGGGTGATGAGCCCTGCAAGAGCGCTGGCAACGAACATGGGTCACGTGATCGCCGTGTGAAGCGTAAGACCCTTTGGGGGCCCTCAGGCAAAAACAAAAGCTGGCGGTGTTAGCCGCTTTCTTTTGCCTACTTTTCTTTGCGGCGGCAAAGAAAAGTAGGTGCCGCCCCGCACAGGGGCGACGCTTGAAGCAAGCTAACGCATCGCGGATGCCATCGCAAAGGCCAGAACAACCAACCCGGATGCCAGCACAAAGCACAAACCCCAAACCATCACCCAGCGTCGCAGACAAAAAAAAAGCAACCACCTTAAGGACCCAAATGCCGCCCCCGGCCCCGCGCCCCGCACTAGAATGCCGCTCACTGAGCAAAGCCTACGCGACAAACCGCGTAGTCCTCGCCAACCTGGACTTCAAACTGGAAGCAGGCGAATTCATCGCCATCATGGGCGACTCAGGCGTAGGCAAATCAACGCTACTAAATCTGATAGCAGGCCTGGACCGCGCCGACAGCGGTGAGGTGCTAATCGACGGCACGCCCGTCTCGACGCTGAACGATGACACCGCCACCCGCCTGCGCCGCGAGAAACTCGGCTTCGTCTTCCAGGCGTTCCACGTACTGCCACATCTGACGCTCGCGCAAAACGTCGCGCTACCGTTACTGCTGAACGGCATCGCACCACAACGCGCACTCGACATGCTCGCCGCCGTCGGTCTGGAAGGACGCGGAAACGACATGCCGCGCCAGCTATCAGGCGGCGAACTGCAGCGCGTCGCCATCGCGCGCGCCCTCGTGCATCGTCCCACGCTGATCCTCGCCGACGAACCCACGGGCAATCTCGACCCCGACACCGCACATGAAGTGCTCGCGCTGCTGCGCGAAGAAACCAAGGCAAACGGCGCAGCGACGATGATGGTCACGCATTCGCAAGCGGCCGCCGCCGTCGCCGACCGCGTGCTCATCCTGAGCGAAGGCAAGCTGCACGCAATGCGCGAAACATCGCCCCACGCATCGCGCCAAAACCATGAATGACACAGCGCTAAATGCAACCGCGCACCACGCGCACCCCACGCGCCACGGCCTGCGCACGCTCACGCGCTGGCTGCTCGCCGCCGAATGGCACAGCCACAAAGGCCGCGCGCTGATCGCGATTGCGACCATCGCGCTCGGTGTTGCACTCGGCTACGCCGTGCAATTGATCAACAGCGCCGCGTTCAACGAATTCTCGGCGGCGACGCGCAGCCTGTCGGGCCAGGCGGACTTGCAGGTGCGCGGCGCGCAACCCACGTTCGATGAAAGCGCCTATCCACGACTCGCGACTCAACCCGGCGTCGCGCTCGCCAGCCCCGTGCTCGAACTCGACGTGACCGTGCCGGACCGCACCGCGCCGCTGAAAGTGCTCGGCATCGACATGTTCCGCGCGAGTCGCATCGCGCCCGATCTGACGGGCGTGACGGACAGCGACCGCCCGCTCGACGCGCTCGACGGTGACGCCATCTTCCTCTCGCCCGCCGCGCAGCAGTGGCTCGGCGTGCGCGTCGGCGAGACCGTGACGTTGCGCAGCGGCACGTCCGATGTGCATCTGCGCGTGGCGGGCGGTATCGTCAGGGCGCGGCCCGGACAACGCATCGCGGTGATGGACATCGCGGCCGCGCAATGGCGCTTCAGTCGCATCGGCAAGCTGTCGCGCGTCGATCTGCAACTCGAACGCGGCGTCGATCGTGAACGGTTCAGGCAAGCGTTGCAGGACCAGCTCGGCAGCCGCTTCGCCGTGGGCGAAACGCGTGATGTCGAAAGCCGCACCGACCGGCTGTCGCGCGCCTACCGGATCAACATGAACGTGCTCGCGCTCGTCGCGCTGTTCACGGGCGCGTTTCTCGTGTTCTCGACGCAGGCGCTCGGCGTGGTGCGCCGGCGCGCGCAGTTCGCGATGCTGCGCGTGCTCGGCCTCACGCGTGCGCAGTTGTTGCGGCAGATTCTGCTCGAAGGCGCGTTGCTCGGCACGCTCGGCTCGGTGGCGGGTATCGCGCTCGGCTTCGCGCTCGCGTACGTCGTGCTGCGCTTTTTCGGCAGCGATCTGGGCGGCGGCTATTTCCCCGGTGTTCAACCGACGGTCGGCTTCGAGCCCATCGCCAGCGCGATTTTCGTCGTGCTCGGTATCGGCGTGTCGCTGCTCGGCAGTCTCGTGCCCGCGCTCGAAGCGGCGCGCGCGCATCCCGCTCCCGCGCTGAAAGCAGGCGGCGAAGAAACCGCGCTCGGCAAGCTGTCGACGCCGTGGCCCGCGCTCATCTGCATCGCCCTCGGCGTGGCGCTGACGCAGACGCCGCCCGTGTTCGATGTGCCGATTGCGGGTTATCTCGCCGTCGCGCTGCTGCTGATCGGCGGCATTGCGCTGATGCCGCGCGTCACGTCGCTGCTGTTTCGCGCGCTGGGCCGTACGCTCGATGGGGACAATAGACGTCGCCCCGCCAAGCCAGTCATCGCGCTTGCGCTCGCGCGCCTTGCAAACGCGCCGGGTCAGGCATCCATTGCAATGGGCGGCGTGCTGTCGAGCTTCACGCTGATCGTCGCGATGGCGATCATGGTGTCGAGCTTTCGCGTGTCGGTCGAAGACTGGCTCGCGCACCTGCTGTCCGCCGACGTCTATGTGCGCGTCGCGCCGAACGGCGACACGGGCGGGCTGAACCCGCAGCAACAGGCGATGCTCGCCGCCGCGCGCGGCATCCGGCACGCAGCGTTCGCGCGCACCTCGCAACTGACGCTCGACGCATCGCGGCCGTCCGTCGCCTTGCTGGCGCGCGAAATCGATGCCGCCGATCCCGGCGCGAACCTGCAGATCACCGGCGAGATCCTGCCGCCGTCCGCGTTGCGCGCTGGCGAGACGCCCGTGTGGGCGTCGGAAGCGATGGTCGATCTGTATGGCTATCGCGTCGGTCAACGGCTGATACTGCCGATCGGCGAGCACGGCACAGTGTTCGTCGTCGCGGGGATATGGCGAGATTACGTGCGGCAAACGGGCGCGCTGCAAATCCGTCTCGCCGACTACCGACGCCTCACGGGCGACACCGGCGCCACCGACGCCGCCCTCACCCTGCAACGCGGCGTGAGCGCGGCGCAGGCCATCGCCGCGATGCGCGCGTTGCCGTTCGCGAGCGCGCTCGACTTCGCGCAACCCGGCGAAATCCGCGCGCGCACCTTGACCATCTTCGACCGCAGCTTCGCTGTCACGTATCTGCTGGAAGCCGTCGCGATCGTGATCGGATTGTTCGGCGTCGCGGCGACGTTTTCGGCGCAGACGCTGTCGCGCTCGCGCGAGTTCGGCATGCTGCGACATGTGGGCGTGACGCGTGGACAGATTCTCGCGCTGCTCGCAACGGAAGGCGGACTGCTCACCGCGCTCGGCATCGCGATGGGCTGCGTGCTCGGCTTCGCGATCAGCCTGATCCTCGTGTTCGTCGTCAATCCGCAGTCGTTTCACTGGAGCATGTCGCTGCATGTGCCGTGGACGCTGCTATCCGTGCTGGCGCTCGTGATGCTCGCGTCGTCGTGTACGACGGCCGTCGCGGCGGGCCGCCGAGCTGTCTCCATCGATGCCGTGCGCGCGGTCAGGGAGGACTGGTGATGCGTGCCGCCCGTAGTCTGTTGCTCGTGTTTGCGTGCCTGCTTCGCGTATCGCTTGTGTTCGCGGCCGATCCACAGTTCGCGGCGGTCGTGCCGGGCAAGTCGATTGAACTGCCGCGCGACACGGGCGCGCATCGCGCGTTTCGCACCGAATGGTGGTACGCGACGGGCTGGCTGGAGACGCCCGATCATCAACCCCTCGGCTTCCAGATCACGTTCTTCCGCTCGGCAACGGGCCATCCGGCGAGCGATCCCAGCGCATTTGCGCCGACGCAACTGATCATCGCGCACGCCGCGCTCAGCGATCCGAAGCTGGGCCGTCTTGTGCATGACCAGAAGATCGCGCGACAAGGCTTCGGCCTCGCGTACGCGAAGCCCGACAACACCGACGTTCGGCTCGATACCTGGCGCATGGTCCGCGCGCCGGACGGCCACTACGACGTAAGCGCCGACGCCGCCGGCTTCGCGTTGCATCTGACGTTCACGCCGACGCAGGCGCCGCTGCTTCAGGGCGACAACGGCTACTCGCGCAAAGGACCACTGCCGGAACAGGCGAGCTACTACTACAGCGAGCCCCAACTGCGCGTGACAGGCACCGTCACACGCCCATCCGCCGATGGCGCGAGCCGCACGCCAACACCCGTCACGGGCAGCGCGTGGCTCGATCACGAATGGTCGAGCACATTGCTCGCATCCGATGCCGTCGGCTGGGACTGGCTCGGCGCGAACCTGACTGACGGCGCCGCGCTGATGGCCTTCAAGGTACGCGCCGCCGATGGGCGCGCGGTCTGGGCGCACGCCGCGCTTCGCACGGCCGACGGCCGCGTCACGCAATACGGCCCCGGCGACGTCGACTTTTCGCCGACCCGCCAGTGGCGCTCGCCGCGCACGAACACGCAATACCCGGTGGCGACCGTCGTCCGCACGGGCGACATCCGCTGGCAACTGACACCCTTGCTCGACGATCAGGAACTCGATTCGAGCGAATCGACGGGCTCGTTGTATTGGGAAGGCGCCGTCGCCATCAACCGCGACGGGCAACCTGCGGGGCGCGGCTACCTCGAACTCACCGGCTATGGAAAAAAGCTGAAGCTCGAACGGCGCTGACGCACGTCCAGCGGGCACTTAGGGGTAAACCCTAAAATTTGGAAAAGTCACTTCCACCGGACGGTCTTAATCTTAAGCGGCTACTTACCTACACTTGCTTCAACTGATTGCGAACAGGGCTGTTCGCAAGGTCGAAAGCAAAGTTGGAGGTTCATCATGAAGTCGCTGATCAAGGCTGTTGCCATCGCTGCTGTGCTCGCTATCCCCGCTGTGTCGTTCGCCCAGTCGAACCAGCCCGTGACTCGCGCTCAGGTCCGCGCCGAACTGGTTCAGCTGGAAAAGGCCGGCTATCGCCCGGGCGCAGGCACGGAAGCGCACTACCCCGATGAGATCCAGGCCGCCCAGGCGCGCGTGGACGCGCAGAACGGCGCAGCGAGTGGTTACGGCGGTGTCGCGAACGCGTCGCAGTCGGGCCGCCCCGGCGTGTCGGCTGCGGACTGGAATGCGATGTACAACCGTCCGTAAGTCGCTCTGATGCCCGCTTCACTCTGACGTCTGCCTAGCGTCTACTTCGTGCCCGCCGTTCCTGTCGCGGGCGCGATTCGCCACACCGCGTTGCCGACATCGTCGGCAACCAGCAGCGCGCCGCGCGCATCTAGCGTGACACCGACGGGCCGCCCAACCGCGTGCCCGTCCGGCGTCAGGAATCCCGTCAGAAAATCTTCCGGTCCGCCCGACGGCTTGCCATTCTCGAACGGCACGAAGATCACCTTGTAGCCCGCAAATGGCTTTCTGTTCCACGAGCCGTGTTGTCCAATGAACGCGCCGCCACGGTAACGGTCCGGGAACAGCTTGCCGTCATAGAACGCCAGCCCGAGCGACGCCGTGTGATTGCCGAGCGCATAGTCCGGCGCGATGGCGCGCGCAACCATGTCCGGGTTCTGCGGCTTCACGCGCGAATCGACATGCTGGCCGTAGTAGCTGAACGGGAAGCCGTAGAACGCGCCGTCCTTCACCGACGTCATGTAGTCGGGCACAAGGTTGTTGCCCAGTTCATCGCGTTCGTTCACGGTCGTCCACAATACGCCCGTTTGAGGTTGCCACGCCATGCCGTTCGGATTACGCAGGCCAGTTGCGTAAGGCCGCATCGTGCCGCTCGCGATATCGAGTTCGACAATGCGGGCGCGGTCCGCTTCCGCTTCAACGCCGTTCTCCGCTGCATTGCTATTCGAGCCGACCGTGATGTAAAGCCGCTTGCCGTCGCGGCTCGCAAGAATATTTTTCGTCCAGTGATGATTGATCGGACCGGCGGGCAGATCGGCGACCTTCACACCCTGCGATGCAATCTTCGTTTCGCCCGTGACGTAATCGAAGCGCAGCAGCGCATCGGTATCGGCGATATAGAGTTGATTGCCGATCAGCGCCATGCCGAACGGCGAATGCAGCTTGTCGATGAACACGCTTTGCGTTTCAGCGCTGCCGTCGCCGTCTGCGTCGCGCAATAGCACGATCCGGTCGGGGCTCGGCACGCCCGCGCCCGCGCGTTTCTGGAACTGCTTCGTAATCCACCCGACCACGCCGCCGCCTTCGTCGTGCGGCTGCGGCGTGTTGGTCTCGGCAACCAGCACGTCGCCGTTCGGCAGCGTGTAGAGCCAGCGCGGATGCTGGAGATTCGTGGCGAACGGCGTCACTGCGAAACCGGGCGGCGCGGTGGGATGCGTGCCGGCGGCACGCGTTTCGACAGGCGCGACGTGGACCGTCGGCATTAGCGATGTGGTGGGCGCGGGTAGTGTCGGCGAAGGGCCGAAACTCGCTTCTTCCGGCGTCGTGGATGGCGCCGCGCAAGCGGCAAGCGGAACGACGACACTCGCGATCAGAAACGGACGAACGCGCATGGAACCTCCAGCGTCAGTGCAACCGGGAGCGGCGCAATTGATGACTGCGCAGCAAATGTCTTGCCCGATGCTGACGATTTGTGGCTGGTGAGGTTTGGAGATGGTGGCTCGGACTTCTCCACAGATTTCGTTCATAAGGCTGTGGGTAACCTGGGCAAGACTATCGCAAGTCATTGACGCCATTCAGGTTGCACACGCTGCATCCGCCTCGCGTCACTCGCGCACGCTTCTTCTACGGGTGGACACGCCGCGAGGTTGTCCACAGTTTCCGTTCATAAGCCTGTGAGTATCCTGCGCAAGACTCGCGCAACTCATTGATGCGACTCAGATTACAAGCGATGCATCGGCTATCGCTCAATACACGGCCTCGACGTTATCCACAGTTTTTGTTCACAACCCTGTGGACAACACCCGGACTCGCGCCTTATCCCACTGACGCATCACGACTTTTCCCCGCGACGCCCTCATGCAGCACATCCCGCTACTGCCGCGCATGCACGCGCTCGCGCACGCCTTCCAGCCGCTCCCGCACAAACCGCACATGCTCGCGCAGCACATAGAACCCATCGGCATAAGCAAGCGGCATCCGCAGCGTATTCAGCGACGCCTCGATCCCATCCAGCTCCGTAAGCAGCTTCGCGCGCTCTTCGTCCGATGAGCTGCGCATCGCGTCGCGCTCGATCGCGATCAGCGCGCCGTAGTACCGGTAAATCCGCGAGCGCACGCGCCACGTGAACAGCGCGGGAATCAGCCGCAACGCGGGAATCAGCAGCACCGCGATCGGCAGCAGCAACACCAGCAAACGGTCGACAACCGTCGCGAGCCAGAACGGCAGCGTCCGGTACAGAAAGCTCTTGCCCGACTTGTAGTAGCGCGTCGCGTCCTCGCTGATGCGGAATTCGCGCGCGACGGAATTCGGAAACTGCCCTGCCTTCTGCAACAGGCCCGCCGGGCCATTCACTTCCTGTGCGGCTTCGATCAACAGATCGGATATCGCCGGATGCAGATTCGAGCGCGCCACCAGTTCGACGGTCGGGCTGATCAGATGAAGCGGTGCGGGGGGAATGCGGCGCCTCAGATCGAGCAGACCAATGGGGAGATCGAGATTGTCGAGATAAGGAAAGATCCGCGTATAGGCATCCGCTTCGTTGAAATTCATCACCGACACGCCCGGAATGGTCAGCAGGCGCAGGATCATCGCGCGCGTGGTCGAGTCCCCGCTCAGCAGCGCCGCGTCGATCTGGTTGCTCACGAGCGCTTTCGCGGCATCGAGTCCATCGAGCGGCAGGAGCGTCGTATCGCCGCCCGGCAGGATGCCGTTCGCCCCGAGCAGTTCGAGCGACAGCATCCGCGTGCCGCTGCCTTCGCGGCCAATCGCGACCCGCTTGCCTTCCAGATCCGACAATTGCGACAGTCCCTTGCCGCGATACACGACGATCAGCGGCACATACGACACCGTGCCGAGCGACATCAGCGACGTCGTATCCCGGCCAGCCGATACGCCGCCCTGCACGAGCGCGACATCCACCCGCTGCTTCCGGTCGAGCAGCCGGTCGAGATTCTGCACGGAGCCATCGGACTCCAGCACGTTGAGCGTCACGCCATTGCGCCCGAGTATCTTTCGATATTCCTGCGCGTACTGCATGAACGAGCTGTCGTGCGGACCGGCGCTGATCGTGATCGTGCGCGGCGGCGCGGGATCGACCAGCCATATCACGAGCCAGGCGAGCACGGCGAACAGCACCACGAACGGCATGAACGACACGGCGAGATCGCGCCACATCGCATGCGTGTGGTCGCGAACGACTCGCGGAGAATGCTGACGAACATTTTTCTTCATGGCCCGGCTCGCCTCCGAGATGCATCATCGCCCATCGTAGCCGTCTCGCGCCGCTCTGTGGAGCACCTTGCGCGCGCCCGTCCCAACCCGCTGCTTCGCACCCGTCACCCGGGCCATTTTGTGATCGACAACAAAATCGCCCCGGGCACTTGCGCGATCGAAAGTGTGTCTCTATAATTCGCGCTCTTCGCTAGGCTCGTAGCTCAGCTGGTTAGAGCACCACCTTGACATGGTGGGGGTCGTTGGTTCGAGTCCAATCGAGCCTACCAACGAATATACGCAGTAAATGGAAGCGGCAAGCATCGTATGCTTGCCGCTTTTTTTTGCGTTCCGCGTCGACGAAAAAAAACCGAAGGACCAACCTGTCCTTCGGCTTCGTTCGCCGGGCATCGCGCTGGCGCGCAACGCCCGGATGCATGTGCAACGGCTTCAGCGCGACATCATGTTCATGCTGACGTTGTGCATCACCCACACCGTCCCGAACACCAGGAACATCGCGGCCAGCACCGTATAGGCAAGGGCAAGCGTGTTCCATCGCTGCCCGGACGTCGACACGCTCATGTGCAGGAAGAACACCAGGTGTACGACGATCTGCACGACAGCGAGCGCCGCAAGCGCGAACGGCGCCGATGCAGCCGGCAACCAGCCTTGCAGCACGATGCCGAACGCGGCGGCCGTCAACACCACGGCCAGCACGAAGCCAACCACATATCCGCCGATACCGCCGTGCCCTGCTTCGCCATGAAGCGCATGGGAATTCGAGTGAGCCATTTAGATCGCGCTCCCGAGATAGACAAAAGTGAACACGCAAATCCACACGACATCGAGGAAGTGCCAGAAAAGACTCAGGCACGTCAGCCGCGTGATTTCACGCTGCGTCAGTTGCGGCGCGCGCGCCACCTGCACGGCGAGCACGGCCATCCAGATCAGCCCCGTCGCGACGTGCAGGCCGTGCGTACCGACCAGCACGAAGAACGACGACAGGAACGCGCTGCGCGACGGACCTGCGCCTTCGGCGAGCAGATGCGAAAACTCGCCCAGTTCGAGCTTCAGGAACACGACGCCAAGCACGAACGTGACGGCGAGCCAGCCGAGCACGGCACGCGTGTTCTGCCGGCGCGCGGCGACCATCGCGAAGCCGTACGTGATGCTGCTCAACAGCAGCGCAGCCGTTTCGACAGCGACGCCGGGAATGTCGAACAGGTCCTTCCCCGTCGGCCCGGCGTTGAACTGATGCGCCATCACGGCGAACACCGCGAATAGCGACGCGAACAGCACGCAGTCGGTCATCAGGTACAGCCAGAAACCGAACACCGAATGCGATTCGCCATGATGGCCGTGACCATCGATCCCGTTCAGGGTTGCGGTATGGACTTTTTGCAGCATCACTCGACCTCCGCGAGCACCGGCGACACTTCCACATGCTTCGGAAGCGGCGTACGGCCTTTGTTTTCGATTGCCCGCACGACGTCGGACGGGATGAAATAGCCGTCGTCGCGACCGAAGCTGCGGCCGATCACGGTCACCGCAATCGCCAGCAGCGAGACGATCGCGAGCCACCAGATGTGCCACACAGCCGCGAAACCAAACGCAAGGCTGAACACGCCGATGAAGAAGCCTGCGCTCGTGTTCGAAGGCATGTGGATATCCTGATACGCCGCCTGGATGCCGAGGCCCCTGCCCGTTTCCTTCATGTGCGCGAAAGCATCGAGTTCCTCGACGACGGGAATCGTCGCGAAGTTATAGACGGGCGGCGGCGACGAGATCGACCATTCGAGCGTGCGGCCGCCCCACGGATCGCCCGTGACGTCGCGATACTCCGGCTTGTTGCGATTGATGATGCTGACCACCACCTGCGTGACCTGGAACACGACGCCGACCGCGATCAGCGCGACGCCGCATGCCGCGATGATCATGTACGGCTGCCATGCGGGATTGTCGTAGTGGTTCAGACGACGCGTCGCGCCCATGAAACCGAGCACGTACAGCGGGGTGAACGCCACAAAGAAACCGACGAACCAGCACCAGAACGCGCTCTTGCCGAGCTTGTCGTTGAGCTTGAAGCCGAACACCTTCGGGAACCAGTAGCTGAACCCGGCCAGATAGCCGAACACCACGCCGCCGATAATCGTGTTGTGGAAGTGCGCGACCAGGAACAGCGAGTTATGCAGCACGAAGTCCGCGCCCGGGATCGCGAGCATCACGCCCGTCATGCCGCCGATCGTGAACGTGATCATGAAGCCGATCGTCCACAGCACGGGCGCCGTGAATTCGAGGCGGCCTCGATACATCGTGAACAGCCAGTTGAAAATCTTCACGCCCGTCGGGATGGCGATGATCATCGTCGCGATGCCGAAGAACGCGTTGACGTCAGCGCCCGAGCCCATCGTGAAGAAGTGGTGCGCCCACACGAGGAACGCCAGCACCATGATCGCGCACGACGCATAGACCATCGTCTTGTAGCCGAACAGCGGCTTCTTGGCGAACGTCGAAATCACTTCCGAGTAGATGCCGAACGCGGGCAGAACCAGGATGTAGACCTCGGGGTGTCCCCAGGCCCAGATCAGGTTCAGGTAAAGCATGGCGTTGCCGCCGGCTTCGTTCGTGAAGAAGTGCATGTCGGCGTAACGGTCGAGGCCGAGCAGCGCCAGCGCAACCGTCAGGATCGGGAACGTAGCCATGATCAGCACGTTCGAGCACAGCGCCGTCCATGTGAACACGGGCATCTTCATCAGCGACATGCCGGGTGCGCGCATCTTGATGATCGTCACGAAGAAGTTGATCGCCGTGATCAGCGTGCCGACGCCGGACAGCTCCAGCGCCCAGATGTAGTAATCGACACCCACGCCCGGACTGAACTGCAACTCCGACAGCGGCGGATACGCGAGCCAGCCGACCTGCGCGAACTCGCCGATCACTAGCGAGATGTTCATCAGGATCGCGCTGATCGCCGTCATCCAGAAACTTAACGAATTGAGGAACGGGAACGCGACATCGCGCGCGCCGATCTGCAACGGCACGACGATATTGAAGAGACCCACCATCAGCGCCATCGCCATGAAGAAGATCATGATGACGCCGTGCGCGGTGAAGATCTGGTCGTAGTGATGCGGCGGCAGATAGCCGGTAGCGCCGCCGCTCGCGAGTGCGAGTTGCAGGCGCATCATTACGGCATCGGCGAAACCGCGTAGCAGCATCAGTACGGCGACGACGATATACATCACGCCGATGCGCTTGTGATCGACGGACGTGAGCCATTCCGTCCACAGCCAGCGCCATTTTTTCAGGCGCGTAACGAGCACGACGACGGCCAGCACGATCAGCCCCATCAGGGCGGCCGCGCCCATGATGATCGGCTGATCGAACGGAATCGCCTCTAAAGTAAGAATGCCGAACATGGGTTACTCCTTCGAAGTGTTCGTGATGCAGTTGGCGTCACGGAAATCGACGACATGCCCGCTGTTGTATTTCGCGATGACGTTGCGGAACAGCTTCGGATCGACCGCGGAGAAATAGCGCACCGGGTCTTTCTCGCTCGGTTTCGCGACCGCGTAGTAGCCGTCCATATCGAGCCGTTCTGGCGACGCCTTCACTTTCTGCACCCAGGCGTTGAAATCGGCGGCGCTCACGGCGAGCGTGCGGAACTTCATGTCCGAAAAGCCCTTGCCGCTGAAATTCGCCGATACGCCCGCGTAGTCGCCCGGTTCATCCGCGATCAGATGCACGCGCGTCTGCATGCCCGCCATCGCGTAGACCTGCGTGCCGAGTTGCGGGATGAAGAACGAATTCATCACCGAATCCGACGTGATGTGGAAGTTGACGGGCGTGCCGACAGGCATCGCCAGCTGGTTCACCGACGCAATGCCGAGATCGGGATAAATGAACAGCCACTTCCAGTCGAGCGCGACGACTTCGACGTCGATCGGCTTCACGTTCGATTCGAGCGGCTTGTATGGATCGAGTTCGTGCGTGGTTCGCCACGTCAGGATGCCGAGGAACAGGATGATCAGCGCGGGGATCGTCCACACGACCACTTCGATTGCTGTGGAGTGCGCCCACTTCGGCGCGTAGACCGCGCTTTTGTTCGACGCGCGGTAGCGCCACGCAAAAAACAACGTCAACAGAATGACGGGCACGACGACCAGCAACATCGTCCACGTCGCTGTCGCGATCAGCGACTTCTCGGCGACGCCGACGCTGCCCTTCGGGTCGAGCACTTCAAGTTGACATCCCGTGAGAAACGCGGTCAGACCGATGCTGACCGGTAAGAGGCAAGCTCTTAAGGTTTTTCTGGCTAACATGTTTGCCCAATAATCGTTGAACCACGCTGAACACGTGTGGGGTTTGCAAGGCAAAGCGCACAAGGTCCTATGTGCCCCGCGATTCTAGGGACGCGTTGCGTTTGAAGTCCTGATCCGCATCAAGGACACGACGCTAAGGTGTGTGATGGATGTGCGACGCGATGTCACACGGTCGGAGCGTGGCGGGCGCGTCTGATTATTCTTGTGCCGCCCCGCGCGCGTTTGATGCACCGCGAGGGTAGGGAGAAGCCGCCCGAACATCGAATGGATGTGGGCGGCTGCGTGAGCGACGGTTAGTTCGTCAGACCTTCGGGCAGCTTGCCGCCATTCGCGGCGAGCGCCGTCATCAACTGCTTGTGCAGCCAGATGTTCATCGACGCCGAATCGTTCGTGTCGCCGCCGTACTTCAGTTCGCCCGCCAGCAGCTTGCGGTGCTCCAGGCTGCTGTCGACGTCGAGCAGCTTCATCAGATCGACGATCGAACGACGCCAGTCGAGCTTTTGCGGGTTCGCCGCGGCCAGCTGGTCCATCACGGCCGCGACATCGACGTCTGCAAGCGCCGTCGAGACAGGCGCGCCCGCCGACGCTTCCGCAGGCGCCGGCGCGATGGGTTCGGCGGGCAGCGTCTCAGCTGGCTTGGCCTTGCCGAAAATCTTGCTGACGATGGTTCCAAAGATGCTCATGGTGTGGGCTCTTCCTTTTCAAGTGGATAACGAGAGACTGCGCAACGGCATCCGCCTTCCGGTTGTCTGGACTCGCGACGACACTGCTTGCGACTAACGCCATTTGATCCGAACTCTTGACCTTTGCGTGTGGTCGGCTGCAAGTTTCACGTTTGTTCGCACTTCGGTGCGTCCACGCGACAACTCCGTGTCAAATTTTGAAAAACTTTGCATGCCTTATCAAACTTTCTCTTGGTTTGATGAAAAATCCTGGTCTGACGCGACTTTCCTTCCCACCTCTCCCACAACGCCATCATCACTATGAAAAAACTGTTGACCATCGCAGCGTGCGCCCTTTCCCTGTCGATGCTCGCCGCGTGCAGCGGCCTCGATCGCAGCAAGGAAGAAGCGCTGAACCAGCAAGCCGGGATCGAAGTAACGCAGACCAAGGAGGGCGTGCAGGTTCGTCTGCCTGAGAAGGTCCTGTTCAACTTCAACGAGTCGAGCTTGCGTCCTGACGCAGGCCCTGCGATTGCCCGCGTAGTCGTCGTACTGAGCCGCACGCAAAAGCCGATGATCGTCGAAGGCCATACGGATAACGTTGGCACGCGCGAGTACAACCAGCGGTTGTCCGAAGCGCGCGCGAAGTCGGTCGCGGATGAACTCGAGCGCCGCGGCATCAGCGCGTCGCGCATCACGCTGGTCGGCTATGCGTTCGATCGC
Organism: Paraburkholderia steynii; assembly: GCF_900100565.1. NCBI lineage: Bacteria > Pseudomonadati > Pseudomonadota > Betaproteobacteria > Burkholderiales > Burkholderiaceae > Paraburkholderia > Paraburkholderia steynii. Next base: position 271,581 of record NZ_FNDI01000004.1, on the reverse strand, counting down.
CCCGTGGCGGACAACGACACCCCCGATGGCCGCGCACGAAACCGGCGTACGGAGATCATCGTGAAGGGCGAATCCCTCGAAGCGGTGATGGGCAAGTAACCGTTCGTCATGCGCAGTCAGGCGCCGTTCAGTGGCGCCTGACTGTCGCCGGATCGGCTTCGCGAGCGCGTAAAGATTTGTCAAAACATCGCCACCACTGTCGCATACCGTCAACCCGAAAATATTGAGACCGTTAGACCCGCTTCTCTTGCTGATTCGTGGTCTGTCATGTCAACCGTTCGTCTTTTTGGATTACTAGGAATTTTCGGATTATTTGCCGGTTGCGCGCAGATTCCGTCCGAGCATCAGGCGGCGAGCACGACAGGAATCGTGTCGACGCCAATCACGCCCGCCAAACCGGATAGCGTGTCGGATAACGAGAAGGTTCAATCTGAAGTCATCGCACTCCAGCCGGCTGGCGCCGCGCTGCAAACGGGCCACGCGTCATGGTATGCGCGCAAGTTCGAGGGACGCCGCACTGCAAACGGAGAACGCTACAACGGTCACGCGTTGACGGCTGCGCATCGCTCGCTGCCGTTCGGCACTTATGTGCGCGTGACCTCGCAGTCCACTATGAGATCGGTGGTGGTTCGCATCAACGATCGCGGCCCGTTCGTCAAGGGACGCATCATTGATTTGTCTTATGCGGCGGCAACTGCACTCGGCCTGACTCGAGCCTCGTCGATGGACGTACGGATAGAACGCGTCGAACAGCAAGCAGACACTCGAACGGCATCCGGTGGATCAGAATCTTGAACCCCAAGATGGCGATATCTCATGCACACGCGGCGAGACTGAAGAAAATCAGTGTAGTAGCGCGGTATGTCGCAGTTGCCGCGTGCATCGTCGCCTGGTGTGCTTCGGATGCGTTCGCCGCACGCCGTAAGCCCGAGGCACTCGTATCAGATAACGCGGCGCGCAGCCCGTCGACGCAGGCCCTCAAAAAGCCCAAAGCCAGCAAGAAGCTCGTAAAGGCTCCACGCAAAACCCACCGTAAAGCCAAAGCGGCTCGTCGTCCAGACGTGTTTTACCGTTGGTCCTACGAACAGTTGATGTTGGGCGGCGTCAGCCCATCGCAAATCGGCAAGCGCGGCGAAGACGCAAACGGTAAGCAGACGAGCAAAGGCGCGGCCTCCGCGAAATAGACGCCGCGCCCGACACCCGGTCTTAAATAGACCCGCCGCTGTACCTCACGACATCCAGCAGCGTCTTCTTCCTGTCCTGATAGTGATATAGGGTGATCGCGCCTTCCTTCATGTCGCCGTGTGCGTCGAAGGCGATATGTCCGATCACACCGTTGTAGTCGGACATGGGCATCGCGGCGAGCACCTTCGCGGCGTCTGTGGTGTTGGCGCGCTTCATTGCATCGACGACCACGTACACGGCGTCGTAGGCGAACGGAGCGTTGAAGAGAATCGGACCGTTGAAACGCGCCTCGAAGCGTTTTTCGAACTCGGCACCCTGCGGCATGCGCGATACCGCGAGACTCGCTTCGGAACAAACGAGATTGTTCACAGCATCGCCCGCAAGCGCCGCCACCTTTTCCGTGCATGCGCCGTCGCCGCTCAGAACTTTCGCACTCAAACCAAGCGCCGCCGCCTGACGAATGAACGGACCGACCGTCGAATCCATTCCACCGAACATGATGACATCCGGATGCGCGCTCTTGATGGTGGTGAGAATGGCGCGGAAGTCGGTGGACTTGTCGGTTGTGGCCTCGCGCGCGACGACGCGCCCGCCGCCCGCCTGCGCCGCCTTCGCGAACTCGTCGGCGAGGCCTTTGCCGTACGCCGTTGCATCGTCGACGACGGCAATGGTCTTCGCGTTCAACGACTTCAGCGCGTAATCGCCGAGCGCGGGCCCTTGCTGCGCATCCGTCGCGACCACGCGATACGCGCTTTTGTAGCCCTGCTTCGTATAGTCGGGATTGGTCGACGACGGCGAAATCTCCGCGATGTTCGCGTCGTTATAGATGCGCGACGCGGGAATCGACACGCCCGAGTTCAGGTGGCCAATCACCGCAACGACATGTTCATCGACGAACTTCTGCGCGATCTGCGTGCCCGTCTTCGGATCGGCCGCGTCGTCTTCGCCGTCGAGTTCGAGACGTACCTTCTGTCCTGCGATCACGAGCCCCGTCTTGTTGATTTCCTCGACAGCGAGCCGCGCGCCGTTCTCGTTGTCCTTGCCGAGATGGCTGCTGCCGCCCGTGAGCGGCCCCGCGTGGCCGATCGTCACCACCTGCTCGGCTGCACCGCCGTTGCCTTGTGCGGCCTCGTGCGATGGGGGCTCTTTCTTGTCGCAACCCATCAGCGTCAGGCTGGTCAGCGAGATGCCGACCACGGTCAGTTTTACCAGATTGTTCACAGCTTTCTCCTCCATGATTGTTTGAATTTTCAAGCTACCGTCGTTCGATTCGCATTCCGAACAGATACTCAAAAACGGTAGCACAAGGGAAAAGCTGGGACTGTAAAGATTGGTCAAGCAGACAACTCAAGAACTGATGGGAGGCCGCACAACGACAAACGGGCTAGCCGAAGCTAGCCCGTTTGCTTTTACAGCGAACACAAAACCCGTCGATCAGGCCTCAGCCAGTTCCGCTGCCTGCGCGTCTTCCAGATCTTCGACGCTCGAACGGATCAGATGATCGAACGCGGCCAGCGATGCCTTCGCGCCCTCGCCCACGGCGATCACGATCTGCTTGAACGGCACCGTCGTCACGTCGCCGGCGGCGAACACACCCGGCACCGACGTCGCGCCCTTCGCGTCGACGACGATCTCGCCGTGCTTCGACAGCTCGACCGTGCCCTTCAGCCACTCGGTGTTCGGTACCAGACCGATCTGCACGAACACGCCTTCGAGTTCGACATGCTTCGACTCGTTCGATGCACGGTCCGTGTAGGTCAGACCGTTGACCTTCTTGCCGTCGCCCGTGATTTCCGTCGTCTGTGCCTGGGTGATGACCGTCACGTTCGCGAGGCTGCGCAGCTTGCGTTGCAGCACTTCGTCAGCGCGCAGCGTTGCGCCGAATTCGATCAACGTCACGTGGCTAACGAGACCCGCCAGATCGATCGCCGCTTCGACACCCGAGTTACCACCACCGACCACCGCGACGCGCTTGCCCTTGAACAGCGGACCATCGCAGTGCGGGCAGTACGCGACGCCATGATTGCGGTACTCGCGCTCGCCCGGCACGTTGATCTCGCGCCAGCGCGCGCCCGTCGCCAGCACGATCGTCTTCGCCTTCAGCACCGCGCCGCTCGCGAGGCGCACTTCGTTGATCTTGCCGGGGATCAGCGCTTCGGCGCGCTGTACGTCCATCACGTCGACTTCATAGCTCTTCACGTGCTGCTCGAGCGCCGTGGCGAACTTCGGCCCTTCCGTTTCCTGCACGGACACGAAGTTTTCGATCGCCAGCGTGTCGAGCACCTGGCCGCCGAAGCGTTCCGCGACGACGCCCGTCGCAATGCCCTTGCGCGCCGAGTAGATCGCAGCCGCCGCGCCAGCAGGACCGCCGCCGACGATCAGCACGTCGAACACTGGCTTCTTTTCCAGTTCCTTCGCGGCGCGCGCGCCGGCGTTGGTGTCGAGCTTCGCGAGGATTTCCTTCACGCCGCTGCGGCCCTGGCCGAACACTTCGCCGTTCAGGAACATCGTCGGCACGGCCATGATCTGGCGCGACTCGACTTCGTTCTGGAACAGCGCGCCGTCGATCGCCACGTGCTGGATGCGCGGGTTGATCAGCGCCATGATGTTGAGCGCCTGCACGACTTCCGGGCAGTTCTGGCACGACAGCGAGAAATACGTCTCGAACGCGAAGTCGCCGTCGAGTTCGCGGATCTGCTGGATCACGGCGTCGTCGAGCTTGATGGGGTGGCCGCCCGTTTGCAGCAGCGCCAGCACCAGCGACGTGAACTCATGACCCATCGGAATGCCGGCAAAGCGGATGCCCGCAGCCTTACCCGGCTCACCGATCGAAAACGAGGGCTTACGCTCGTCGTCGCCGCGGCGCTCGATCACGCTGACGCGCTCCGACAGCGTGGCGATGTCGTTCAGCAGCGCGAGCATTTCCTGCGACTTCGCGCTGTCGTCGACGGAGGCGACGATCTCGATAGGACGACTGACTTTCTCGAGGTAGGCTTTGAGTTGGGTCTTCAGATTCGCGTCGAGCATAGTTTTTCGAGTCCGTGGCGAGATGGGAATGAGAGGTTCGATTCGCGCCAAACCGTTACAACGAACGTGGCGCGTAAGACAGTTCGCAAGGCTTGTGACCTTGCGGACTGCCTCACAACGACGCCGCGGGAGGCGGCGCCGCTCAAGGCAGGGTTTGCAGCGGGTAGCGTGTGGCTTCTAGCGAGCCGGTAAAACTTAGATCTTGCCGATCAGGTCCAGCGACGGCGTCAGCGTTTCTGCGCCCGGCGTCCACTTGGCGGGGCAAACTTCACCCGGGTGCGCCGCGATGTATTGCGCAGCCTGCACCTTGCGCAGCAGTTCGCCAGCGTCACGGCCGATGCCGTTGTCGTGGACTTCGCACAGCTTGATCTCGCCTTCCGGGTTGATCACGAACGTGCCGCGCAGCGCCAGACCTTCTTCTTCGATCAGAACGTCGAAGTTGCGCGAGATTGCCAGCGTCGGGTCAGCGATCATCGGGTACTTGATCTTTTGGATCGTGTCCGACGTGTCGTGCCATGCCTTGTGCGTGAAGTGCGTATCCGTCGACACGCTGTAGATTTCGACGCCGATTTTCTTGAATTCTGCGTAACGGTCGGCCAGATCGCCCAATTCGGTCGGGCACACGAACGTGAAGTCGGCCGGGTAGAACACGACGACGGACCACTTGCCCTTCAGGCTTTCGTCGGTGACGGTCACGAAATCGCCATTGTGGTATGCGGTGGCCTTGAACGGTTTGACCTGGCTGTTGATGATCGGCATCTGATGCGTCCTCTTCGGTTGAGTGGGTTTGGGTACTGCGATGGAATGGATTATGAAGAAGTCGCAGAATTTGATAAATTTGATTGTTGCGATGCACCCTATTTAAATTTCCTATCGGCAAGCCCAAACCCCTACCCGACAAGGGAAAGCGCCCCGGGCGCGCGGTTTCGGGCGCGCGTAGAATTGCCGAAAAAAGTGTCGGGGACGAGCGTTTTCAGCAGAGGTTTTCGTTTGAGTGAGCTTCAAAAGGGGTTTCTTCTCACCCGTCACTGGCGCGATACGGCCGCCGGAACGGAGGTCGAGTTCTGGCTCGCGACCGACGACGGTCCGCGTCATATCCGCCTGCGCCCGCAGCCGAACGTCGCGTTCATCCCCGCCGCGCACCGCGAGCGCGCGGAGGACGTGCTGCATCGGGAGAAGAACGCCCAGTCGCGCGGCGTCGAACTGCGCCCGCTCGATTTGTGCGACTTCCAGCATCGGCCGGTGCTGGGGCTGTATTGCCCGCAGTATTGGCAGCTGACCGGGATCGAAAAACGTCTGAAACAGGGCGGCGTCGACGTCTACGAAGCCGACGTGTTCCCGCCCGATCGCTACATGATGGAGCGTTTCATCACCGCGCCCGTGCTGTTCGGCGGCGAGGCGAATCCCGCCAGCGGGCCGTTGCTGAACGCCGACATGAAGCCCGCGAGCGGCTATCGTCCGAAGCTCAAGCTGGTGTCGCTCGATATCGAAACCAGCGCGCACGCCGAGTTGTATTCGATCGCGCTGGAAGGCTGCGGGCAGCGTCAGGTGTACATGCTCGGCCCGCAGAACGGCGACGCGACGGACATCGATTTCGCGCTGGAGTATTGCGACACCCGGGCGCAACTGATCGAGCGGCTGATCGGATGGCTGGAGACGCACGATCCCGACGCGATCATCGGCTGGAATGTCGTGCAGTTTGATTTGAAAGTGCTGCATGAAACCGCGCAGAAGTGCGGCGTGCCGCTGCGCATCGGGCGCGGCGGCGCGGTGATGGAATGGCGCGAGCATGGCCTGAAGCAGAACCACTTCTTTGCGGGCGCGGCGGGGCGGCTGATCATCGACGGCATCGAGGCGCTGCGCTCGGCCACGTGGAGCTTTCCGTCGTTCAGCCTCGAATACGTCGCGCAGTCCGTGCTGGGCGAAGGCAAGTCGATCGACAACCCGTATCAGCGGATGGACGAAATCCAGCGCCGCTTCGACGAAGACAAGCCTGCGCTTGCCCGCTACAACCTGAAAGACTGCGAACTCGTCACGCGCGTCTTCGGCAAGACGGACCTGCTGTCGTTCCTGCTCGAACGCGCGACTGTCACGGGGCTGCCTGCCGACCGCAGCGGCGGGTCGGTGGCGGCGTTCACGCATCTATATATGCCGCGCATGCACCGTCTCGGCTACGTCGCGCCGAATCTAGGCGACGTTGCGGGCGCGGCCAGCCCTGGCGGCTTCGTGATGGACTCGAAGCCGGGCCTCTATGATTCCGTGCTGGTGCTCGACTACAAGAGCCTGTATCCGTCGATCATCCGCACGTTTCTGATCGATCCCGTGGGGCTGGTCGACGGCGTGCGTCACCCCGACGATGAGCATTCCGTGCCCGGTTTCCTTGGCGCACGGTTTTCGCGCGCGCACCACTGCCTGCCGTCGATCGTTGCGCAGGTGTGGGAAGGACGCGAAGCCGCGAAGCGCGAGCAGAACAAGCCGTTATCGCAGGCGCTGAAGATCATCATGAACGCGTTCTATGGCGTGCTTGGATCGACGGGCTGCCGGTTCTTCGATCCGCGCCTTGCGTCGTCGATCACGATGCGCGGCCACGAGATCATGCACCGCACGCGCGAGCTGATCGAAGCGCGCGGGTATGCGGTGATCTACGGTGACACCGATTCGACTTTTGTGTGGCTGCGCCACGCGCATGATGAGGAAGACGCGGCGCGCATCGGACGAGAGCTGGTTGGCGGAATCAACGCATGGTGGCGTGAGCATTTGCGCGAGCGCTTCGGGCTGGAGAGCGCGCTGGAGTTGCAATTCGAGCGGCATTACAAGCGCTTTTTCATGCCGACCGTGCGCGGCGCGGAGGAAGGCAGCAAGAAGCGCTACGCGGGGTTGACTGTGCTTGCCGATGGGAGTGAAGAAGTCGTCTACAAAGGTCTCGAAACGGTGCGCACCGATTGGACACCGCTTGCGCAGCGGTTCCAGCAGGAACTGTATCTGCGCGTTTTCAAGCAGCAGCCGTATCGGGATTATGTGCGCGATTATGTGCGGCGCACGCTGGCGGGTGAGTTCGATGATCTGCTCGTGTATCGCAAGCGGCTGCGTCGGCCGCTGTCCGACTATGAGCGCAATGTGCCACCGCATGTGCGTGCTGCGCGTTCCGCCGATGAGTTCAACCGGCGGCGCGGTCGGCCGCTTCAATATCAGAATGGTGGATGGATCAGTTATGTGATGACAGGCAGCGGGCCTGAGCCGCTCGAAACGCTGCGCTCGGAAATCGACTATGAGCATTATCTGACGCGGCAGCTTCAGCCTGTTGCGGATGCGATTTTGCCTTTGTTGAAGGATGATTTTGCTACGTTGGCTTCGGGGCAGAAGCAGTTGTTTTGAGGGGGTTTTTCTGTCTGCGACGCTGGGTGGTTTTGACTTTGCGCTGGCATCCGCGTTTTGTCTTTGGGCTTCATGCGCCGCGGTTTGGTTTGCTTGCGTTTTCGCTGGCATCCGCGCTTTGTTAGCGTGCTTCACGCGTCGCCCCTGTGCGGGGCGGCACCTACTTTTCTTTGCCGCCGCAAAGAAAAGTAGGCAAAAGAAAGCGGCTAACACCGCTAATTCTTGTGCTTGCCTGAGGGCCCCCACAGGGTCTTACGCTTCACACGGCAATCACGTGACCCATGTTCGTTGCCAGCGCTCTTGCGGCGCGCCTCACCCGCTTCACGCACCCGCGCTTCACCATGCCGTGCCGGATAGTCCACTGCCGCCAGGTGGCAAACTGTGTGTAGGCCCCTTGTGCTCCACACGCGTCACTCCGGACCGATAGCGCGCGCGTTCCACCATGTAAGAGCGCTACCCTATGCGACGCGACAACCTACACACAGTTTGCCACCTGGGCGGCACATACCATTCGCAGCCGCTTGCCCGAGTACGGGTATTCGAGGCGGGTGCGGCGTTCATTCGAAGCGTTGGCAACGCACGCAAACAGAAAGGCTGCCGTGTGAAGCGTAAGACCCTTTGGGGGCCCTCAGGCAAGGAGAGGTGTTGGCGGTGTTAGCCGCTTTCTTTTGCCTACTTTTCTTTGCGGCGGCAAAGAAAAGTAGGTGCCGCCCCGCACAGGGGCGACGCGTGAAGCACGAAGGCATAGCGCGGATGCCAGCGAAACCACAAACACCGTAACGCGGATGCCAGCGCAACGTCTAGAACAACCAAACCGGCTGCCAGCAAAAACCCAAACCACCACCCAGCGTCGCAGACAAAACCAAAACCAAACCCAAACCCAAAACCAAACCCTAAACACTCTGCTCAACAGGCACAACAACCACCTCCACCCGCTGCGCCCCGCGCAAAACAGACACGCTCACAGAGCGCCCAATCCTGGACCCATCCATCACGCGCTGCAGCGCATCGACACCTTCAACAACCTGCCCATCAACCGCAACGATCGTATCATCCGTCCGCAGCCCGCCGAGCGCGGCAGGACTCTCCTTAACGATCTCCATCACCCGCACGCCGCTTTCCGATTCCAGCGCGAAATACCGCTGCACACGCCGCGGCAGCGCGAAAGTGGTACCCGCCACGCCGATATAAGCGCGCCGCACGCGCCCGTGCGCAAAAATCTGCATGATGACCCACTTCGCGGTATCGATCGCCGTCGCGAAGCTGATCGACTGCGCGCCCGGAATGATCGCCGTATTCACGCCGATCACCTGGCCCGCGGAGTTGATCAACGGCCCGCCCGAATTCCCCGGATTGAGCGCGGCATCCGTCTGGATCACGTCATAGATCATGCGCCCCGAGTTCGACCTCAGCGAGCGCCCAAGCGCGGAAACCACGCCCGCCGTCACCGTCTGCTCGAGCCCAAGCGGATTACCAACCGCGATCGCGATCTGACCGACGCGCAGCTTGCCCGATTCGCCAAGCGCGACATGCGGCAACGGCTCCGGCGAGCCGACACGCAACACGGCCAGGTCGCTGTGCGGATCGTCGCCGACCAGATCGGCGTCGAACTTCGTGCCGTCGGCGAGCTGCACGCGGATATGCGTCGCGCCATGCACGACGTGGCTGTTGGTCAGTAGATAACCATCGGGTGTGAAAATAAAGCCCGAGCCGGTGCCCGCGCGCGCATGGCGCTCCGGCGCGCCCGGCACGCGGCGCTCAACAGTGATGAAGACGACGGCCGCCCGCACCCGTTCGAGCGCATCGATGACGGTGCGCGAATAGGCGTCGAGGAGTGCGTCGTCTTCGGACGATCCGGCGGCAGAGGCGCTCGGCAGTACACCCGACAGATCGTCGACAAAACGGGGACGGCTTCCCATGACAAGGCTCCGTATAAACGAGAGCCGCAGTTGCAGGGCAAGCAAGCCATTTTCAAGCGCAGCGGCCGGCGAGGAAAAAACGACGAGGCCGGCCCGGGGAAAAAGTCAGATGAGCCTGAGGTTGCGGATGCGGCCGATGCGCGGAGAACGTTCGAGTATCAGCTTCTCGATTGCTTCGGGCAGCAGCGCCTTGGGAATGTTCGACGGCACGTCCGACACCAGTTGCGACGGCACATTCACGATGAAGTCGTCGGGGGCGGTGGCGAGGCTGTGCTCGTAGGTAACGCGGTAGTCCATGCTGGGTGCGAAAACGTAGGTGATGTTGCGAAATCGTGGCGTCGGAAGGCGCACCGCTATCGCGCGGGCGCATTCTTTCCGAGATCGTACAGCAACCCGCAGCGCGCGCGGCCCCGCATGCGCCCGCAATGTGCGCCGCCTAACGCCGAACGTCGAACGCCAGCCACCGGGCCGCCCACATGCCGCGCCGCGTAAAAAGCCGGACGGGACGCTCACGCATCCACATCCGGCTTCTTTGGATCTCGATGACGTGATCGTTCTGGATGATTCCCGCCGTGCGGCCTGAGTTCACCCTGTCGCGGCCACGCGCTTACCGATGCCACCCGCCATGGCCCCAGCAACAGCTATAGCCGATGCCGACGTTCACCGACGGCCCCGCGTAGTACCCCGGCCCGTAGCCATAGCCGTAGGCGGGCGCGTACCCATAACCATACGGCGGCGCGACGACGCAGCCTCCCAAACTAATCGTCGCCACGGCGACGGCTGCCAGCGTCAGAAGCTTTTTCATGGTCGTTCTCCCTTCTCTTCTGTCATTTGAGCAGACGCTACAGAAGACGTGCGTGACCACTTGTGACAGTGCATTACGGCTCGATACCAACGGACAGCCACCGCGCCTCACACTCGACCCGCGCAAGAAAGGCGCCCGCGCAACCCAGGGCCTCTACGTGCAGACCGGGCAATAACAGTTGCTTACCATTCGCCGGGATGTGGACGGGAAGCGGGCATTCTGGTCGTTCGCAGGCACATTTCGATGACGGCGGTATGAATCCGAAATCGGCCTCTGTTCGACCGATTGAACGCCGGCCCCGCAGCGCACACTGCAGTCATGCCAGTGTACTGAGGAGCCTGAAATGTCTTCCCGTCATGACAGCAGCAACCCGTTCGAGCCCGACGCGCTCAACGCGCCGGAATGGAATAACCCGCGGGAATACCCGGAGTCCGATCTGATGCGCGGCTTGCAGCTCGCGTCCGACACGGTGCTGCGCCTCGCCACCCAGACGCACGCCGCCGTCGCACGTGGCGATGCGGTGAGCGCGGAACTGGCTCGCGTATCGCTGGAGAAGCAGCTTGCACTGACCACGCGGCTGATCGACGAGCTTCTGTTCGACGGCGAGACGCAACACACCACGCATTGACCGGCCGCCCGCGCGACCGGGCGAACTGAACTGAACGGCAGCAACCGCACCAACTGCAGCGCCGACTGACTGAGACTGGAACTGAAAATGGACGTCTTGACCGTACTTCTCTGCATCTGGGCCATGGTGGCGTTGTGCGCAGTGCTGTTCATCCGCGGCGCGAGCCCGCGTGTCGAGCGTCCCAGCAAGGCGAAGCAGACGCGGTCGTCGCGTTTTTCGATCGCCGAGTAATCCTTCCGCCGATACGGCGAGGATGCGCTGACCATCGGCGCCCTCGCCTTCCGGCCAGCACTTTCCGAAACTGCTGTTCCAATAGACCGATAACGCGCGCCGCCGCGCGCTATCGCGCCCTTTTTACGGGTCAGCCCGTCGTCGCGCCTAGTGACGGCAGCGCCGCCCGGCCTTCCTGAGCCGCCGGCTCCGGCCAGCGCATACGCTCGACGGTGATCTGCCGTTGCGCCGCCTCGCCCACGAACGCATCGAGCGTGTCGCGGATATCCCGGTCGATGAAATCGGCACGCTCCGCGTCGATCAGCACCGTCGCTCGATCCGGAATCTGCGCGAGACAGCGCGTGAGCATCGGCTTCGACAGGAACGTCGCGTCCTTGCGCAGCACCAGCAGATAGTGATCGTCGTGACACGTCAGCGTGAACGTGCGCGACAGGTTCGAGCGCAGCGCGAGCACCGCGCTCGTCGCAATGCCGATGCCAATGCCGATCAACAGATCCGTCGCGAGCACGCCAGCAATCGTCGCCACGAACGGCACGAAGCGGTCGACGCCTTCGCGCGCCATCGCCGCGAACAGCGCCGGCTTCGCAAGCTTGTAGCCCGTGTGAATCAGGATCGCCGCGAGACACGCGAGCGGAATCAGGTTCAGCACGGCCGTCAGCGCGAACACGCTCGCCAGCAGCAGCACGCCGTGAATCACGGCCGACATGCGCGTCTGCGCGCCCGCATTCACGTTCGCCGAGCTACGCACGATCACGGCCGTCAGCGGCAGACCGCCAAGCACGGCCGCCACCATATTGCCCACGCCCTGCGCCTTCAACTCACGGTCGGGTGACGCGCGGCGGCGCTTCGGATCGATCTGTTCGACGGCTTCGAGGCTCAGCAGCGTTTCCAGACTCGCGACGATGGCGAGCGTCAAGCCGACGCGCCAGACGTCACCATCCACGAGTTGCCTGAAGTCGGGCATCGAAATCGCGCCCGTCAGCGCGGCGAACGAATCCAGCGACACCAGCGACACCCGATGCTCAGCCGGCACCGCGAGCGCGGGCGCCAGCACATCGAGCGCGAGCGTCACGCCGATGCCGAGCGCGACGACCGCGAGTGGCCCCGGCAGCATGCGCACGATCGCGTAGCGTTTCGCGCGCGGCGTCTCCCACGCGAACAGCATCGCCACCGAGATGAGCGCGAGCGCAGTCGTCACCATCGACAGGTCGCCGAACGGCGTCGCCAGCATGGCCGCGTGCGCGACGTTGGCATCCGCGCCGCTCACGAGCCCCACGCTGAGCGGAATCTGCTTGATGATCAGGATGATGCCGATCGAAGCCAGCATGCCCTTGATGACGGCGACGGGCACGAAGCTGGCAAGCTGTCCCGCGCGCAGCAGGCCGAAGCCGATCTGCAACGCACCCGCGATCAGCACGGCGGCGAGAAACGCGGAGAAACTGCCGAGCGATGCGATCGCCGACACAACGATCACGACGAGGCCCGCAGCCGGCCCGCTCACGCTCAGATGCGAGCCGCTCAACAGCGCGACGACCAGTCCGCCGACAATGCCGGACACCAGCCCGGCAAACGGATCGACCCCGGACGCAGTGGCGATGCCCAGACACAGTGGCAGCGCGACGAGAAACACGACGATCCCGGCGAAGACATCGCTGCGCAGGTTCGATAGACGGGAAACAGGTGGAGTGTGCATGGGATCCGCAAGGTCGAGTTGAGCCACGCCGCCCGGCGACGCGCGCCGGCGGCTCGATGAACATGAACGTGAAAAGGCGTGAGTAAGTCTGAAAGGGGCGTTGCCCGAAGGTCGCTACGCGGCGTCGCGCACAGCGACGGATGGGGGCGGCTCGGCGTGCATAACGGCGATGTCGCGGGCTTCATCCATATCGGTGAGTTGCGTGATAAGCCCTGCGCGCAGCCCGAAAATCCAGCCATGCACCTGCGGCGGACGCGGCGCGCGGCGCACGATGGGCGACTCGCGCAACAGCCGCACCTGCTCGATCACGTTCAACTCGGCAAAGCGGTCGACGCGTTCGTCGAAATCCGCGATCGCATGCAGTTCGTCGCGATGACGTCCGGCGAGCTCGCGCAAACCGGCGATGCGCCGGTTCACGATGGGCAGCGCATCCGAAGGCGGCGACAGCGCGGCGCGCACGCCGCCGCAATGATGATGTCCGCAGATGATCACGTGCTCGACCTTCAGCGCATGCACCGCGTATTCGATCACGCTCGACGTGTTGCCGTCGTCGGAGGTGTAGAGGTTCGCGATGTTGCGATGGACGAACAGCTCGCCCGGCTGCGCGTTGGTGATGCGCTCGGCGGGCACGCGGCTATCGGAGCAACCGATCCACAGGAAGCGCGGCTGCTGGCCGCGCGCGAGTTCTGTGAAGAACTCGGGCTCGCGCGCCGAGACCTCTTGCGACCACGCCAGGTTGGACAGCAATAAGCGTTTTGGATGATTCATCGATCGGGCTCCTGCCGGGTTCTGAATTGAACGGAGTCAGTCCATCGCGGACAAACGTGATGGTGTTTACGAAAAGCTTACGGCAAGAAGGTTCCGAAAAAAAATCAACAAAAATCATTTAATGCCCGCTGCATCCGATGCCCTGAAAGCGTGCATACATGCGGCTTTCGGGCTTTTCCCCGGTTTGATCGAGCGGTTGTACGGTGGGCTAGCGGAGCATTTCGGAACGGGATTTTTTCGTCATTGATTTCCGTCAAGCGTGCGACGTCAGATCGCGTTTTCACACGTTCTGGTCACTTTTGACAAAGATGTCAACGACGGAAATACGACGGAGAACCGGCGACGACGCGTCGCGATTCGATGGAAGAAGTGAAAGTCTTGAAGCCCTCGAACGAGGGCTTCGGTGTCGCCGCAACGGGCCAGAAACTAGCCGCCCGCTTGCGTCTCATTGCGTCCTCATTGCGTACTTATTGCGCGCTGACCTCGATGGCGTCCACGCGGTCGCGATAGAACGCAACATGTTCCCGGATCGACTCGACCGCTTCGTACGGGCTTTCGTAACTCCACACCGCGTTGACGGAACGCTCGCCGCCGGCGGGAATGCTGTAGTAGCTGCACTCGCCCTTGTACGGGCAATACGTCGAATGACCGGTGCGTTCGAGCAGCGACATGTCGACGTCCTTGCGCGGAATGTAGAGCACTTCCGGGTACGACGCTTCATGAAAGGACAGCGCGTCGGTGCTGTCAGCGATCTTGTGGCCTGCCACGGACACGACCACGCGTGATCCGCTTTTTGCAATCGTGATGGGGTGATCGGGTCCGGGAATCTTCACTGTCTTGTGCATGTCGACGTGTCCTTCCGATGGGAACAGGTTGTGGCCGGGCGGCGAAGTACCGTCCGAGTATGGTCGCCCGTCTTGCGATGTCAAGACAAGACCTTGCGCCGCGTGGCGGCTATCGGGCGTTTCCGCGCACGATCGGTGTGCATATGCATCGCCGGACAGCCTGATACGGCAAGCGATTGGCGTCGTTTGCCGTATCCGTGCCGTCCCATTGTTTGAATTAGATAAATTGAGTGTTCATTTAGCTGGCATTTATCTGCCAATGGCAAGCCGTTAGGATGCACGCCATGCGACCGGTCATCCGTGCCGGCCGCGAAAGCTGATTGCAACGCTGTGATGCAGCGTGAAGCCGCTCCCATCGCACGCCGTCAGGGCGCAGCGACGCGCGGCGCATGCGTTTTCGCCCGCGCGCAAGTGGCCGCAAATGCGGCTGCCGGGTGGCCATCAAAAGCAGAACGTAAGGTTCTGCGTGATCGAATGAGCCGCCTCGATGGGCCACGCTTTAACGAGGAGTCGACGTGAGCAGGATTGGAACTGCAACAGGCACTACGCCTGAACCCAGGCCTCGCGCCCACGCAAACCGGCGCGCGAACGGTGAGCCGGAACTGCGTCGCAAGGAAACGCTGTACGCCGACCTTCGGTCCGAGCCTGCAGGCGGCGGTATTACGCCCGCCGCGCCCGCGCTGCACGACCCGTGGACCGCGACGATTTCGCGACTCGGCAAGTCGCCCGCGCAGGACAGCAAGCTCGCATCTTCCGACAAATGCGACAAGGGCGCTTGCGCCGCGCGTCCCGCGCGCCGCAGCCCCACCGCCGAACGCGCGCAAGCGGCGAGCCAGCATAGTGACGCGGTGATCACGTTCGTCGAACGCTTCGGCGCGAAGTCGATTTCGATCACGTGGCGCGATTCGACGGCCGGCCGCTATACCGAGCAGTTGTGGGTGCGCCGCATTGCGCGCTCGCGCGGCGTGTGTGCGCTGACGGGCGCCAGCATCGTGCGCGGCGATGCCGTCTATGGACCGTTCAGCCGTCCGTCGAGCCGCCCGCGCAACATGTCGCAGATGATCCTCGCGGAACAGCTCGACGACCTCGAATGATCGACACGGCGCGCACGCGCTACACTTCGGACGCGCACGGCTAGCGTGCGACGCGCCGCTCGCGCTGACACGCCGGGCGGCGCTTTCAGTCCGGAGACCTGCCATGGCTACACAAGCCGATGTGGCGCGCACGGCGCCCGTCAAGCTGCACTCCGCGTCGTCGGCGACGATCGACGGCACGACGAGTACGGGCGCAATGGACCGCTTCGGCTCGCTCAACATCTTCGTGCGCGCCGCCGAAACCCGCAGTTTCACCGAAGCGGGCCGTCAGCTCGGCATCTCGGCTTCGGCAGTCGGCAAGGCCATTTCACGACTCGAAACACGGCTCGGCGCGCGGCTATTTCATCGCAGCACGCGCAGCATCACGCTCACGCCCGAAGGCGCGCTGTTTCTCACGCGCTGCCAGCGCATCTTCGAAGAGATCGAGGCCGCGGAGAGTGAACTCGCGCTCGCGCATGCAGCGCCGCGCGGCAAGCTGCGCGTGAGCATGCCAATGGTCACGAAGCTGATGATGCCCGTGATCGGCGAGTTCATGAAGGCGTATCCCGAAATCATACTGGACATCGACTTCAGCGACCGCATGGTCGACGTGATCGAAGAAGGCTTCGACGTCGTGATGCGCACGGGCGACGTCAACGACTCGCAACTGATCACGCGAACCATGGGCACGTATGTGCATCTGATCGTCGCGTCACCCGCGTACCTGGCGAAGCATCCGCCGCTCACGACGCCCGAGGCACTCGTCCATCATGCGTGTCTTCAGCATCGTTTTCCGACGACGGGGAAGCTGCGCCGCTGGCCGCTCGAACGCGATGGCGAATCGATCGATATCGACTTGCCCACGACCGCCGTCGCAACAGCTGTCGAGCCGCTGATCGCGATGGCCGAGCAGGATCTCGGCCTGGCCTGCGTGCCGGATTTCACGGTGCGCGCGCAGGTGGAGAGCGGCGCGCTCGTGCCGGTTCTGCGCGAATATTCGGGCGCGCTCAGCGTGTTTCGCGCGCTGTGGCCTTCGGGCGGGCAATTGACGCCGAAAATGCGGGCCTTCGTCGACTTCATGAGCGTGCATCTTTTTCCCGTGAAAGCCACTACCAAAGCACACTCGCGCAGCGACTGACTCCATACGCGCGATGCCGTAAACAAGGCCGCAAATCGTACAATGTGTGCGCGTTGTTTTCGTCCGCTCACTGCTCACAGGTCACCATGCTTTCGCACGAACCGCTTCAGAAGCTCGACATCATTGCGCCCGACAGCATCGGCGCACATCTTCCCTCACACGTCGCTGCATCCATCGAAGGCCGCGACATCGTCGTGTTCGCCGTCACCGACGACGCCTCGGACACCGCCGACTTCAGCACACGCTATGGCTTTCCGATGGACGACTGCGCGAACACGATCGTCGTCAAGTACAAGAAGGATGGCGGCGAGCATCTGGCCGCCATCGTGACGCTCGGCTCGCTACGGCTCGACGTCAATGGCGCAGTGAAAGCCGTGCTGGGCGCAAAGCGCATTTCGTTTGCGCAGCGCGAGATCGCGACGGAACAGAGCGCGATGGAGTTCGGCGGCATCACGGCGTTCGGCTTGCCCGCGAACTGGCGCGTTCTCGTCGATGCCGGCGTGATGGAACGCCGGCAAGTGGTGATGGGCGCGGGCATTCGCAAGGCGAAGCTGTTGCTCGCGCCGTCCGTGCTCGAACAGCTCGACAACGTCGAAGTCGCGCAACTGACGTTGCCGCCCGACGCGCCAGCAGCGGCCTGAACGACGGCGCATTGAATCACACGCGAGTTCTTGTGCATTCAATGCGCCCCGCCGCCGACGTCAACAAGCAAAAAACCGTTCAACCAAACAGCTTCGCCGCCGTCTTCGCGACCAGTTCGCCCTGGTGCCGCGCACCTTCGAGATCGATTGCGCTCGGCTGACGCGAGCCGTCGGCCGCTGCGATCGTCGTGGCGCCATAAGGCGCGCCGCCGACGATCTCCGTCATGTTCATCATCCCCTGATGGCTATACGGCAAGCCCACGATGATCATCCCCAGATGCATCAGGTTCGTGATGATCGAGAACAGCGTGGTCTCCTGGCCGCCATGCTGCGTACCCGTCGATGCGAACGCCGCGCCGACCTTGCCGTTCAGCGCGCCGCGCATCCAGAGTCCACCCGTCTGATCGAGAAACGCGGCCATCTGCGACGACATGCGTCCATAACGCGTGCCCGTGCCAACCACGAATGCATCGTATTGCTCGAGATCGGCGACCGTTGCAACGGGTGCCTGCTGGTCGAGCTTGAAGTTCGACTTCTTCGCGATCTCTTCGGGCACGGTCTCCGGCACGCGCTTGATATCGACCTGCGCGCCCGCGGCACGCGCGCCTTCCGCGATGGCCTCCGCCATCTTTTCGACATGCCCATACGACGAGTAATAGAGAACGAGAACCTTGGCCATTGCGATCTCCTGACGAGTGTGCGAAGCCGGCACCGTTTGCCGTGCCGCTCACGATACTCCTGACGCGCTGCAAATGTCTTCGCAGGGCCACTCGGCGCGCGAACGCATTGCATCGCCGCGCGCCACAAGCTTTACGCCCCGTTACACAAGCGACATCGTCGTTTCACCTGCACGCGGGACCGGCCCCTAGAATGCCTTCGGCTGATTCATACATCACTGAAGGAGAACACATGATCCGTTTGCCCATCGCTTCCATCGTCTGTGCATCCACGACCAGTCTGTTGCTGTTCGCATCGGCGGTACACGCGCAAACCACGCAACCGGCACAGGCCGCGTCCGCGGATTCCGTGCGGCTGCATGCAGCCGACCAGACCTTCATCAACGACGGCACGCAAAACGTCGCCACGCAGCGCGATGCCGCGCGCATCGCGACGTCGCGTTCGACCGACCGCGACGTGAAGGCATTCGCCGAAAAGGCCGCTGCCGACAACCTCACGATCGCCAATGCGCTGCGCGCAGCGAGCCCGCGCGGCGTCGACGTGCCGCACAACAATCCGGATACGGCGACGCTCGACAGCATCAAGAATCTGCGCGGCGCGGAATTCGACAAGGCGTATATCGAGCAGGTTGCATTGAGCGGCGAGCAGAAGACGCTGTCGGCGTTCCAGGCGGAGATCGCGTCGGGACGTGACGCGCAGTTGAAGGAAGCCGCGCAGAAGGCGTTGCCCACCATCCAGGCGCAATACGCGGCCGCGCAGGAACTCGCGAAACGCAAGCATCTCGCGACGCAGTAAGCCCACGGCTCAAATAGAAGTAGACGTTCAGCAAAGCGCATCGCGGCATCGCCGCGCGATGCGCTTTTTTATTCAGGCGTCGGCTCCGCTTCCTTCGCGGACCAGCTGACGCTCGACACGCTCTTCTCCATGCTGATCCGGCTCGCCATCAATTCGAGCTTGGCCTGATCCTTCGGGTGCATGCGCAATGTCGCCGTCACCTGGATACGCGACGGATCGTTTTCAACGTCCTCGCTCGTCAGACTCTGAAACGACAGCGGTTGCGAATACATCGAGTTCGACAGCACCGTGCGAATGTGGATCTCGTCTTGTTCGCGGCACACGACAGTCAACACATATTCGCGCACGAGGTCCGCGCTCGATACCGGCGTCGCGTTGATCGCGCGGCTCACTTCGCGCAGCACCGTGTTGGTCACGAGCACGACGACCGTGCCCGCGAGCGCCGGTCCGTAATGCCCCGCGCCGCACAGCACGCCGACGGCCGCCGAACACCAGAGCGTCGCCGCCGTATTGATGCCTTGGATCGAGCCCTTGTCGCGCATGATCACGCCGCCGCCCAGGAAGCCCACACCCGACACCACATACGCGGCGATCTGCGTGACGCCCGCGACGCCATTGCCCGTCAGCATGCCGAGCGTGACGAACAGGCAGGCGCCGCTCGCGACGAGCGTAATCGTACGCAGCCCTGCTGTGCGCTGCCGCATCTGACGTTCGAGACCGATTGCGACGCCGCACGCGAACGCGGCGAGCAGCCTCCAGATGAAATCCGCTGACATTTCGTTTGACTAGTTGATGCAGGACCGACGTGGAATGAAGCCCGGTTGCTCAAGCCGGGGGCATGGGGACGATATCCCGAGGGGGCTGTGTATCAGGTCTGTGTTACGCGATCATGTTGATCGCTAAATGAGTGCGATTGCCGCGGCGCTCCCGGCGATCGACAAGCGGAAATGCCATCCGCATAGAACCGGTTGCGCGTTCAAACATGCCTCTTTGCGCGGCCAACCCCTGAGGCAACCTCACCGCTTTTCCCAATCCTCCACGGTCAGAGTTTCCGAACGACCGCTGTTCTTGAGTCAAGTTTCCCGATTTGGCAAACGTTTGCGGTTTGCATATCAAGTTCGACGGGATTCTGCCGACAAATCCGAAATAGCGTCAACGACTTCTGGGAGCAGCTCGTGAAGCAGCTTGCGTTTTGTATGGTTATCGCCGCGCTGGCCGGTTGCGCGCAATTGCCGGCCAATACGGCGCCGCAGGCGGACAAGCCGCCCGTGTCGAACGATGTCATCAGCTTTACGATTCCGCCCGATGCGCTCGGCGCCCGCGATCCGCAACTGTCGGCCGTGCTCGCCAAGGCGGGCGCGCTGGCCGCAGCGCAGAAGCAGCCGACCACGATTCTCGTTACCGCCCTCGGCCAGGATCTGCCGTACCTGAACCAGGCAATCTGGCGTGGCGTGCCGTCGCAGCATCCGGCGAAGCTCAGCCTCGAGAACCTGACGGCAGGCGCGAACCAGCCGTATAGCGTGTCGGTCCGGCCGACAGCCGCGACGCCATGAGGGGAAGCCAGGTCATGTTCCGTATTGTCATCTGCGCGGCGAGCCTCGTTGCGCTCACCACGTTCATGAGCGAGGCCGCGCAAGCGGGTCAGCCGGCCGTCGCAGGCACGCTGTCGGCGAACGGCGCCGCTGCTGCCAATGGCACCAATGGCGCAACCGCAGCCGCGACAGCCGCCTCTGACAAGGTCTATCCGCCGCTGCCGACGCTCGCAATGCTGCCGCCTACGACCGACGACGACGAGCCGCTCGCGCCGAAGCCCGCCGCGAAAAAACGCAAGGTGCGCGCCGCCGTCGACGTGCGGCCCACCGCGCCCGCCGCGCGTCTCGTCGTGTCGGACGCTTCGCGCACCTATCTGCGCTCGGTCGACAAGCAACTCGACCTCGCGCTGGCGAAATAACCGCTGATTCGCACACTCAACGGAGCGTCACCCGTGTTCAACCATCGACTCCGCGCCGCGCCCCGCTCGCTGCGCCCGCTCAGATGCGCGCTGGGCGCGCTCGCGCTTTCGCTTGCCTCGTTGACGTGCGGCGCCGCCCACGCCGACGACTGCTTCGAGCAGGCTGCCGTCTATCAGGGCGTCAATCCGCTGATCTTGCGCGCCGTCGCGTGGCATGAATCGAAAGGCGACGCCGCTGCTGTCAACCGCAATGCGAACGGTTCGATCGACGTCGGCCAGTTGCAGATCAACTCCGTGCATTTCAGCGATCTGAAGCGCCTCGGCATTCCGCATCGCGCGCTCACCGACGCTTGCGTGAACATCTATGTCGCCGCGTGGCTCATGAAGCAGAAGATGGTGAAGTACGGGAACACCTGGCGCGCGATCGGCGCCTATCACTCTGAGTCGCCGAAAGAGCGCGACGCTTACGCGCGCAGCATCCAGAAGATTCTCGTCGCCTGGGGCGAACTGCTGCCTGCGGCGCGCTGAGGACGACGGCGCGCGCTTATTTGCGGGATTTGGTAAGCCGGTGCCCGAGGCCGAGATTGGTGGCAATCTGCCACGTGTAGACACGCGAATAGCTGACACCGAACTGGGCGCGTATCAGCTCGCGTAGACGGTTGCTGGTCCATGCATCGGACGGAAAGCCGTGTATACCCGCGGGCCCGCTCAGCGCAGCCGCGATCCACCGCATCGCGGCCTCGTCTAGCACCGACGAACGGCCGCCCACACTCATCTGCCGCAACGACTCCAGTCCGCCCTCGTTCACGAGCGCGCGATATTTGCGCACGGTGTTCTCGGAGATATGCAGCTGCGCGGCGATGTCGCTAACGGACGCGCCTTCCATCAGCATCTTGCCCGCCGCGAGCCTGCGCATGACAGTCGGCAATGCTTCGTTTCGTGAAGGCATGAGCGGTCTCGTTGACGGTCGGACGACGAAAGCCCGAGGTGCCGCATAACGGGCCTGCGTGGCGCATGACATGACACAAGACAAAAACCAATATATGTTCTAAGGCCGGTTGTGTCGGCTGTCCGTAAAATTTCATGAATATCGAAGAATCATTTGCGAATTTTATTGCGTTGCGTTTAACGGCAATAAACAGTCAAACCATTTCGATAAACAATATCACTCGTCACATTTTTTCAATCGCATTACATTGCGCGCCTTGAACTTACCCAAATCGTTTGCTAGCATGCTGTAACAGTTACTCGCATCGACTGCAATCCAGCCTGACAGTCCGCACTTTGGTCCGTGCGCCTGCTACGTTTTTAAGGAACGTTGTATGGCAAGACCTGGCTACACAAATCGAACATCTCGATTGCATCGCTAATAGTATTTATTCATGCTCTGTTCGCTGCTCTAAAATGCGGCGTGTATGCGTATGTCCAGAAAAATGCTTTTGCATATTGAGTTAAATCAATATTCCAGCAACGCGAAACAACTTCATCTATAAACTGCATAACCGATTAATTGCAGTAGCCTGTCGCGCAGCATGTTCATTGTTCGCGTGATGGAGCTTCACGCGCGGAGGTCAAGATGGAACCCGAACGGGTCGAGCGTATCGTGCTGGCATTGCGACGCGCCGCGGAACATGAGCGTCTCCTCAGTTATCAGCGCTTTCACGCCATGTTCGGCGCGGGCGATCCGCTCACCGCGCGCTACGACGCACTCGAGCGCGCCATCGCGTCGCTCGGCGAGGTGTCGGCCATCGACTACGGCGTGCTGCTCTCTCTGAGCAACGGCTTGCCCGGCCCTGACTTTTTCCGCCGCTACCAGAAGCATCGCTATGCCGATTACGTCGCGGTGATGGGGCCGCCCATTCATCGCCAGTCGGTCAAGCGCAAGCGCCTGCTGGTCGAGGCGGAACGACGCCGCGTCTATGAAGATGCAAGAAGAAAAGCGGCCAGCCACGTCGCTGAACCCGCCTGAACCCAGACGCCGGTTTCGCGCCCAGCTTCGTCGCGACCAATCGGCCCACGGACCACAGGCCCATTCTACCGAGGAGTCTTCCATGCAACTTGCAGCTCGCCGTCCGGTTCGCATCCTGGCCATCGCAGCCGCATGTGCTGCACTCGCCGCGCCCGCCATCGACGCTCGCGCGCAGGACAATCCGGCGTCCTCGCCCGCTCCGAATGCCATCGGCACGGCCGCCGTCGCCGACGTCACGGCGCACATCGTCAAGATCGACGCCGACAACAACGAAGTGACGATACGCGGGCCGCGCGGCGAGACGACGATCGTCGACGTCGATCCCGATGTCGGCGACGTGAAGAAGCTGAAAGTCGGCGACGAGGTGCATATCTCGTACAAGGGCGCGCTGCTGCTGACGGCGGACAAGGTCGACGCGAAGGGCGTGCGTTCGCGCGTCGAATCGCAAACGACCACACCCGTGCAAGGCGGCGCATCGACACAGACTCGCCACGTCGAGGTCGTCGCGACCGTGCAGAAGATCGACCGCAAGAAGCGTCTGGTGACGCTGCGCGGCCCTCAGCACACCGTGGTTCTGCAAGTCTCGCAGGACGTGCCACTCACCAAAATCAAGGTTGGCGACAGCATTCGCGCGACCTACGTGTCCGCGACGGCCGTGCAGATTACGCGCGACGGTACGCCGATCAAGTAAGCGCGCGTTTGCACGACTCCGTCTCGCCATGCTGGCGAGACGGAGTCGTACATCATCTCGCAGTCCCGCACAATCAACCCGATGCCTATTGAACCCTGGAATTCCCCGAAGCGCCGCGCGCGCCGCAAAATGATCTGGAGCAAGGCGCACGTCGTGCTGGCTGCGATCGGCACCTTGTCGGCCGTCGCCGGCATTGCCGTCGCGATCAACGGCGGACTCGAATTCAACCGCACGAAAGTATTCGTCGGCGCCGGGATCATCGTCGTGTCGACGATCCTCTACGTGTCGATGCTGTTCATCGACGACTAGCGCAGCCGCGCTTACACGACGAGCGTCGCCACGCGATTGCGTCCGTCGCTCTTTGCCTTGTACATCGCGCGGTCCGCTTCGTCGACGAGCGTGCGTCCGAGTCCGTCGAGATCGGCGCCTTGCTGCATTGCATGCGCGGATACGCCGATCGACACCGTCAACGGAATGCGCGCGCCGTCGCCTGTGCCGTCGTTATCACGCAGGTCGAGTTGCGCGACGGCCGCGCGCATGCGCTCGGCCACGACCAGCGAATCCTTCAGGTCGCCTTGCAGCAGCACGGCAAATTCTTCGCCGCCGTAGCGCGCGATCGT
This sequence comes from Paraburkholderia steynii, assembly GCF_900100565.1. Classification (NCBI taxonomy): domain Bacteria; kingdom Pseudomonadati; phylum Pseudomonadota; class Betaproteobacteria; order Burkholderiales; family Burkholderiaceae; genus Paraburkholderia; species Paraburkholderia steynii. The sequence continues at coordinate 247,549 of NZ_FNDI01000004.1, read as the reverse complement.
GTCGCCGAGGCGCGTCTGCTTGCGCAGACAGGCGCCGACCATCGCCAGCGCGCGGTCGCCTACGGCGTGACCGTGCGCGTCGTTGATCGGCTTGAAGCCGTCGATATCGATGAACAGGCAGCCCAGCGGCAGCCGGTAGCGCGACGCGCGCGTCGTTTCTTCGCGCAGGCGTTCGTCGAAATAGCGGCGGTTGGGCAGACCCGTGAGCGCGTCGGTTGCGCCAAGGCGTTCGAGCTGCTCGCGGTGCGCGACGTTGTCGAGGCTCGCCGCGACGATCACGGCAAAACGCTCCAGCATGTCGGTCGCCATGCCGGGCGCAAAGCGGCTTTCGTTGTCGCTCGCGAGGCATAGATAGCCGCTCGGCTGTCCGTTCGTCGCGAGCGGCAACAGCGCGATGCTGGCAGGCCGCGGGTCGCTGCCGAAGCACGCATTGATCGCCGTGTCGTCCATCGCCGCGGGCGTGCCGAGCCACGGACGCCCCTGAGAACAGAGCCGCGCGGCGGCGTCGCCCATCTCGCGCGAGGTCTTAAGCGACGAGGCGGCCACCCCGTTGTTCTCGTTGCTTCGCCGGTTCGCGTTGCTCGCGTGCCGCAACGCCAGTTCGTGCAGCAGCGGCAGCGTGTCGTTGAGCCACAGCGTCACGCCCTCCAGTCCGAATTCGCGCGGCAGATAGTCGAGCAGCACACGACAAAGCGACAGGAAATCCTGCGCGCGGATCAATTGAAGCTCGACATCCTGGAAGCGGCGCAACGTGCGTTCGTTGCGCTGCACCGTATCGACGAGTGCGCGAAGGCGGATGGACTGGGGCGTGTGTGTTGTGCTCATCTGGGCCGTGGCATTGGGGCCCGCTACAGGAGCCCAACGTCTGGTTATCGGCCTCGAAGCGCATTTGCTTGAGGCCGATGCACGCAACCAGCCTGATCAGATGTGTTTGCAACGAATGCGCTTACGAGCGCCGGCCGAGCGCTTCGTCGATCTTACGGTCGGTGTTGTACTGGCTGAGCGCATACACGGACCAGATCGCCGCCGGCAGCCAGCCGATGATCGTGAGTTGCAGCACCAGGCAGATGATCCCGGCGAACGGCCGGCCAATCGTGAAGAACTGGAACCACGGCAATAGCAGAGCAAGCAGCAGACGCATTGACATTTCCTTCTGGTTGAAAAACTTCGGTTACACGTTGCGGCGCACGTGTACGGCGGTTCCATAGCACAGCACTTCCGTCACGCCCGCGCCGATCTCCGTTGCATCGTAACGCATGCCGATCACGGCATTCGCGCCGAGCGTCGCCGCTTCGGCTAGCATGCGCTCGTAGGCATCCTGCCGGGCGCGCTCGCACAGCGACGTGTACAGCGAGATATTGCCGCCAAAGATGGTCTGCAGACTCGCGCCGATCGCGCCCACCACCGAGCGCGAACGCACGATGATTCCGCGCGCGATGCCAAGCGACGTATCGACGGTATAGCCGGGCAAATCGAAGGCCGTGGAGACCATGTTTCGTTCGATCATGTCGTTCCCTTCCCTGTTGTAGCTGTTTCGATCAGCGTCCCGCCGCCCACAGCAGCGACAGGCCGGACGACAGCATCAACCCGTCGACGACCAGCCTGAACGTGCCGGGACTCATGCGCACGACGATGCGCCGTGCGCAGAACGCGCCCACCATCAGCGCGGAACCCGTGATCAGGCCATCCAGCACGACGTGCAGCGGCAGCGCGCCGAAGTGGTTGAAGGTCGCGACCTTCGCGGCATAGACGGCCAGCGAGCCGGCCGCTTCCGTCGCGAGAAACGCGCCTTTCACGAGTCCATAGCCCATGAACACGGGCACGGTAATCGGCCCCGTCGAGACCACGATGCCCGTCAGAAACCCGACGGGCGCGCCGATCGCCGCCAGGTGCCACGGCGAGAAGCGCACCGAGCGACGCGCGAGCCAGCGGCGCACCGGCACCATCGCGACGAAGAAGAGGCCGAGTGCGATCTCGACGGCATGCGGCGGCAGTGCGAGCAGCGTCCGTACACCGAGCGCCGCGCCCGGCACGGCGGTCGAACAATACGCGCCGCAGGCGCGCCAGTCGATCTCGCGCCACCACGCGAGCACCTTGCCGAAATTGCCCATGATCGCCGCGATCGCCATGATGGGCACCGCCTGCTGTGGACCGAACAGCATCACGAGCACGGGCATCAGCATCATCGACGAGCCCGTGCCGATCACGCCGCTCAGCGTGCCCGCCGCGAGGCCCACGGCGAGAACCAACAGATAACCCATGCGCATCCCCGAAAAACGCGTTGGCGCCATGCTACTGGAAAATGGCGGCACATCAGCCAAACCTGTGACGAATCCCGCTCGCCAGATTTTATTTGCCCACGTTGCTGCATCCAATTGCTGCTACAACTCGTATTGCATACGGGCGCAGCTCGCGCTTTTTTTGTCTGCGGAATGCGCGTGAAGCGATGCGCGTATCGACGTGTGCGGCACTGACCCGAAGGGAAGCGCGATGTTGAGTGAATCCAACAGAATGTTCGTCGCGGGCGGCCTGCTGATCGGCGCGCTGGCACTTGCGACGCTGGGACTTCGGTTCGGCAATCGCGAGTCGGCTGCGAAGAATACGGAAGGCCGCGTCGATAGCGCCCTGTCGTCCGCCGCGCGCCCCGTGACGCCCGACGCGCCTGTCGACGATCCGCGCAACGCGGGCATCGCGCGCGTGTTGCAGGCGGTACACGACAGCCTGCAACGCGGCGACCTCGCGTCCGCGCACGTGCTGCTCGACGCGGTGCTGACGATGCGCGGTGACGAGCCGCAAGCGCTGCTGCTGCAAAAAGAACTGGCCGTGCGCGAAGCGCAGGCGCGCGAGATGCGATCGGCCACGTTGAATGAGCAAAGCGCTGCGCAGCCGCTTGCGCGCGCTCGTGCTTCCGCGAAAACGACGCATGCGCGGTCGGCAACGTCACGTCATGTGACGGACACTTCGGACCGTGACCAACCCGCAATCGATGCAACGCCGCTCGTCGATATCCGCTCCGACAGTGCGACGGACAATGCAGCCGCAAGCGGTCCCGCAGCCAACACGGCTGCGCTTCACCCTCATAAGCAGCCTGAACCGGTGATCGCATCCGCGGTGCAAACTGCCGCTACGGTCGCCGAACCCGTTGAGCAGCCATCGGCACCCGCTGCGCCATCGACGGTGCAATCCCACGAGCCCCCTGCCCCGCCGCCCGCAGCCGCACCCAGCGACGGACCGAAGACACGCGCCCAGGTGCGCGACGAACTGAGCCGCGCGCGCACGAACGGAACGATGTCGCGGTTCGGCAATCCCGACCCCTATGGTCCAGGCGGTTCGCCGAGGGACAACACGCAGCCTTCGATCCGGACCTGGTAGCCTTCCGCAGCTTGGTCCGCATTGCGAACCATCACCAACATGTGATGGCTCGTTTGCGCCCCGCCTCCCCCGCCGACTTCTTCAAGTAGTATTTAGTGGTTAACCCCATCATCATCCCTTCACACGCCCTCTCATAATAGACACAAGCCCCGCGTCAGATCGCTTGCCGGGACCAATTGGCGAATCCATCAACCTCGCTCTACAATGGTCCGCTATGCGAACCACAACCCCACAACCGATTGACACGAAGTTGAGCGACATGACAGCATTCGCCCCAAGCACCAAAGCGGGAGACAAGCGCGACATGCGTCCCAACCAGCCGCCCGAGCATCGCGACATCGCGCGTTTCGACGACGAACCGTACGACACCGATCGCCAGTTCGTCACAGCGCTCGCGCGTGGCCTCGAACTGCTGCGCTGTTTCGGCCTGAAGGAACGGCATCTCGGCCTGACCGAACTGGCGCGCAGGACGGGCTTGCCGAAGGGCACCGTCGCGCGGCTCGCCGGCACGCTCGCGAAGCTCGGCTATTTGCGTTACGACGAAGCGCTCGGCAAGTACAGCCTCGGCACGGGCGTGCTCTCGCTTGGCTACGCGATGCTGTCGAACCTCGACATTCGTGACCTCGCGCGACCGCTGATGCAGGAGCTTGCCGAATACGCGGGATGCTCGGTGGCGATCGGCGTGCGAGACCGGCTGTCGATGCTGTACGTCGAATGGGTGCGCAGCAGCGCGCCGATCACCGTGATGCGCAGCATCGGCACGCGTCTGCCGATCGCGACGACATCGATGGGCCGCGCGTATCTCGCCGCCACCACCGATGCCGAACGCAACGCGGTGCTCGAACAGGTGCGCGCGCAGGACGAAACCGCCTGGCCGTGCATCGAAAGCGGCATGGGCGAAGCGATGAAGGATTACGCCGCGCGCGGCTTCTGCCTGTCGTATGGCGACTGGGATGCGGACATCGCGAGCGTCGGCGTGCCGTTCATGGCACCCGATGGCACTCAGATGGCCTTCAATTGCGGCGGGCCCGCCTTCGTGCTGAGCCGCGACAAGCTGGAGAACGACATCGGCCCGCGCCTCGTGGCCCTTGTCAAACGCGTGGAGGCCGCCATCGGGCGGCGATGAAAAGACCCGGCGCGGCGTGCCTCACGCGTTCATGCGAGCGCGACAGGCGAACCGCGTCATAGCACACAGGTAAAACGATGATCCGCGATCAGGAAACACTGTCCATTCTTCTCGACTCGCTGTCGCGCTTCGTGCGCGAGCGTCTCGTGCCCGCAGAAAACGAAGTCGCCGAAACGGATGAAATCCCCGCCGGCATCGTCGGCGAGATGCGTGAACTCGGTCTCTTCGGGCTGTCGATTCCGGAGGAATACGGCGGCCTCGGACTCACAATGGAAGAGGAAGTGCTCGCCGCGTTCGAGATCGCGAAGACCTCGCCCGCGTTCCGCTCGCTGATCGGCACGAACAACGGCATCGGCTCGCAGGGGCTCATCATCGACGGCACCGACGAGCAGAAGCACTACTATCTGCCGAAGCTCGCGTCGGGCGAACTGATTGCGTCGTTCGCACTGACGGAGCCGGGTTCGGGTTCGGATGCCGCGTCGCTGCGCACGACGGCTGTCCGCGACGGTGACCATTACGTGATCAACGGCACCAAGCGCTTCATTACCAACGCACCCGAAGCGGGCATCTACACGGTGATGGCGCGCACCAACGCCGAGATCAAAGGCGCGAGCGGCATCTCGGCGTTCATCGTCGAGAAAGGCACGCCTGGACTTTCGCTCGGCAAGATCGACAAGAAGATGGGCCAGAAAGGCGCGCATACCTGCGACGTGATTTTCGAGAACTGCCGCGTGCCTGCTGCGAACATCATCGGCGGCAGGGAAGGCGTCGGCTTCAAGACGGCGATGAAGGTGCTCGACAAAGGGCGCCTGCATATCTCGGCGATCTGCGTCGGCGCGGCCGAGCGCATGCTCGACGATGCGCTGCGCTATGCGATGGAGCGCAAGCAGTTCGGCCAGCCGATCGCCGAGTTCCAGCTCGTGCAGGCCATGCTCGCCGACAGCCGCGCGGAAATCTACGCCGCGCGTTCGATGGTGCTCGATGCCGCGCGCCGCCGCGACGACAAACAGGACGTATCGACGGAAGCATCGTGCTGCAAGCTGTTCGCTTCGGAGATGTGCGGCCGCGTCGCGGATCGCGCGGTGCAGATTCATGGCGGCGCGGGTTATGTATCCGAGTATGCCGTCGAGCGCTTCTATCGCGACGTGCGCCTGTTCCGCATTTACGAAGGCACGACGCAGATCCAGCAACTGGTGATCGCGCGCAACATGATTCGCGACGCAAGCCGCTAGCCTGGATAAAACATTCGATCAAGGCGGGCAATGCAATCGCCTTGATCGAAGTCAATGCTTCAATTCCACACACCCTCGCTGGCATATTTCAGATTGCCAGATAAATCATCCCGTCCTACACTGGGTTGTTGACGCAACGCAACAAGCATCGGGTCGCGCAACGTGCGAGTCCGATGTTCGCATTCATCAAAGCGTCATGCTTCTGCCATTTTTATCGCTGATCTTGATCGAAGCCGCGCCTCGTCGAGGCGCGTTGATGTCTCGCCCTGGTTTCAGGCCGCGCGACTCATTGCGACGATGCTCGCGCGTCGGGTAAGCGCTTCATGCGCGCATCGCACGTGCATGTGAGCCTCGCGTGAGACCGCGGCGCCGACCCATTGAGGGAGCAGATGCGACCATGAATCAGTCTCAACCGAACTCCGCTACACCTGACACATTCGCGCCTTCGATGCCCTTCGCATCGATGCCCGGCAATCTGTTCGCGCAAGGCTACGCCTACGCCGTCGACGCATGGCAGCGCAGCGTGCTGTTCGCCGACGTGATGCGCGAACGCGGCAATCAGTATCAGGCGCACATGCAGGAGCGCGTGCCCAACGTGCTCGACTTCGGCACCGAGCTCATCATCGATGGGCGCACGCTGCCGCGTCCCGTCAATTACGGGCTCGTGCGCATCGTCGCGCCGGATGATCTGAAGCCCGACCGCGACCTTGCGGAGGGACATGATCCCGGCCGCCTGCGTCCGTTCGTCGTGGTCGATCCGCGCGCGGGACACGGGCCCGGCATCGGCGGATTCAAACGCGACAGCGAAATCGGCGCTGCGTTGCGCGCTGGCCATCCCTGCTATTTCATCGGCTTCCTGCCCGACCCCGTGCCAGGACAAACCGTCGAAGACGTGATGCATGCGGAAGCCGCGTTCCTCGAAAAAGTCATCGAACTGCACCCGAACAGCCCCGGCAAACCCGCCGTGATCGGCAATTGCCAGGCAGGCTGGCAAGTGCTGATGACGGCCTCGATGCGCCCCGACCTGTTCGGCCCGATCGTCGTCGCGGGTGCGCCCGTGTCGTACTGGGCCGGCTGGCGCGGCAAGAACCCGATGCGCTATTCGGGCGGCATGCTCGGCGGCTCGTGGCTCACGGCGCTCACCGGCGATCTCGGCGATGGCCGCTTCGACGGCGCGTGGCTCGTGCAGAACTTCGAGAACCTGAACCCCGCGAACACGCTGTGGACCAAGCAGTACAACCTGTACACGAGCATCGACACGGAAGGTCCGCGCTATCTCGGCTTCGAGAAGTATTGGGGCGGCCACGTGTTCCTGAACGCGGGCGAAATGCAGTACATCGTCGATAACCTGTTCGTCGGCAACCGCTTCGTCAGCGGCGAGATCGTGACTTCGGAAGGCGTGCGGCTCGATCTGCGCAATATCCGCTCGCCCATCGTCGTGTTCTGCTCGTATGGCGACAACATCACGCCGCCGCCGCAAGCGCTCGGCTGGATCACCGATCTCTATCGCGACGACGCCGATCTGCTCGGCCACGACCAGACCATCGTCTACGCGACGCACGACAGCATCGGCCATCTCGGCATCTTCGTGTCGAGCAGCACGGGGAAGAAAGAACATCGCGAGTTCGTCAGCAATATCGATCTGATCGACCTGCTGCCGTCGGGCCTGTACGAAGCGCACATGGGCGCGAAGACGGATGCGACGCCTTACGCGGAACTCGCGCAAGGCCAGTATGTGCTGTCCATTTCTCCGCGCACCATCGCCGACGTGCGCGAGATCGTGCAGCCCGACCCCGAAAGCGACCGGCGCTTCGCCACGGCTGCGTATCTGTCGCGCGTCAACCTCGGCCTGTATCGGAGCTTCATGCAGCCGTGGGTGCGCGCATGCACGACGCCGTGGACAACGGATCTTTCGAGCAAGCTTCACCCGCTGCGCGTCACGTACGAACTGTGGTCCGATCGCAATCCGTTTGCGTCGTCCGTCGCGAAGGCGGCCGAAAGCGTGAAAGAAGCGCGCGCGCCCGTTGCGGCCGACAACCCGTTCCTGCAGATGCAGACGGTCATGTCGAATGCCGTCATCGCGTCGTTCGATTTCTATCGCGACATGCGCGACGCTGCCGTCGAGCAGATTTTCGAAACCGTCTATGGCGCGCCCTGGCTGCAAGCCTTCGCGGGCCTCCCGCCGCGCAGCGACAGCGAAGCCAACGCCGCGTTGACGGAACCCGGCGACACCGAAGAGCGCGAAGCGTCGATCGTTGCGGAACATGAACGTCTGCGCCACGACATGACGGAAGGCGGTCTGCTCGAAGCGAGCGTGCGCGCGCTGCTGTATGTGAAGCGCACGCATGGCGAAGCGGACGAGCGCCGCTTCAACCTCGCGCGCGAAATGCTGAGCAAGCTGTCGGATCAGGGCATTCTGTCGTTCAAGCATGTCGTGCGGGAACAGGCCGCGCTGCTGCGCCTCGACAGCGAGGCCGCGATCGACGCATTGCCGGGCCTGCTCGCGAGCGCGCCGCCCGACAACATCCGCAACGCGGCACGCGACATCGACAAGCTCAGCACGGTGCTGACGCTCGACGACCACGAACGCGCCGATCTCGCACGCGTGCTGACGATCTTCGAATCGGCATCGAAGAAGAAAGCATCGCGACGCGCAGAGCCTGCGCGCCAGCAGGTCGAATGACAGATGGCATCCGCGTGCGCGAGTGGACGGTCACAGTCCGCCGCGCACGACGGGCACTCCGATCGCCTCACCTACGAGGGCACTGAAGATGGAACACAAGCGCGAGAAATACGAGCGTCTGATCGCCTTTGCCGCCACGCTTCCGCCGACGCCTACGGCCGTGGCGCATCCTTGCGATCACGATTCGCTGTCGGCTGTCATCGAAGCCGCGCGGCTGAAACTGATCGCGCCGATACTGGTCGGCCCGCGCGCGAAAATCGAAGCGGCCGCGAAACAGGGCAATCTCGATCTCGGCGATCTGCCCATCGTCGACGCGGCGCATAGCCACGCCGCTGCCGAATGCGCGGTGCAGCTCGTGCATGAAGGCCGTGCGCAGGCACTGATGAAAGGCTCGCTGCACACGGACGAGCTGATGGGCGCCGTGGTCGCGCGCGCCACCGGCCTGCGTACCGAGCGGCGCGTGAGCCACTGCTTCATCATGGACGTGCCGGGCCGGGCCGAAGCGCTCATCATCACCGATGCCGCCGTCAACATCACGCCCACGCTCGACGAGAAACGCGACATCGTGCAGAACGCCATCGACCTCGCGCATGCGCTGCGTTTTCCCGTTGCGCGCGTCGCGATCCTGTCGGCGATGGAAACCGTCAACTCCAAGGTCCCATCGACACTCGAAGCCGCCGCGCTGTGCAAGATGGCCGACCGCGGCCAGATCACGGGCGGCATACTCGACGGCCCGCTTGCGCTCGACAACGCGATCAACGAGGAAGCCGCGAAGATCAAGGGCATCAACTCGCCTGTTGCGGGCCATGCGAACGTGCTCGTCGTACCCGATCTCGAAGCGGGCAACATGCTCGCGAAGAGCCTGACGTTTCTCGCGGGCGCCGATGCCGCCGGCATCGTGCTCGGCGCGAAGGTGCCCATCATTCTCACCAGCCGCGCAGATTCCGTCATCACGCGGCTTGCTTCGTGTGCCGTTGCGTCGATGGTCGCGCTCGCGCGGCGCGAGCAATCCTCTTCCGCCATCGTTTGACACGTCTTGAGGGAGTGGCATGGACGTCATCCTCGTCATCAACGCGGGTTCGTCGAGCATCAAGTTTCATGCGTTCGAAGCGCAAGGCGCGCAGCTCGAACCCATTGCAGGCGGCAAGATCGAAGAGATCTACACGAACCCGCGCTTCACCGCGAAGCGGCAAAACGGCGAAGTCATCGAAGACAAACGCTGGCCCGAAGGCGAGCGGCTCGGACACGACAATGCGACTGCGTTTCTGCTCGACTGGCTGCGCAGCCATGGCCAGGGACGCGCAACACTCCTCGCAGTCGGCCATCGCGTCGTGCATGGCGGCGACAAGTATTCGAAGCCCGTGCGCGTCGATGCGCAGGTGATGCAGGATCTCGAAGCGCTCGTGCCGCTCGCGCCGCTGCATCAGCCGCACAATCTCGCCGTTATCCGTTCGATCATGGCGCGCAATGCGCAGGTGCCGCAGATCGCATGCTTCGATACGGCGTTTCACCACACGCAGCCCACTGTCGCAACGCGCTTTGCGTTGCCGCCTGATATTACGGAGCGCGGCGTGCGGCGCTATGGTTTTCACGGGCTGTCGTACGAATACATCGCGAGCGTGCTGCCGCAAATCGACGACCGCGCCGCGAAAGGCAAAACCGTCGTGCTGCATCTGGGCAACGGTGCGAGCATGGCCGCCTTCGACCAATGCAAAAGCATCGCGAGCACGATGGGCTTCACGGCCGTCGAAGGACTCGTGATGGGCACGCGCTCGGGCAGCCTCGATCCAGGCGTCGTGTTGTGGATGCTCGAAGAAGCGAATATGGATGCGCGTGCGATCGAGTCGCTGCTCTACAAGCGCTCTGGTCTGCTCGGCGTGTCCGGCATTTCCAGCGACATGCGCACGCTGCTCGCAAGCGACGATCCGAAAGCCGCCGAAGCCGTCGAGCTGTTCTGCTATCGCATTTCGCGCGAACTCGGCTCGCTTGCAGCCGCGCTCGGCGGGCTCGACGCGATCGTGTTCACCGCGGGCATCGGCGAACGCGCGGACCCGGTGCGCAAGCGTGTGGGCGAGCTGGCGGCGTGGCTCGGCGTCTCGCTCGATGAAGCGGCGAACCAACGGCACGGTCCGCGCATCAGCAGTCCGACCAGCGCCGTCGACGTATGGGTGATTCCGACCAACGAAGAACTGATGATCGCCCGGCACGCGCTCGGCCGGCTGGAGGGGTAAGCATGGACACGCCAACGAGTCAGGTGATGGCGCAACACAAGGTGCTGGTCGTCGGCATCGCGAACGAGCATTCGATCGCGTACGGCTGCGCGCGCGCGTTCCGCGAGCTTGGCGCCGAACTCGCGATCACCTATCTGAATGAAAAGGCCAAGGCTTACGTCGAGCCGCTCGCGCAGGAACTCGGCGCGTCGCTGCTGCTGCCGCTCGACGTGTCGAAGCCCGGCGAACTCGAAGCCGTGTTCGATGAAATCCGCGCGACGTGGGGACGGCTCGACGTCGCCGTGCATTCGATCGCGTTCGCGCCGAAGGCCGATCTGCAAGGTGGCCTGCTCAACAGTTCGGCGGAAGGCTTTTCGGTGGCGATGGACATTTCGTGCCATTCGTTCATCCGCATGGCGCGCCTCGCCGCGCCGCTGATGGACGAAGGCGGATCGCTGTTCGCAATGAGCTATCTGGGCGCGACGCGCGTCGTGCCGAACTACGATCTGATGGGGCCCGTGAAGGCCGCGCTCGAAGCGTCATGCCGCTACCTGGCACATGAACTCGGGCCGAAGCGCATCCGCGTGCATCCCATTTCGCCGGGGCCGCTGAAGACGCGCGCCGCGTCGGGACTGAAGGACTTCGATCTGCTACTCGCCGAAGCGGCCGAGCGAGCGCCCATCGGCGAACTCGTCGACATCATGGACGTCGGCTACACCTGCGCGTTCCTTGCGACGCCCTACGCTCGCCGCATGACGGGCAACACGGTGTTCGTCGACGGCGGCGTGAGCATCATCGGCTGAACCGGATAAGGGCATGAAACTGTTGATTAGCGGTCTGCCGCAAAAAGCCTCGCTCGATGAAGTGAAGGCGCTCGTGTTCCGCTACTCGCACGCGGACTGCCGCGATATCGAACTGGTCGGCGAGGCCGACGAGCACCCCGCCGCGCTCATCGCCATCAAGGGCGCGAACTGGACGACGCTGAACTATATACGGCGACGCCTGCATGGCATGTACTGGCATCGCTGCCGGCTGTCGGTGCAGGTGCTGTCGTTCTGGGACGTCAGCGAAGCGGCCGAAGCACGACGCCAGACACGGACCGCGTTGCCGGGGCCCGTCTAGATAGCGGATTCAGACCGCGGGCGGATTGGTTGACGAAAAGCCATAACGCGCGATCCGCCAGATGCCGTCCGCCCCGCGATGCAGGATGAACAACTCCTGATTGGCCTCGGGCTGCGTCGAGTGCTTACCCGTCAACGTTTCGATCGTGCCCGTCGAGCGCGTGCGTGCGAACGCCCAGTCAGGCGACAGCGGCTTGATCTCATCGATCGAAAAACGCACGTTCAGCCTGACCGCGCTGAAGGCGTGCGTGTACGCGTCGCGCACGGCTTCACGCCCTACTGCCGGCGGCGCGTACTGTGCCATGACAACAGGTGCGTCGTCGTAGAGGCTCATGATCGCGTTGGTGTCCGACGCGTTCAACCCCTGCTCGTAGCGATGCAGTTGTTGCGTGATGGCGCGGTCCGTGTCGGTCAAGGGCGCGGCAGACGCGGCGTCCGGCAGCGCGACGCTAGCCGCAAACAGCACGGGAACGAACCATGTTCTGAGTCGCATGGTGACAGTCCTCTCACATGCCGCATTCATACCCGCACCACGATCTTGCCGAGCGCACGATTACTCTCGATCAGACGATGCGCGTCCCGCAGTTCGTCGAATGCAAAAGCCTGTACGAGGTGAGACGGGATACGCCTGTTTTCCACATCGAGTGCGAGCGACTTCAACGGCGTATTGGTGAGCGGCATAGCCTCCGTGCCGAACAGCTGGCTCGGAAAGAAGCTCAGTCGCGCGGCAGGCGGCAGATCGGCGATCAGATTGAACTGATCGAGCACGGGCGGGCCGCCGAGCATGCCAATCACCGTGATCGCCCCGAACGGGCGCACCGCTTTCATGGTGTCGCGAAGCGTCGCGGCGCCGACGATTTCGAGCGCAGCATCGATGCCGGCCGGTTGTGCATCGAGCACCTGTTCTGCGATCGTCCCGACGTCGACGATGACCGCGTCGGCGCCTGCGCGATACAGCCGCCCGGCGTGCTCCGTGGAGCGGGTCGAAGCGAGCACGCGGGCGCCCGAGGCCTTCGCATACGTGACGGCAGCAAGGCCGACCGACGAAGTGGCGCCCCGCACCAGCAGCGTTTGCCCCGCTTCGATCTTCAGACTTTTACGCAGCGCGCCCCACGCGGTCAGATACGCTTGCGGCAGCGCGGCCAGCTCTTCCCACGGCAACGCGCTGCCCTGAAGCGACACCACGTTGCGTGCGAGCACGGTGACTTCCTCCGCATAGCTCCCCGCCCGCGTGAACTGCAGCCCACCCATCGCGGTTGCAACCCGCTCGCCGACGCGAAATGCGCCGGACGGATCTTCGAGTATTTCGCCGACCGCTTCGATGCCGGGCACGCGCGGCGCGTCGATCGGTCCGAGTTTGCCGACGCGCAGATACGCTTCAGCTCGGTTGATACCGAAGGCGCGCACGCGAATGCGCACTTCGTCGAACTTTGGCGGGACAGACGGCATGTCGCGCAGTTCGAGCACTTCCGGGCCGCCGGCCCGTTCGATCACATAGGCTTTCATCTTGGACTCCTGATTAATTGGGTAATTGTTCCGCTTTCTTCTGAAGGTGCCGCTATCAGGCCAACTGCAATACGTCGGCAACGGGTCTGCGTGGTTTTTGCGGCCAGTTACCCGGTGCGGGATAGCCAACGGTGACGAGCATCGCGGGCACGTCGGTCGACGCGAGTCCGAACTCGCGCGCGACACCGGCCGGATCGAAGCCGATCATCGGACCGGACGCGAGTCCCTTCCCCTGCGCCGCGAGCATCAGCGTCATCGCGGCAAGCGACGCCGAGCGGATCGCCTCGTCGCGCTGGAGCGCCGGGTTGTCCTGATACATCGAGCGCGCGGCGCCGAGCCAACCGTCGCGGGTCGCGTCATCGATCAGCCCGGCGTTCACAGACGGCTGAAGCGCAACCGGCAGCGTCCGGTGCGGTTCGAGCGTGCCGCAGACGATGAACGTGACCGCCGCGTCCACGACCTTCTGTTGCCCGTACGCGTGCGGCAACAGACGCGCCTTCGCGTCGGCAGTGCGAACCGCGACAAATTTCCAGTTCTGCAGGTTGAACGCCGAAGGCGCCTTCGTCGCGAGGCGAATCAGGTCTTCGATTTCATGGTCGGCCAGAAGGCGCGCCGCATCGAAATGGTTTGCCGAGATGCGCGATTCGATGTGGCTTTCAACCGGGTTCTCAACGATAGACATCTGGTTCTCCTTGTTGATTGGGACGATGTGATGCTACTTTGGCCTATCGGAATGAAAAGCGGAACGCGCAAAACTGGTACCCCTCCTCTCAAATATGGAAGGACGAACGATGGATCTGAACGCGGTCGAAATGTTCGTCAACGTCGTGCAGACGGGGAGTCTGTCGGCGGCGGCGCAGCGGCTCGGCATTCCGCTGCCCACACTGAGCCGCAAGATGCGCGAACTGGAGCAGCAACTGTCCGTGCAACTGCTCGAACGCACGGCCCGTGGCACGAAGCTGACGGACGCCGGCACGCGCCTGTACGAACACGCAAGCCGTGGCATCGAGTCGCTCGTCGACGCGCGGGAGGCCGTACACAGTTCGCAGGCGCAACTGAAGGGTTATCTGCGACTGTCGCTGCCGCCGTCGTTCGAACCGTGGTGGGCCGTGCTCGACGCGTTCCAGCAGCGCTATCCGGGCATTCGCGTGTTCGTCTATTCGACCGAGCGCCGCGTCGATCTGACGGCAGACGGCATCGATGTCGCGCTGCGGGTCGGCGCGATCGATCACGAGATGATGGTCGCGCGCAAGATGCTCGCGTACCGGCACGTGCTGGTCGCAAGCCGGGCGCTCGTCGAGCGGCTCGGCGCTCCCGTCACGCCGGACGACCTCGCTCGCTATCCTTGCGCGGCGTGGATGCAGAACAGCTACGCGCGGCCGCTATGGCGGCTCGGCAACGCGACATTCCAGCCGAAGCCGCTCATATCGACGAACGACTACGCGCATTTGCGGTTTCGCGTGCTGCGCGGCGAGGCCGCGACGGAACTACCGCCGTACCTGATCGCCGATGATGTTAAAGCAGGCCACGTCGTCGCGCTGCTGCCCGATTACCCGTTGCCCTTGCAGGAGATCAATCTGCTGTATCCGTCGCACCGGCATCCGTCGTCGATCGTTCGCGCGTATCTGGATTTTTGTCAGGAACGCCTGGGCGGCGGCGACACGGGCGATGGCCCGTTACCTTGACGTTGTACTTCTGCACACCCCACGCGTTGCCCGCTGACGCCGTTCCCGTTATGTCATAACATGATGGACCTCGCAGCGCGGCAGCCGGCCACGGCGTACGCCCATCCTGTCCAGTTACCGGTTCGAAAGAAACACGTTGTCGAAATGAACGATGCGTCGCATAAGATAGGTTCTATCTCTTCGTCGTCTAAAGCTTCCGCCGTGACCACACCGTCTACCGTTCCCGAGCCGGAACGCGCGCAGGACAACTGCGTCGCGAAGGATGCCGCGAAGCACGGCGGCGCGCCGTGGGCGATGTTCGCGCTGTCGGCCGTTGGGCTGCTGGTCGGCGCGTTCGCGGTGATCGGGCCCGAGCATGTGTCCGTGGCCGTCGCCAAGACGCTGCTGACGGTCGGCTGCCTGCTGGTCGCGGCGCTCGCGGGCATTGTCGCGTCCGACTTGTCGCGCGATCGGCGGTAATGGGCATGCACCAGCACGGGGCATCAGCGGTTGCATAAAACTGGTGCGCTGCACCACCTTTTCTGCTACACTTGCAGATTCACTTTTCAGCACGCGTCGAATTGCGTCCTAACTGGAAGGCACTGCGCCGGAGTCGGGTGAACGTGCTGGCATGCCAGCGCATCGCCAGTGACTTCGAGCACACCGTTCCGCGTCAATCGATTCGTGCAACACCCCGCCCACACCTCACGATCCGACAGGTTAGCCCGCCTGCCGCGCGTGTTTGCGCGGGGATGCGAAACAGCCTGCCGAGGAGAACGTATTGGCAAAGCTTGACCGGGACAATTCCCAGTTCGAAACCACCGCACCAAAGGCGCCCAAGCGCGCAGCAAAAGCGAAGGCGCAACCCGCCGCCGCGCCGCTAGATGCGGCCTTGCTGGAATCCCTCGTTGAAGAGCGTCAACGTCAGATGCGCGCGCTGATCGCGCTGGGCCGCGAACGCGGCTATTTGACGCACGCCGACATCAACGACCACTTGCCCGACAATTTCACCGAAACGGCCGCGATGGAAACCATCGTCAGCACGTTCGGCGAAATGGGCGTGTCCGTGTACGAAACGGCGCCCGACGCGGAAACGCTGCTTCTGAACGACGGCCCGTCGGCTGCCGCATCGGACGATCAGGCCGATGAAGAAGCGGAAGTCGCGCTGTCCACGGTCGACTCCGAATTCGGCCGCACCACCGACCCGGTCCGCATGTATATGCGTGAAATGGGCGCGAGCGAGCTGCTCACGCGCGCCGGCGAAATCGAAATCGCCAAGCGCATCGAAGGCGGCCTGCAGGACATGGTGCAAGCCATCGCGATGTGCCCGTCGATCATCTCGACGATCCTCGCGGACGTGGACCGCGTCGTAGCGGGTGAAATCCGCATCGACGAACTGGTCGACGGCATCAGCGACACGAGCGAAGCCGCCGAACTCGACGAGGAAGCAGCGGACGCCGCTGCGGAAGAAGAGCTGGAAGCGAGCGCCTCGGACGAAGATTCGGACGAGGACGACGGCGACCTGTCGGACGACGGCGGCGAAAAAGCCAACGCCGCGCGCCTCGAGCAACTGACTGCGGACAGCCTCGCGATCTTCGGGCGCGTGCGCGACCTCTTCGCCAGCGTGCCCGACATGCCCGTCACGGACAAGCGCCGCGCCACCGCCATCGCGAACCTGCGCGAGTCCATCCAGCAGGAACTCACGCCGATCCGCTTCACGGCCAAGACCATCGATCGCCTGTGCGCGGAAGTGCAGGCGCAGGTCGCGCAGGTTCGCGCGATCGAACGCCACATCCTGCAGATCGCCGTGGACCGCTGCGACATGCCGCGCGAAGCATTCGTCGAATCGTTCCCGGGCAACGAAACCGATCTCGACTGGACGATGCGCATCGCCGCGAAGTCGAAGTCGTACGGTCCGGCGCTCGAGCGTCACCTGCCTGCGATCCAGTCGGAACAGCAGAAGCTGGTCGACATCGAAGCGTCGATCGCGCTGCCGCTGCAGCAGCTCAAGCAGATCAACAAGCAGCTCGGCTCGGCTGAAGGCAAGATGCGTCAGGCCAAGCGCGAGATGATCGAAGCAAACCTGCGTCTTGTCATTTCGATCGCGAAGAAGTATGTCAATCGCGGCATGCACTTCCTCGACCTGATCCAGGAAGGCAACATCGGTTTGATGAAGGCAGTGGACAAGTTCGAATACCGTCGCGGCTGGAAGTTCTCGACGTACGCAACGTGGTGGGTCCGTCAGGCCATCACGCGCGCGATCGCCGACCAGGCGCGCACCATTCGTGTGCCCGTTCACATGATCGAATCGATCAACAAGCTGAACCGCATCCAGCGCGAGATCGTTCAGCAGACGGGTCAGGAGCCGCATCCGTCGGTGCTCGCCGAGCGCATGGACATGCCCGAAGCGAAGATTCGCAGCATCCTGAAGATCGCGAAGAATCCGGCCTCGCTGGATTCGCCCGTGGGCGAAGACGCCGACACGACGCTCGGCGACATGATCGAAGACACGTCCGCAACGTCGCCCGCCGACGCCGCCGTGCATGCGAACATGCGCCGCGCGATCGACGAAGCGCTCGATGCTCTCACGCCGCGTGAGGCGAAGGTGCTGCGCATGCGCTACGGCATCGACACGGCCTCGGAACTGACGCTCGAAGAAGTGGGCCGCCAGTTCGACGTGACGCGCGAGCGTATCCGCCAGATCGAAGGCAAGGCGATCCGCAAGCTCAATCACCCGAGCCGCGCGGACAAGCTGCGCCCGTTCCTCGAACGCAGCTGATCGCTATCGCCGCCGCCTGATAAGGGCGCGGCGGAGCCTCAAACGAAACGCGGCAGCCCAAAGGCTGCCGCGTTTTTTTATGCGTGCGGTTCGCTCGAACTCGATGCGAACCGCATGACACGCTTAGTGATGCTCGCTGTATTCCTTGCGAGCGATCGGCGTTGCGCGAACCTTCGCGTACTGGAACGCCGGAATGGCCTTCACAGCGTCTTTGGTTGCGCCTGCCCAAACCAGCTTGCCGCCCGTAAAGTCGATCTGCGAGAACGGCACGGCGACGTCATGCTGCGACACGCCGAGGAACTGATGCGCGGCGACGATCGCGAACGAAGCAGCATTGTCCGGCGCGATGATGATGTCGTGCAGCACGCCGACCTTCTGGCCCTGCTCGTTGTAGATCGGCTTGCCAAGCAGGCTCTTCTTCGCGCTCCAGCCGTTGACGATGATCGATTCCTGCTCGACGCTCACGCCGATGGTCTGCGAGCCTGCCACTTGCGCGCTTGCCTGGCCTGCCATCAAGCCGAACGTCGATGCCGCGATCAGAACCGCTGCCCACTTTGCCTTCATAGCTTATTCTCCGATGTGAAATGTTGCGAGGGACTGCCGCTGCTGTAAGAAGAAGCGTAATACCTTACCGCATCAGAAAGAAAAAGTCGCAGAAGGGTACGTAGGTTTTTTCCGAGAATGCATGCGCCGTTTCCGACATGCACGGCGACGCGTATCGGGCCGATATGCGTCGATATGCGCCGCTACTTCCCGAGCCGCAGCCCTTTGCCAATCACGGTGCCGTCTTTCTGGTTCACCAGCCAGACTGCCTGAACGTTCGCGTGCAGCGTCGAGGTGCGACGCGTGATGTCAGTGGGTTCTTCGTCGGTGGGATCGCTGTGCTCTCGCGTCTCCGTCAGATAAGGCGGTTCGAGCGTGCAGACGAGCACGATCGCAAAGCTGTTGTCGGCCTGCTCGAAGGCTGCTTGCGGGACGGTCAGACGCCCGCGCGCCGCCGTCTTCGCCTTGCCTTCCGTCGCCAGTTCGATCGAATCGATCTTCTGGATAAAGCCCTTGGCCTTCGCATCGGGGGCGATCACGAGGCCGCGCCCGCTCGGGCCATCGACGCTCTGGTAGAGCTGGATCGCGTCGGGATCCTCGTCGCTTGCAAGCGGCACGTTCACACTCAGCACATGCGTATTCGACCGATACAGGATGCCGTGCGGCGCCGGAATCATGAACAGGAAAGTGCGTTGCCCATTTTCGGCCGCCGCGGCATGACCGCGCACGATGCGATCGTAGGGTTCGCGCGCGTACTTGCGGATGCGCGTGCTCAGCGAATCGGTCGCGGCCGGGGGCATCTGGCTCGCGAGCATGTCGCGCACCTTGACGGGGTCGTCGGCGGTAAAGCGGTCGGGCGTTGCCGGGGCGCTTGTCTCGTGCGCCACGTTGCCCTTGGGCGCGGCCGGCGTGGCGTTCGCTACGCCAGCGCACAACGCCAGCGCAACACACAGCATTGGCAGCACGCGATTGCCCGAAGCAATCGTGCGATTCAGAAATTGCACAACATCCTCTCCGTTGAAAACGGCGCTATCGGTGCGCCTCGCTGCGTTGAACGCAATCCATTTCAGCACGCATTCTAAGCGTATTCGATCAACGGGATATGGCATGCACGCATTTGCCCAAATGCGTTGGCGCAAAAAAAAGCCAGGCGCAAGCGCCTGGCGTCCATCGACATCGAACTGCACGGCGCGCGAAGCGCCTTCGTTCTTCTTGGTTATCTGATTGCGAGCACGCTGCTCACCAGTTGGCTCCACCAGGCGGGCAGATTCTTGTACGGATTCGGCAAACCCGTCGACGTGACGAACACGCTGCCCGCGCCATGCATCGCCGCGTACGACACGATGCCCGGCATCTGCGCCTCCGTCGCGCCGTACACCATGTGCGCGAAACGCTTCGCCGGATAGCTGGCTTGCCACTTCGCCGGTGCGTAGCTTGCGTAGCGCTTCGCCGAATCTTCGAATACGACGAACTGATCGGCGGTGGGCAGGCTTGCGTAAAGCTCGGGAATGTTCGTGCCCGGATTGCCCATCACCGAGTACGCGGGCGAAAGCCCTTTGATGTAGTTGTAGACCGACTGATAGAACTGGATATGCGACGTCACGCTATCCGACGTCATCTCGTCGATGAAGAAGCCGTCGATCTTATAGAGCGCGATATAGCGATTGATGTCCGTCACGACAGCCGACAACGAACGCTTCGCATACGCCGTCGACACATAGCCGATCACGCGGCCGCCTGCTGCATGCAGCTTCGCGATTGCCGCGATATACGCTGCATCCGCGTTCGTGCCGGGTCCGCTGTTGGGATTCAGAATGACCATGGTCGGCACTTTGGCCGCCGTCGTCGCGAGATCGTTCCAGTAACCGGCGCCCTTGCCGACGGGATCGAAATACGCGGGAACGGTCAGCGGCAGCACAGTTGCCGCATAAGCGTTTGCATGAACGGCAATGGCCAACGGTGCCACTGCAAGCAACGCCACGCGACGCAACCACTGAATAGCGCGAAACCCTGAAACGGGTGTGCGAGCGTTGAACATCTCGATGCCTCCTGACGACGGCTTGTATCACCGTCCATCGCTTGGCCCGCTGCGGATGCAACAGGCAACTGGCTGACTCCTGCACGGAGTCCCTATAGCTTTGCGTCGCCGGATCGCTCCGGTTTTGCCTTTCCGTGTATATCGACGCCCAGTCGCCCGCCTTTAGGCTTTAATGCGGAATTTTAAATGGGGAGAGAATGCAGAGATATTCGATGATTTTGTGATCCTGATTATTTGAACGTTTGCGAATTGCGATAACGCGATTCGCAAACGTTTACTTCTCGAATATTGACCAAACTGCGGTCGCGAAAAAAATTACTGCGTGTTCGAACCCAGCAGTCCACGCGCCGCCAGATTCGCGTACAGCGCGCGCACGCCGAAGGTCCACGGCGTGATCTCCGTGCATAGCTGCACCGTGTTGCGCAACGCGCCGAGTTGCGGCGTCGAGATCGTCACGATATCGCCGAGGTGATGCGTGAAGCCACCGCCTTTCGCGTCGCGGTCCTTGATCGGCGAAAACATCGTGCCGAGGAACAGCATGAAGCCATCCGGATACTGATGATGCTTGCCGCACGTCTGCGCGACGAGATCAGCGGGATCGCGGCTGATCTCCGACATATGGCTCACGCCTTCTAGCAGAAAGCCATCGTCGACGCCTTCGACGCGCAGCGACACGCTCGTGCGACGTACGGTATCCAGCGTGAAGTCGCCATCGAAGAGCCGCACGAAAGGTCCGATCGAACACGACCCGTTGTTGTCCTTGCACTTGCCGAGCAGCAATGCCGAGCGCCCTTCGATATCGCGCAAGTTCACATCGTTGCCGAGCGTCGCGCCCACGATCACGGCCCTGCTGTTGACGGCCAGCACGATTTCCGGCTCAGGGTTGTTCCATGTCGATGCCGCGAGCAGGCCGACATCCGCGCCGAAGCCCACGGACGACATCGGCTGCGACTTCGAAAACACTTCCGCGTCGGGGCCGATGCCGACTTCCATGTATTGCGACCACGCGCCGCGCCGCTCGAGTTCCGCCTTCAGTCGCGCCGCCGCTTCCGAGCCGGGCTTGATCTTCGACAGGTCGGTGCCGATCACCGTTGCGATCGTATGCCGCACTTCTTCGGCCTTCGCGGGATCGCCGCCCGCCTGCTCTTCGATCACGCGCTCGATCAGGCTCACGGCGAATGTGACGCCGCATGCCTTGATCGGTTGCACGTCGCAGGGCGCGAGCAGTTGCAGGTTCGCCGACGTGTCGTTCGCGAGACTCGCGGCGATCAGATCGGCTGCGCTGCCGAGCCGCTCGCCGGGCGCGTTGCGCGCGATCTCGACGGCATCGTCGCGTTCGAACAGATCGGCCGTGGTCGGCGCGCTCGATGTGATGTCGAACACGTCGCCATTGCGCACGGCCACGACGCTCGGCCCTTCATGACGGTCCGTCTTGCGCCATACGCGGCCAATCAGCAGCGCGCGGTCGAGGTCGTCGGGAAGATAGTTCGTTTCGTTCGATGCAGTCATGAAGCGAGCCTCCAATCATTGTTGGTCAATGCGAATGCCGCGGATTCCCGCGCTCGGCGATCACTTTCAGATAGAGCGTCGCAGGTTCGAGACAGCCGCCCGTCGAAAGCTGCCCGACCGTCTGACGATACAACTCTTGCCACGGCGTTTGCGAAGCCGGAATGTCGAACCTCATGCTTGCGCGGCGGCGCGCCAACTCTTCCTCATCGACGAGCAACTGTACGCTGCGCGCGTTGAGATCGACGCGAATGCGGTCGTTCGTGCGCAACAGCGCAAGACCGCCGCCGACGGCCGCTTCCGGCGACATGTTGAGGATAGATGGACTCGCCGACGTGCCGCTCTGCCGTCCGTCGCCCATGCAAGGCAGCGACGTGATGCCCTGGCGCACCAGTTCCGCGGGCGGCGCCATGTTGACCACTTCCGCGCTGCCCGGATAACCGACCGTTCCCGCGCCGCGAATGACGAGCATGCAGTGTTCGTCAATTTCAAGCGACGGATCGTTGATGCGCGCGTGATAATCCTCGGGACCGTCGAACACGATCGCGCGCGTTTCGAACGTATTCTCGTGGCCCGGCTCGCTCAGATAGGTTTGCCGGAACGCTTCGCCGACCACCGACATCTTCATGATCGCGCTATCGAAGAAGTTGCCCGACAGCACGATGAAACCCGCGCCATGTTTGAGCGGCTCGGCTGTCGTGCGAATCACGTCGCGATCGCCTGTCACCGAACTCGCGGCGATATCGCCGATCGTCCGGCCCGATACTGTCATACACGATTCGTGTACGAGGCCTGCTTCGCACAGTTCGTGCATGACGGCAGGCACGCCGCCCGCGCGATGAAAACTCTCGCCGAGATATTCGCCCGCGGGCATGCAATTGACGAGCAACGGCACCTGTTCGCCGACACGCTGCCAGTCCGAGAGACTCAATTCGATGCCCATATGCCGCGCAATCGCGATCAGATGCGGCGGGCAATTGCTCGACGCGCCCAGCGCGGACGCCATTACGATCGCATTTTCGAACGCCTCTTTCGTCATGATGCGCGAGGGCTTCAGATCTTCGCGAACCATCTCGACGATACGCTTGCCCGTCGCATACGCCATCTGCCCGCGCTCGCGGTACGCAGCGGGAATGCTCGCGCAGCCGGGCAGCGACATGCCGAGCGCTTCCGCGAGGCTGTTCATCGACAGCGCCGTGCCCATCGTGTTGCAGTGTCCGATGGAAGGCGACGAGGCCGTCGTCAGTTCCATGAAGCCTTCATAGTCGATCTCGCCCGTCGCGAGCAGATTGCGCGCGTGCCAGATTACGGTGCCGGAGCCGACCCGCTTGCCTTGATGCCAGCCGTCGAGCATCGGACCGCCCGACAGCACGATAGCGGGCATGTCGACGGTCGCGGCCGCCATCAGGCACGCGGGCGTGGTCTTGTCGCAGCCGGTGGTCAGCACCACGCCGTCGAGCGGAAAGCCATGCAGGATTTCGACGAGGCCGAGATACGCGAGATTGCGATCGAGCGCGGCCGTTGGCCGACGGCTCTGTTCGGCAAGCGGGTGTACGGGAAATTCCATCGGAATGCCGCCCGCGTCGCGGATGCCCGCCTTCGTGCGCGCGGCCAGTTCGATGTGGTGACGATTGCAAGGCGCGAGATCGCTGCCCGTCTGCGCGATGCCGATGATCGGCCGGCCCGACTGCAACTCTTCGCGGGTAAGGCCGTAATTCATGAAGCGCTCGACATAGAGCGCGGTCATGTCCGCGTGCGAGGGATCGTCGAACCATTCCTGGCTGCGCAGACGACGTGCTTGCGTGTTCTCCGTCATCTCGTGTCTCCATGTTTGCTTGTGCCGTCGTTGCTTCGCTCGCATCGCGCGTCAAAGGCGCATCACGTACGGCACGTTATCGGTAACATCGGATCATGGTAGCACGGCACTCGCGCGACACGAAAGGCCACAACGACAAGCGTCAGGCGCTTTCGCGCGCGATCACCGCGTAGTCGATTTTCACGCTTTTGCGCGTCGATGTGCGCGCCGATGCATGACGCGCTGCACCGTCGTTTTCGGCAAGCGCGGCCAGCAGCGTTTCACCCGTGCGCGTACCGATGCCGTAAGCGTCGACGGAAACCGTCGTGATGGTCGGCGTGCAGCACGTGGCCATTTCGAAGTTGCCAAAGCCCGCAATCGCGATATCGCCGGGCACCGACAGGCCGCGCCGGTGGCACTGCATGATCGCGCCAAACGCCGACATGTCGCTCACGCACATCACGGCATCCGTGTCGGGCCATTGCTGCAACAGCGCTTCGAGCGCGGGCGCACCGTGGCTCATCGTGATGGGCGACTCGCCCAGCCGTACGACGCGCGGCTCGCCCATACCCTGCGCCTTCACTTCCTGCAGATAGCCCTTCAGGCGTTCCATGCCGCGTCTGTCGAGCTCGCTTGCGCCGCCCAGAAAGCCGATGCGCCGATAGCCGCGCCCGGCCAGATAGCGCACCATTTCGCGTGCCGCTTTTGCATTGGAGAAACCTACGGCCGCGTCGATCGGCGTCGCGGGCAAATCCCACATCTCGACGACGGGCACGCCCGAGCGCACCAGCAGTTCGCGCGTCGCGGGCGTGTGCTGCGCGCCCGTCAACGCGATGCAGCGCGGCTGATGCCGCAGCATCGAACGCACGAGCCGCTCTTCGCGTTCGAGGTCATAGTCGGTATCGCCGATCAGCAGTTGCAGGCCGTGCGGTTCGAGCGCGGCCGTGAGTCCGCGCACGGTGTCGGAGAAGTTGGAACTGGCCAGCGACGGCACGAGCACGGCGGCGAACGCCGAGCGCCCGGAGGACAGCGCGCCTGCCGCAGCGTCCGCGACGTAGCCGAGTTCGTCGATCGCAAGCTGCACGCGCTCGCGTGTCGCGGGCGCGACGCCGCGGCCAGCCAGCACGCGTGACACTGTCATCTTCGATACGCCCGCCAGCGCCGCGACGTCGGACATGCGCGGCGGTCCCGCGAGCGCGCTGCGTGTTGCGGAGACGCGCCTGGTGATGCGTGGAGTGCTCGACATGCTGATGGGTTCGGTCGCGTTCGTGGACAGGCGCATATGATAACGGCAGCGCTGTATGCCCCCTTCATTCGCGACTGATGCGACGCCGCGCGCTTACTCCTTCACGCGCAACGCACTGCGTTTTTCGATCAGCCCTGGCACCGATACGCGCATCGCGAACACGCCGCCCGATTGCGGAAACTTTTCGATCTCTTCCGCGGGACGCCCGCCACGCGCCGTCGTCACGTAGAGCGTACGCAGATCGTCGCCGCCGAACGTACACATCGTCGGACAGCGCGCGGGCAGCGGATGTTCTTCGACGACCTTGCCCTCGGGCGAAATGCGCACGACGCGCCCGCCCTCATACAACGCCGACCAGTAGTAGCCTTCGCTATCCACCGATGCGCCATCGGGACGCCCGCGATCCGTCGCCGTCGGCTGGAACTTCACCCAGTCTTCACGCGGCCCGACCTCGCCGCTGTCGATGTCGTACGGATGACGGTAGATCGTGAAGCGCGGCGTATCCGAGTGATAGCACCAGCGATAGTCAGGGCTGAACCCCATGCCGTTCGACGTGAGCAGGCCCGCGTCGATCTTCGTCAATGCGCCGTTCGCATAGCGATACAGCGCAGCCGCATCGCCCGCCTTCGGCTCGTCGAGCGTGCCGAGCCAGAAGCGTCCGCGCGCGTCGCAACGGCCGTCGTTGAAGCGGCTCGTGGCGGGGTTCTCGGCGTTCGCGCACAGCTTGCGTACAACCTGCCCTTTCGCATCGAGCAGAAAGATCCCCGTGCGCATGCCCGCGATAAAACCATCGTCCTCGGTCAGCGAGAAGCAGCCAATGTTCTCGGGCATCGGAATCGCGGTGTTCTCGCCTGTCTTCGGATCGAAGCAATTCAGCGCGGGCGCGTTGATATCGACCCACCACAGCTTCGCGCGGCGCTCGTCCCAGCGCGGACATTCGCCGAGCGCGGCGGCGGCGGGCAACACACATTCCAATGTCTGCATGATGACGATCCTCTGCGATGAACGATGGGCCGCGCGCTGGACACGACGCGTTGACGAATCAGTCAACAGTAGCAGACATTCCCACGTGTTTCGAGTCCGACGATGCCGACGCTCACGCGCACAGCCGCTTCAGAGCGCGCTCCAGTTCGCGCGCCAGCACGATACGTTCGCCCGCTTCGTCGTTTTCACCCGCCGGACGCGAAACGGTCAACGCGCCCTCCTTGACCGCTTTCGACAGTATTCCAAGTAGATCAGTCTCGTTGCGGCTGCCATCGATATGGGGTAACAGCAACTGCGTGACCGCATCCATCTGGACGGGTTGATGCCAGGGATTGAACGTGTGCGCCATTTGCCCTCGCGGAAGCCCGGCCGGATAGTTGCGCACAGCGGCGTGCAGATGCGCATTGCCTGAGCTTCGCGTCAGCGGATGAAGCCGGAAACGGCCCAGCCCTCTGACGACCATTGCGTTGAAGAACACGTCGAGCCGGGCTTCGATGTCGCTATCGGGCAGCGCTGCATCGTTGCCCAGACGCGTCCGCACATTGCGTTTCAACTCGTCGAAGCTCATGGTGAATGGCCAAACCCGTTCAAGCTCGATCGCGGCGGTCTTGTCGATGGCATGGTTCAATATGATCGAGTTGCCGTTCTCCGCGTCGAAACGCTGCGGAGAATCGTCCATGCGGACGTCGTCGTCCGCGCACTTCAGCGACGCCGCGAGATGCAACTTGCGCAGACGCTCATGTTCGACGCGATACTGGATGCCGCCGTCGCGTTCCTTATGCACGATTAGCGAAGTCCGGAACGCCCGGTCGCTCACGAAATCCAGATACTGTTCGGTCAGCACCTGGCTGTGACCGCATTCCGCCAGCAGCAGCCGCCCAATCTCATCGCCGTAATTGGATGCGAACATCGAAGGCAGGTTCGCATCGGCGAGATACGCGAGCCCGTGCTCGTCGATCCGTTTCGCAAAGTCCTGGAAGTAACACGGCGCGTTCGACGATGCCAGATAGTCGTGATTCACATAGGCGGAGAAGCCCGCGTCGCTGTTGTTGACCATCTCGTGATCCTGCTCGACCGCACGCGCCAGCACGCTGTCCTTCCTTGCATGCTCGCGCAGAAAATCGAGCATGCCGCGTCCATGCGCGAGACGTTCGCCAGCGCCTTTCAGTCCGCCGGCGCGCAACAGCATCGCATCGCGCACGATCTCGCGCGACTTCCATCCCGGATACGTCTTGTAGCCAAGGTAAGCAATGCCGTCCGCCGACAGGTTCTCGCTACAGACGCGCAAGATAGCCTGCTGCACGGCTTGCGGCACCCAGCTATACACGCCGTGACAGATGATGTAGTCGAACTTCCCGTCCACCGCGCCCAGTGTCGTGAGATCCTGCTGTCGCAACTCGACGTTCTTCAGCTTCAAGCGTTTGATGTTTTGACGCCCTTCCTTCACCTGCGCGCTGGAGAGATCGACGCCGATCGCGCGCGCACCGGGATTGCGCACGGCGAACGGAATGAGATTCCTGCCTGCTGCGCAACCCAGTTCGAGCACGCGCGCCTTGCTCACATCGGGCGCGGACAGTCCGAACACATGCGCGACGGCGGCAAGGTGTTCCGGCGCGGACTGCTCATAGGAGAATGAGTAGTAAGGGTTGTCGTCGTAGTTCTGCTCGATCTCGTTCGTGTGTTGTGTGGTGTCCATTGTGTGTCATCCGAAGGTGTTCGGAATTGCAAAAAAACACAATGTAGTCACAGCGCAAATTCGAAATGTCGATTTGTGTCAATGTCCATTCCGGGTCGAGAAATCAGTCCCTGCGACGGCGGGTCTAGCAACCGCAACTTGCCGTCGCTGCCTGCCTGTGCGCCATGGCGCGGGGCATCCGCGCACGCGATCCGCGACGCCCTCTGAGCCGTTCGGGACGAATGCAGGCGCCATTTCGCTGACGGTCTTCGTCATCCGTCACGTGCGAAACCATCGACGCCCTTTCTCCCGCGAAGAATTCGATCAACGTCGAGATGCGCTGCTTCATTTTGTCTCCAGATGTCTTAGGCAATGCAACGCGAAGCACGCGTGCCAGTAAACGCAAACGGCGTCCCGACCGTCCGGTTCGAAAACCGGATAGAAGGGACGCCGTTGTCCAATTCGAAGCCTGAAAAATTTGATGCGACGCGGGTCATCGTCGACGCCGCGGCAGTTTGGTGACGCAAGCTGTGTGCCATGCGGGCAAGCATGGCCGGACGCGATGCGTGGCAAGCGTCAGAGGATGTTTGCCTCGTTCAGCGGAGCGACGAGTAGCGATTCATCGTGATGCCTCACGGCACGTTCGTGGTGCGTCGCAGCACTGCGTGGGTGCGCGCCCGCTCTCGCCGGCGCAGCCTGCTATGCCTCATATCCGCATGGAAGCTGGGAATGCGAACATTGGCCTCGTTCTTGCAATAACTGCTTCGCCGGCAAAGGCGCCGGCATCGAATTACTTAACAGCAGAATCACACAGGACAGCGGCGTCCCCTTCGTGCATGCACGGACGGGACGCCGTTTGCATTGGCGGCCAAAGATCGACGATCACGCGATGGAGAACAGAATGAACACGGGCAAAGTCACACTCGTCAGCGCAGGACCCGGCGACCTCGATCTGCTGACCTTCAAGGCGGCCAAGGCGATCGCAGCCGCCGACGTGCTGCTGATCGACGACCTCGTGAACGACGAGATCGCGACGCTGAAAGCGCCGCATGCCCGCGTCGTCAAGGTCGGCAAACGCGGCGGCTGCAAGTCCACGCCGCAAGCGTTCATCCAGCGCCTGATGCGCCGCTACGCGCTGCAAGGCAAGCACGTCGTGCGTATCAAGGGTGGAGACGCGTTGCTGTTCGGCCGCGCCGGTGAAGAGATCGCGGATCTGCGGCACGCAGGGATCGACGTCGAGATCGTCAACGGGATCTCATCGGGATTCGCGGCGGCGGCCTCGCTTGGCGTGTCGCTCACGCATCGCGATCATTGCCAGGGGGTGATCTTCGTGACCGCGCACCTGCGCGACGGCACCGAGCCCGACTGGGCGAAGCTCGCGGCGACGGGCATGACGCTCGCGATCTACATGGGCGCGAGCCGTATCGACAGCATCAGTGAAGCATTGGGCGAGACGCTAGCACCCGATACGCCCGCTGCCGTCGTGCAGTGGGCAGGCACGTCGCGCGAGAAGCGGGTTTGCGCGCCGCTCGGCGACATCGCGGCGCGCGCGGCGGCGCGACAGATTGCCAGCCCGGCCGTGATCCTGATTGGTGGCGCGATCGGCGAGGCGATCGTGGAACTGGCCGCGCGCGGCGAACCGTTACGCCAGCTGAGCGCGTGAATTCGAATGCACGGCGCGCTTACAAGCCGCCCGGATGGCCGTACATCATCTTCATGATATCGGCCTGAGTCAGCATGCCGACGACGCGCCCGTCCTCATCCGCGACAGGCAGATGATGATGGCCGTTCTTCGTGAACAGCGGAATGACTTCCATGAGCGGCGCCGTCGCATCGACGTGCTGCGCGTGGCTCGACATCACCGTCGTGACGGGCCATTCGCGCCTTTCGCTCTCGGGCGCGACGGTGTCGGAAGCGAGCTTGAGAAAAGGCAGCACTTCGTCCAGCGGCTGCAGATCGACATGCGTTACCACGCCTTTGAGGCGCCCTTCGGCATCGACCACGGGCAGCAGCTTGATATGGTGCGCGTCCAGCGTTGCCAGCGCGCCGCCGATGGTTTCACTGACAGACACCGTGACGGGCGGTTTGCGCATCACATCCGCGCACGTGAGCCGCAGCAGATCGCGCAAATACGCCTGCCGACGCAGCTCGTCGAGCAGTGCTCGCTGTTCCTCCTGCCGTTCCGGTGAACGCCGCTCGTCGCCCGATTCACCGTTGCCGTGGTCGAGTCCCATATGATGCCGCTGGGTTCCGAAACACCATTGCAATACCGACGAAATCGACATGTTGCGCCTCCATACCTTCAGCTTACGTCGCTTTCCGTTACTTTACATCATAACGTGAGGTATTTGCACGCGAGCGCCGCTTGCGGGTGCGGACGGCCGCGGACGGAAAAAACAGTCCGACATGCGATAATCCATCGATACGCCGCGCCGCGGCGGCCTTTGGCTTCAGCCCTTGAACTCGCTTCTCGTCACGCTCGACCAGATCGCGGACTTCGATGAAATCGTCGACGTCCGCACGCCGCTCGAATTCGCCGAGGACCACATTCCCGGCGCCATCAACGCGCCCGTGTTGTCCAACGAGGAGCGCGTGATCATCGGCACGATGTACGCGCAGGTGTCGCCATTCGAGGCGACCCGGCAAGGCGCCGCAATGGTGTCGCGCAACATCGCCGCGCATCTGGAGACGACCTTCGCGGACCGTCCGCGCAACTGGCGTCCGCTGATTTACTGCTGGCGCGGCGGCAAGCGTTCCGCTTCGATGGCGACGTGGTTCAATCTGATTGGCTGGCGCGCGCGGCAACTGGACGGCGGCTACAAGACCTACCGCCGCAACGTCGTCATACTCCTCGACACGCTGCCACAGCAGTTCCGCTACATCGTGCTTGCGGGCCACACGGGCAGCGGCAAGACGCGTCTGCTGAACGCGCTCGCGGGGGCCGATGCGCAAACCCTCGACCTCGAAGCGCTGGCCGCGCATCGCGGCTCGATTCTCGGCATGCTCCCCAACGAGCCGCAACCCTCGCAGAAAGCATTCGATACCGCGCTCGTCGGCACCTTGCGCAGGTTCGACGCGAAACAGCCCGTGTTCGTCGAAGCGGAAAGCCGGCGCATCGGGTCCATTGCGTTGCCCGCTTCGTTGACGGAGCAGATCCGTCGCGGCTCGTGCGTCGCCGTGGTGACGGAACGCGACGAGCGCATCCGCCTGCTGCTGCAGGACTATGCGCACCTGTTCGACGACCGTGCCCTCTTCAAGTCGCAACTCGCGCGGCTCGTCGAATTGCATGGACGCGTGCGAATCGGCGAATGGCACAACATGATCGACGAAGATCGCCGTGTCGAGCTATTCGAGCAGCTGATCGATCTGCATTACGACCCCGCGTATGCGCGCAGCACGGGCAAGCACTTTGCGCGGCTGCCCGAATCGACACGTTTCGCGCTTCGCCCAACGGCTTCTGATCTTCACGAACAGGCCTGCGCGCTGCTCGCGCAACTGCATTCATCGAGCGACGAACCGGCCTTCCGATAACTCCTGCATCACCAATGCTCGGCCGTCGGCCAAGGCAGACGCTGCAGCGACCAGTCCAGCTCCGCGCCGACCACGCAGCGTCCCACGGCCGACTGCAACGCGACCGTCACCGCGATGCACGGCCTGCCGCTCGCCAGCGACAGATACGGGCTGCTCGTGATGGGCACGCCCGGCCGCAGCACGGCATTGCGGAAATACGGCCGGTGGTCCCAGCGCGCATCGCGTGGATTCGCGACGGGATGCAGCGAACCGCCGTCGATGACAGAAGCCTTGCCCGACACTTCATGCCCGATTTGCCGGCCCGTGTCGTCGAGCACGAAGCAGCTGATGCATAGCTCCATTTGCGCGAGATCGTAGAACGCGTCGTTGAGCGGCACGCCCTTGAGCCACGCATCGACACCCGCGTCGAGCGCCTGCCGGTACGGTCGTACTTCCGATTCGAACAACGCATGCTGATGCGCGCGCCCTTCGGCGATCACGTCGAACGCGTGATCGATGCGCCGATGCACGGCATCGGGCGGCGTCACGGTCGGTGCCGGACGGCCGAGCAGATAGCCTTGCGCGAAATCGACATTCGATTCGACGGCGAGAATCAGTTGCTCCGTGGTCTCGACGCCTTCGACGACCACGAGCATGCCCGCCTGATGCAGCAGCGACACGAGTTTCGGCAGGATCGGCTGATCCGCGCCGGGGCTCTTCGCGCGGATCAATTCGCCGTCGAGCTTCACGAGATCGGGCCGGATGCGCAGCAGCCGGTCGAGGTTCGAATGGCCCGCGCCGAAATCGTCGACGGCAATCAGGAAGCCGTGATCGCGATATTGACCCGCCGCGCGCGACATATCGTCCACGCTGCCGCCGTGCGACTCCAGCAGTTCGAGCACCACGCGATCGGACGGAATGCCCGCTGAGCGCGCGATCTCCGCGAGCTGGTCGGGATAGCCGTCGGCGACGAAGGTAGCGGGCAGGATGTTGAGGAAGACCCACGCGTCGTCCGGTATCAGGCGGCGCGCATTGTTCAGATGCAGCGCGTGGCTGGTGCGGTCCAGTTCGCCCTGATCGGTGAATGGCTTGGGGGAAAACAGCTCGACGGGCGGCACCTGCGCGCCATCCTCGCGCTCGCCGCGCAACAGAGCCTCGAAGCC
Organism: Paraburkholderia steynii; assembly: GCF_900100565.1. NCBI lineage: Bacteria > Pseudomonadati > Pseudomonadota > Betaproteobacteria > Burkholderiales > Burkholderiaceae > Paraburkholderia > Paraburkholderia steynii. The sequence goes on along the minus strand of NZ_FNDI01000004.1, from coordinate 215,396 downwards.
GACCTGCTTCTGGTGCGACAGGCTGTAGAGCGGCTGGAAATGCGAGGTCAGCCAGAAGTCGTCCCATTGCTGGCGGATCGGCTGCGACGCCGTGCCGTCGCCCGCGCGGACGTGCGTCCATGTCAGGCGCACCGGGTCGACAAGGGTCGCGCGTTCCGCGCACACGCGGTTGCGCCCCGAATACTTCGCGCGCAGCAGCGCCTCGTCCGCGCGGTCGAGCAGCGCCATCACGCTTTCGCCCGGCCGATATTCCGCGACGCCAAAGCTCGCGCTCAACTGGCCATCGGGGCGCGCGATGCGCCCGATCGCCGCGCGCAGCGTTTCGGCCAGCTGCGCGGCGGGACGCAGCGCTGCGTCGTGCAACAGCGCAAACTCTTCGCCGCCGATACGGCTCACGATATCGGCCGCCGCCGTCAGCTCCTTCAGCACGCGCGCCACGTCCGACAGCGCCTGATCGCCGACAGCATGGCCGAACTGGTCATTGAGCGACTTGAAGTAGTCGATGTCGAGAAAGATCGCGCTGACCTTCGCGCCGCTATTCAGCTTCGACAGACGCAGCGCCGCCTGCTCCAGAAACGCGCGGCGGTTTTGAAGGCCTGTCAGCGGATCGGTGGCGGCGAGGCGCGCGAGCCGGTCTTCGAGCAGGAAGTGATTGCGCCGGAACCAGTAGAAGCCGAGATGAAACACGGCCGAGGTCGGCACCGCGATCAGGATCCACATCCAGCACACGACGCTGACGTCGCCGTGCGGGTCCGGCAGGCTCAGCAGCAACGGCGTGCCCGCCGCGTAGAACAGCGCGGTGCCGATGCAGAAGTGCGCGGGTGTGAGCCACAGCGGCGCAGCGCACACGGAGATCACCACGATCGCCGGCAGCGCCCATAACAACGGCTCTTCGAGCCCGACCACATTCAACGCGAGCCCCGCCAGCAGGACGAGCGTGTACGCGACGCCGATGCCGCCGAATACCCGGGTGCTCCTGGTCCGCGGAATCGCGACGACCAGCAACGCGAGCACGATCGCGCACGCGAGCCGCCATACGAGCGGCACGGCTGGTCCCGCGTCGAGGCTGCGCGCGAAAGCGAAGGCGATGTACGCGACGACGGTAAACGCCATCGTCACGGTCGAAAGGGGTCGCTGATGTTCCAGCGAACGTCGGTGAAACCGGCTTCTAAATCCGGCGTCGGACGTCTGTTCCGTCGGGGAGAAAAGCATTATTCACTCAGGCCAGTTCGGTCACTCTGCCGATGTATAACGGCAGCAAACGCCTGAGGTTAATACTTCACATCAATTCTCACAGTCAGGCAGTCAATGCCAGCCGGCCTGTTTTGTTTCACATTTGACGTTCGCGGTGCGGGCAGCTTGCATTCAATGCAATTTATGTTGCGAATGCAACCGTTTACTCCCTTTATGTGGGAAACAAATCGCAGCCCACGCGTTAAAGGGGTGGCCGCTGCAACTGGACCCAGCGTTGCACGGACGGCCTTTGCCATTGATGTCGCGCGTAATCGGCGAGATGTTTCGGCACGTCGTCACCGTTCAGCACGAGGCGGTTGAGCATCAACGCGAGGTCGACATCGGCAATGCACCATTCATCGAACAGAGACTGTGCGCCTGGTGCGAGCCATGCATCGCAAGCCAGGAAGAGCTTGTCGGCCGACTTGCGCGCGATGGCGGAGAGCGCCCCGCCTTGCGCGCCGTAGAACACCACTTCTGTCGGGCGCTCGCTACGAATCGGCATCAGGTCGCTGCGCAGCCACGCCTGAATCTGGCGCGCCCGCGCGCGCTGCTTTCTATCCGCCGGATAAAGCAGCGTGCCTTCGAAAGCGTCGTCGATGTACTCGGTGATCGCCGACGACTCGGACACCGCAAACCCATCGTGAACCAGCGTCGGCACACGCTGCGTGACGGAAGTCGCGGCGTAATCCGGCTCGTTGTTCGCATGACGGCCCAGATCGACGGTGCGCATGTCGAATGTCAGATGCTTTTCGTGAAGCGCGACGAAAACCGACATCGCATACGGACTCGCGAATTGCGCATCCACATAAAGAAGCAGTGAGTTGGCCGACGACATAGGCTCCTTGCAAGCGTGCGTGATGAGCGTTCGTGGCGCGCGCCCTCTTGCGCTTCAGAGCACGAGTTCGAGAAAGCGCGTACCGGGAACGGGATTCGCATAGTACGGAGACGTTTCGGTAAAACCCAAACGCTCGTAGAGTCGTTGCGCGAAAGCCGTTTGAGGTACGGAATCTAACACGAGCTTTGCGTAGCCCAGCGACTTCGCCTTGTCGATCAACCCATGCATGAGCGTCTCGCCAAGCGCAAGCCCACGATACGCGGAGCGCACGTAAAGCCGCTTCACTTCGGCGACCTCATCCGAATGGCGCAACAGCCCCACGCAGCCCGCTATCTCCGCCGTAGTTTCCGCAATCAGGAACATGCCTGAAGGCAACGTATACGTTTGCTCGAACGACTGCATCTCTTCTTCGAAGCCGCGATACGACAGGTCCATATCGAGCCATCTCACGTATTCACGAACGATCTCGACGAGCGGCGCGGTATCGCCCGGATAAACCGCTTCGCGAATCTGGGGAAGCACCTGAGGCGTGGTTAACGTGGTTGCAGTGGTGGAAGTCGTCATGTCGCCCTCGCGCTGAATACCCGGATCTACCGTACGGAATCCAGCGTATCGCGGATGGCGGCGCGCGGTCTTGAACGTTTGTGCATGCTTCGCGCTTGCTCAGCGCGCCATCTCTTCCACATCCTGACGGGTGCGCAACTTCTCGTAAGCAATCGGCTTTATCGCCCGTTGCTCGCCTAAATGCGCGCGCACACGGCACCTATGCTTGCGGATCGAGACTATCTGCATCGAGGGGCCAATGCGCTTTACCACTGCTTCCATCCTGCTCGCGGCCATCCTGTGTCTGCAAGGATGCGCGACGTCGCTTCAGACCTTCATGCTCGGCGGCCTGGTCGGCGCGGCGGCGGGCATCAGCGCCGTCACATGCGTTGTCGTGTGTCACTAGCCATCTACATTCCGATGAAGCTCAACCGATCCACCGTAGCCGCGCTCGGCCTGCTTGCGATGACCAGCGCGCATGCCACCAGCTTCAACTGCGCGAAGGCGCATTCGCCGGCCGAGACGCTGATCTGCCACGACGATGGTCTGTCCAGAGCGGACGACGAACTGGGCAAGCTGTTCAAGCTCGCCCAGCGACAAGCCGCCGATCGTCGCGCGTACAGAAAAGAGAGCGACAGCAAATGGGCATGGCGCGAAGAAAACTGCAGGGACGTCGCGTGTCTGACCGACTGGTACTCGACGCGTATCGAAGAGATCCGCGAGCAGTTGCACACGCCATCGCCGGACGAACCGCGCGCGCCGCGGCCCGTCGACACGGATCTGGCCGCCGTGAGCAAGCCCGCCGACAAGCCCAAGGCATTCGATTCGCAGGCGTTCAGCCGCGACGTCCAGCAATGCACGGCCACGACGCAAGACCTCGTGCCGCCCGCGCAATGCGATAACGTGCTGGGCAAACGCGCGCAATGGCAAGCGCGTGAGCCTGCATCCGATGGCTGGTTCTGCGGCGTCGCGATGATTGCAGCGCCTTCCGCCGACGGCAGCGCGTCGCAATAGGCAGCGCGTCGAAAGCGGCCACAGCGAAGAAACGAAACGTTAAAACAAAAGATCTCGAACGCCACAACGTTCGAGATCTTTTGTTGCATCTACAGCGTCGGGCCCGATGGCGCGTAGTAGAGAAGCAACCGCCCAGATCCAGCTTTTCGCTGAACACAACCTCAGACCGATAGCCAACCGACACGGCGTATTCGTCGCGCGCATGATAGTTGACGACGATTTTTCCCTCCTTGGATTTTCCGAAGGGCCGCGGCGACGGTCGCAGGCGCGTGTCAAGCCGTGACGGTAGACTTCCTTTTTCGAATCGAATCGAGGAGCGCCACTTGAACACGCCCGACATCGTTTATCTCTTCTCATACGGCACGCTGCAGGATCGCAACGTACAGATCTCCAGCTTCGGCCGCGAACTCGCCGACCGGCCTGACGCGCTGCCCGGCTATGCGCAGACGCTGCTCGCCATCGGCGATCCGAAGGTCGTGGAAATCAGCGGCAAGACTCATCATCCCGTGGTGCGCCCGAGCGCCAATCCGGCCGACGAAGTGGCAGGCACGGTCTTCGAGATCACCCAGCAGGAACTGCTCGCCGCCGACGAATACGAGGTGTCGGACTACAAGCGCGTACACGTCACGCTGAAGTCCGGCATCGATGCGTGGGTGTATATCGCCGCATGACGCATGCCCGGTTTGCTTACCGGGCCTTACGAGGCCTCAAGTTGCGCGCGCAACTGGACGTTACCGCCATCAGTGCAACTGGAATTCGCGACTGAAGGAGGCGTGCAATGGTAAGCAGTGTCGGATATGGGACGGCGACAACGCCATCGACGAATCTCGCTTCCGTGTCCGGCGAAGCATCGGCGCAAGCCGCGCAGTCCGCGGCGAACAACGTGATCGGCGCTGCGCAAAACGAAGGGAAGCGGGACGCTGCGACGAAACCCGCGCAGCCGGGCGTCACGGTCAGCATTTCGCCCGAAGGCGCGGCGGCGGCTTCGCGTGCGCAGACTACGGATCAGGCGAATGTGCAGACGGCGACGGCATCGACTGACACAGGTACGGATACAGAAACGGATACGGACACCGACACGCCGGACTCCGCCGCGACCGACAGCGACATCGCCGATCCCGCCGCAACAGACGATGTTACTGGCGGCACAGAAGCAAGCCCCTCCAACGTCTCGCCGGTAAAGGCATTCGCCTATGGCGCATTGGGACTGGAGCGGCCGGACCAGCCGCAGGACGAGCGCAACAGCTTCTACACCGCAGGCAAGTGGCTCGCGGCGGGGCTGACGATCGGAGGATTGATCTCGCTGCTCGCGTGATGCGGGCAGCGAGCAGGGACACGCGTCAGCGCTTCGGGCGCAGCGCAGCTTGCTTGTCGAGCGTGTCGATATCTTCGTCGAGGCTCTTGCGGATCGTGTCGATCGCCTGATCGACGTTGGCGGGTTTCAACTGGTTGCGCGCCAACGCGACATACACGTAGTGACGCAGCGCCGTATCGTGCGTCTTCGACAGCACGTCGTGATAGACCGCGTTCATTTCGGCATCGCGTCCGCTCATGTCGTAGAGACGCTGCAGATGCTCGAGGTCGTTGATGGCCGCGAAGCCGGGACCATGCGGCGGCGGACCGTCGTGCGCAGGGCCGTCGTGCGACGGCGGAAGATCGGACGAAGGCGGCACTTGTGCATGAGCGGCGGACGTCAACGCGACGAGCGCGGCGAAAAGTGAGAGGCGTTTGAGCGAGAGCATGGCGATCGGCAGAACGGCGGCTGCCGTTGCAGTAATGAAGATGCCGAAACGATAACAACGCGCTCCACGCGTTGGGAGGCTCGCCACAAAGGGCTCGCTTACGCAGACTTTCGCGTATCACATGCGTGCTGGCTCGATTGTGCGCGTCAACGGGCGGCGTGCTCCGTCCGGGCTCGGCGCATGGCGATCGTCCTTCGCTAACACGAGCCTGAAAAAGAAAGGCGGTGAAAGACACCCTGTCCTTCACCGCCACGCTCAACGCATCACGACACGCTCACAGCACGCCAAGCAACGCCTTCGGCTCAAGAAACGCTTCGATGCCGTATGTGCCGTACTCGCGTCCAATGCCCGACTGCTTGAATCCGCCGAACGGTGCAGCCGGCTCATGCGCCAGTGTGTTGACGAGCACACGTCCCGCCTCGATGCGCGACGCCACTTCGTGCGCGCGCGTCTTGTCCTGCCCGAACACGTACGCCTGCAAGCCGTAGTTGGTATCGTTGGCGATCTTGATTGCTTCTTCGGTGTCGTTGTACGCGATGATCGACAGCACCGGCCCGAAGATTTCCTCGCGCGCGATCGCCATGTCGTTGGTCACGTCGCTGAAGACGGTCGGCCGCACGAACCAGCCGGCATCGAGACCATCGGGACGCCCTTCTCCGCCCGCAATCAGCCGCGCGCCTTCGTCGATGCCGATGCCGATATAGCGCTGCACGCGCTCCCACTGTTTCTGGCTGACCATCGGACCGACGGTCGTGCGCGGATCGCGCGGATCACCCGATTGCGTCAACGCCACTTCGTCGCGCACGCGCGCCTCGAACTCCGCGAGCCGCTGGCGTGGCACCAGAATACGCGTACCCGCGATGCAGGCCTGCCCGCTGTTCATGAAGCCCGCGTTGATCGCGAGCGGCACGACCTGCTCGAAGTCCGCGTCGTCGAGCACGATGGTGGGCGACTTGCCGCCCAGCTCAAGCGTGACGCGCTTGAGCGTATCGGCCCCCGTGCGCAGAATCGTCTTGCCGACGGCCGTCGATCCCGTGAACGAAATCTTCGCGACATCCGGATGCGAGCTGATCTGCGCGCCGACGGAATCGCCGCGTCCCGTCACGATGTTGAACACGCCCGGCGGCAAATCCGCTTCGTGGAGCGCCTGCGTGACGATCTGCGTCTGCAGCGCGCTCATTTCACTCGGCTTGACGACAGCCGTGCAGCCCCCCGCCAGCGCGGCCGCAAGCTTGCCGCAGATGAAGCCTGCGTTGCTGTTCCACGGCGTGATCAGCCCCGCGACGCCGAGCGGCTGCATCACGACTTCCGCCGTGCCGGCGCGGCGCGTGAACTCGTACTGCTCCAGCACCTTCGCCGCTTCGATCAGCACGTTGCTCGCGTGCTGCGCCATCCAGCGGCCGCGCGACACAGGCGCGCCGTATTCCTCGACGATCGCCTCGTAAAGCTCGTCCTCTTTCGCGACGACGGCGGCATGCATGCGCTTGAGCATGTCGATGCGCGCACGCTTGCTGGTGCGCGAAAACGTCGGAAACGCGCGCTTCGCCGCCGCGATTGCATCGCGCGCATCCTTTGCGTCGGCGAGACGCACGCGGCCGATCACGCGCTCGGTCGCGGGGTTGAAAAGGTCGAACCATTCGTCGCCGTGCGGCGTGACGAACGCGCCGTCGATATAGATCGTGTCGATTGTGTGCATCTGCGTATCCCGTGACTTGCCTTCAGTGCCATAAAGATAGCGGCGGCTGATTGACGCGACTAGTCGTACAATCGGAGATGACCTATTGAGCAAAACAGGATAATGAAGACCACCGGCCTGAGCGAACTCGAAGCGGTGCTGGCTGTTGCGCGTCACCGGAGCTTCCGCGCCGCCGCCAACGAAATGGGCGTCTCGACCTCAGCGTTGAGTCATTCCGTGGCGGCGCTCGAAGCGCGCATCGGCGTGCGGCTCTTCAATCGCACGACGCGCAGCGTGTCGTTGTCGGAAGCGGGCGCGCAGTTTGTCGACAGCGTGGCGCCCGCGCTGTCGACGATCCGCGTCGCGCTGGAGCAGGCGGGCAGCTTTCGCGACACGCCGAGCGGCACGTTGCGCATCAACACGGCCGTCGGGGCGGCGCATCAGGCGATGTCTGTTTTCATTGCGTTCCTCGCGCGTTATCCGGAGATGAAGCTCGATATCGTTACTGAAGGCCGGCTGATCGATATCGTGGTCGAAGGGTTCGATGCGGGGATTCGGCTTGCGGAGACGGTGCCGCAGGACATGATCGCCGTGCCGTTCGGCGATAAGCAGCGGTTTGCTGTGGTCGGGAGTCCGGCGTATTTTGCGCGGCATCGGCCGCCGCGTACGCCTGACGAGTTGAGTCAGCATCGTTGTATTCGGACTCGTATGCCGAGTGGCACGATCTATCAGTGGGAGTTCGAGCGGCATGGGGAGACGGTGCGGATCGATGGCAAGGGGGCGCTGACCCTTGATGAATCCGGTTTGATGTTGAGCGCTGCGCGGGCTGGTGTTGGGCTGACTTACTTGTCCGAATGGACGGTGGCTGAGGATCTCCTCGCGGGGACGCTGGTTCGTGTGCTCGAGGATTGGACGCCGCCGCTGGATGGGTTGTGTCTTTATTATCCTGGGAGGAGGCATGTGCCCGCCGGGTTGCGGGCGTTGATCGCCATGATTCGGGAATCGGCGGATTTGCAGCGCAAGGGGTAGGGGTTGTTTGTCTGCGACGCTGTGTGGTGTTTTGGTCTTTGCGGTGGCATTCGCGTTTGCGGCTTTGCGGCGCGGGTGTTTCGGTTTGTTCGCTCTTTCGCTGGCATCCGCGTTATGGTGTTTGCCGTTCACGCGTCGCCGTTCGGTGTTTCGGCCTTTGTGCTGGCATCCGCGTTTTGTTAGCGTGCTTCAAGCGTTGCCCCTGTGCGGGGCGGCACCTACTTTTCTTTGCCGCCGCAAAGAAAAGTAGGCAAAAGAAAGCGGCTAACACCGCCAGTTCTTGTGCTTGCCTGAGGGCCCCCACAGGGTCTTACGCTTCACGCGGCGGCGTCTCCGTTCAGCGTATGTTGCCAACGCTCCGAATGAGCGCCTCACCCGCTTCAAGCACCCGCACATGGGCTCACGGCAGCGAACGGTATGCGCGGCCCAGGTGGCAAACTGTGTGTAGGTTGTCGCGTCGTACAGGGTAGCGCTCTTACAGGGTGGGACGCATGCGCTATCGTCCGAAGTGAGGCGTGTGAGGTGCTACGGCCTACACACAGTTTGCCACCTGGGCGGCCGTGGAATATCTGGCACGGCGTGCTGCGACGCGGACCCGTGAAGCAGGTGAGGCGTCAATTCAGAGCGTTGGCAACGAACATGAGTCACGTGATTGCCGTGTGAAGCATAAGACCGGTTGGGGGCCCTCAGGCAAACACACGTGCTGGCGGTGTTAGCCGCTTTCTTTTGCCTACTTTTCTTTGCGGCGGCAAAGAAAAGTAGGTGCCGCCCCGCACAGGGGCGACGCTTGAAGCACGCCAACAAATCGCGGATGCCAGCGAAAAACACAAGCAAAGCAAACCGCCCGCGCCAAGAAAGCAAAACCCGGCTGCCAGCGCAAAGGCAAAAAAAACCAAACCATGTTGTCGATTCCCCCCACCCTCAATCGTCGTCAAAATGAAACCCGCCATTCCGCGGTCCCAACCAGGTCAGCCAGGAGAAAAAACATGCGAGTCATGGTAATCGTAAAAGCAACGAGCGACTCAGAAGCCGGCAAGATGCCCACCACCGAGCTACTAACAGCAATGGGCCAATACAACGAAGAACTCGTGAAGGCGGGCATCATGCAGGCAGGCGAAGGCCTGCACCCAAGCTCCCGCGGCAAGCGTATACGCTTCTCAGGCGCAAACCGAACCGTAATCGACGGCCCGTTCGCAGAAACAAAAGAACTGATAGCCGGCTTCTGGCTCTGGCAGGTGAAATCGATGGAAGAAGCTGTCGAATGGGTCCGGCGCTGCCCGAACCCAATGGAAGGCGATTCCGAAATCGAGATCCGTCAGGTCTTCTCCGCCGAAGATTTCGGCGACGAGTTCACCCCCGAACTACGCGAGCAGGAAGACCGCCTACGCGCCGAGATCGAACAGCAAACGCACAAGCCAAACTAACGACAAAACCCGTCGGCGGCACGCAGCAAACTCACCGCGCACGCAACGCATCAACGATATTCATGCGCGCCGCCCGCATCGCGGGCAAAAACCCGCCGACGAGCCCCATCGTCATCGAAAACGCCAGTGTCTTCAAAACAATCGCCGGCGTGAGGATGAACCGGAACGATAGGTCCGCAAAGGTCTGGAAGTTCGTCGTGGAAAACGACGCGAACTGCATGAAGGCTGCGCATCCCAACCCCGCCAACCCGCCGACCAGCCCCAGCAACACCGCCTCGATCAAAAACGCGGCCAGCACGTTCGCCCGCTGAAACCCGAGCGCGCGCAGCGTGCCGATTTCGGCGACGCGATTGGCAACGGACGCGTACATCGTGATCATCGCGCCAATCATCGCGGCAATCGAAAAGATCGTCGACAGCGTAAAGCCAAGGATGTTGAGAAACGTCGAGAGCGCCTTCGACTGGTCGCTATAGAACGTCTGCTCGCGCTTCGCCTCCTCCGCAAGACGCGGATCGACATCGATATCGGCCCTGAAACGCTCGAACTGATCGGACTCCACGATCCGCACCACCATCGACGAATAACTCGTGCGCCGGAACGCTTGCATCAATTGATCGACGTCGCCCCAGATTTCCGAATCGAAGCCGCTGCCGCCCGCATCAAAGGTGCCGACCACCGTCCAGTCGCGCTGCGCGAAACGCAGATGCTCGCCAAGCTGCGTGCCGCTGAAGCCCTTCGCGATACTGCTGCCCACAATGATCTCCGACGACCCCGGCGCAAACATGCGCCCCGACGCGAGCTTCACCTGCGGCCGCAAGCTCATCGCGGCAGGCGAGACGCCGCGTATCACCACGTTCGACGGCTTGCCCGTGCCGAGCTTCAGCAGCGAGATCAGCACGACGGACTCCTTCGACGCCATCCGCTTGCCATCGCCGCCCATCGCCACGGCAGGATGCATCTCGATCACGTTGGCCTGGCCGCGGTCGATCGCGCTCTGCACCTCCGTTTCCGCGCCCTTGCGAATCACAACGACGTTGTCCGCTTCGCCCGTCGAAACAAGCGTTTTCTTGAGCCCCGCGTCGAGCATCAGCACCGTCGCGAACACGAACACCACAAGCGCGAGGCCGCCCGCCGTCAGCGCCGTGGTCAGACGGCGCGTCCACAGATTGCGGGCGATGTACGAAAGCGGAATGGCCACGTTGTGCTTGCCTTTAGCGTTGATCTCAGCCGATCGCCCGCAGGCCTTCGACGATCCGCACGCGCGCCGCCTGCAGCGCCGGAATGATGGCAGCAGCCAGCCCGACGACGAGCGCGCACGCGGCCTGCTGCAGCATCGTTTCGTGCGACACCGTGAACACCGGGAACACGCCGCCCGTCGCCTGCTTGAAGAAGCTCGCGGCGGGTGGTGTCGCGAGCATGCCGAGGCCCGCGCCGACCGTGCAGATGGTCAGCGACTCGCCGAACATCAGCAGCGCGAGAAAGCCCGGCCCGAAGCCGAGCGCCTTGAGCGTCGCGTATTCGGTGGTGCGCTCGCGCGCGCTCATCGCCATCGCGTTCGCCATCACGGCCATGATGATCACGATCACCACGTACGACACGAGCCGGATCGCCGCAATGATCTGATTCGACATCGCGACGAAGCCGAGTTGAAACGCCTGTTCCGTTTCCGTCAGCGTTTCGGCGAGCGAGTTCTTGAACACGTTGTCGACGTTGCGGGAAATCGCGGCGGCATCGTCAGGATTGTCGATGCCGACCACGTACACGCCGACCTGATCCGCGCGCCGCCCCGGCATCTTGCGCACGGATTCGTTCAGATAGTCCCAGTGAAAGATCATCTGGCGCGTGATCGTCGATTCGTCGCGGCCATCCAGAATGCCGCGCACGACGAATTCCCACGTGCCCGGATAGATCGTCCCCTTGATAGGGATCACATCGCCGACCTTGAAGCCATACGCGGTCGCAAGCTGCCTGCCGATCAGGCAGCCCTTGCGGTCGCGCTCGTAATCAGAGCGCTGCTGCGCGGGCAGAATGAATTCAGGGTAAAGGTCGAGATAGTTGTCCGACACGGCGAACTGCGCGAAGAAATTCTTCGGGTCGCGGTAAACGCCGCCGAACCAGTTCGAGCGCGCAACCAATGTCACACCGTCCACACCGCGAATACGGGCCTCGTAGCTGAGCGGCAGCGGGAACGTCAGCGAGATCGCGTTGCGCGTCACGAGCCGCGCATTCGATGCGGCCGCCGCGCCCGCATACCACGCGTCGATCACGGTATGCAGCAGCCCGAACGCGAGCACGGCAATCATCAGGCCGAGCACGGTCAGCGTCGTGCGCAGCTTGTGCCGCAGCGCGTTACGCGTGATCAGCTTCAGCAGATACATGGCGGCGTGATCCCGGATTCTGTCGCGATCGCTTCAGCGAGCCGTGCCATCGATCAGCTCTCCCTTCTCCAGATGCACGAGCGCTCTCGCCGCGCCCGCCGCGTGCGCGTCGTGCGTGACCATGATGATCGTCTTGCCCAGTTCGCGGTTCAGGCGCTGCAGCATCGCGAGCACTTCTTCGGCGGATGCGCGGTCCAGGTCGCCCGTCGGTTCGTCGGCGACGATTAGCGTCGGGTCGGTGATCAGCGCGCGCGCAATCGCGACGCGCTGCTGTTGCCCGCCCGACAGCTCAGACGGGTAATGATGCGCGCGATTGCCCAGATTCACCATGTCGAGCACGAGCGCGACGCGCTCGCGGCGCTCCTTGCGCGTCAGGCGCGTGAGCATCAGCGGTAGCTCGATATTCTCGAACGCCGTCAGCACGGGCATCAGGTTATAGAACTGAAAGATGAAGCCGACGTGCGCCGCGCGCCATTGCGCAAGCGCGGACTCGTTGAGCCGCGTGATATCCAGCCCGCCGACGCGCAACTCGCCGCCGTCCGGCCGGTCGATGCCCGCAATCAGATTGAGCAGCGTGCTCTTGCCCGAGCCCGATGGCCCCATCAGCGCGATGAAGTCGCCTTCGCCGATCGCCAGCGTGATGTCGGACAGCACGGGCACGGTCTGCACGCCGCGCCGGTACGATTTGACGAGATGCCGGATATCGACGAGCGGCGGCGTTGCGTTGATCGGCTCGCTCACTGTTTCTTCGCCACGGTGACTTTGGCGCCGTCCTTGATGTGCTCGTTCGGCGCGCGCACCAGCACGTCGCCGGGCCGCACACCGCTCACTTCCACCAGTTCGCCGAGCGTCGCGCCTGTCGCGACGGGCACTTCGCGCACGCTGTCATCCTTGACGACGAACGCCACCTTGCGGCCATCGCGCTCGACGATGGCCGCCGGCTGCGCCGCGACCACGGGCTTGCGGTCTTCCGGCGGCACCGGCTTCGACAGAAACGCGATCTTCGCGCTCATGTCGGGCAGCACGCGCGCGTCGCGATCGACGAAGCGCACCTTGACGAGCACCGTCGCTTTCGAACGGTCGACGGTCGGCACGATGCGCGACACGCTGCCCGCAAGGCGCATGTCCGGCAACGCGTCGAGCTGGATCTCGCAAGGCGCGTTCACGGCGATCTTGCCGATATTCGATTCGGCGACGTCGGCTTCGACTTCGAGCGTGTCCATGTCGGCGATCGTCACGACAGCGCCCTTGCTGTCCGAGGCCTGCGAAAACGGCGTGATGTTGTCGCCGACGTTCGCGTGCTTTTCGATCACCACGCCGTCGAACGGCGAGCGGATCACGGTCTGATCGACGGCGACCTGCGCGGCCTGTGCGTTCGCCTGCGCGGCCACGATTGCGGCGCGGCTATTGTCGATCGATGCCACCGCCTTGTCGTAGCGCGCGACGTCGGCGTCGTATTGGGTGGCGGGGATCGCGCCGTTCGGCGCCAGGATTTTCGAGCGCCGCAGATTGACCTCGGCGTTCTTCAACTCGGCCTGCTGCAGCGCGAGGTTCGCCTGCGCGACCTTGATCTGCGCCTTCGCCTGCGCAAGCGACGCCTCGACGTCATTGCTTTCAATTCGCGCGATGATCTCGTCTTTCTTGACGCGCGTGCCTTCCAGCACGCCGAGCCATTCGAGGCGCCCCTGCGCTTTCGAAGAGACGGCCGCCTTGCGTTGCGGCACGACATAGCCCGTTGCATTGAGCAGCGTGTAGGTTTGCGACGGATAAGCCGACACCACGGTCGTGGTCTCGACGGTCTGCGGACCCGCCAGCCTGAGGCCGACGACGAGCGCGACGACGAGGATCAGCGCGACGACCCCGTAGCCGATCCAGTTGCGCCGGCGGCCACCCGTGGCGACGGCTGGCCGGTCGATTTTCAGCCGCTTCAGATCGTGATCTGCCAATTTCTTATGTCGTTGCCGCAGGGTTGATGCTGTCGCGCGTCTCGACGCATCGCCACGCCGGCTACTTATAGTGTGTAAATGGGTCCACAGTATAGCGCCGCCCCCTGCCCGCGTCTGCACGGGCCTGGCATCCCGCTTGCGACGACACAGTGCTTGCGCGCAAAACGCCGGGAGTGCTTACGATTCGGGCCACGCGTCGCGTGCCGTGTATGCGATAAGCATCCGCTGCATCGCGCAAGTGTTGACAGGCATCTGCGCTAACGGTTTAGATTCTGGCCGTTGGTGTTCGATTTCCGAGGGAGGCATCATGGAAGAAAAACAAACTGTCGCAGCGGACAGCACTGCCGTACGCGTCGCTCTGTGGCGTGCGATGCATGTTCAGGTCGACGCGCCGCCGCATGTGCTCGACGACGAAGTCGGTCTGCGGCTCGCCGCGCCCGACGCAAGCTGGCGCGAACGTCCCGATATGGATGCGCAGGGAACGCGCGGCTATCGCGCGTCGATCGTGGGCCGCGCGCGTTTCATCGAAGACCTGGTTGCGGAGCAGGCCGATCGCGGTGTCGGCCAGTACGTGATCCTCGGCGCGGGTCTCGATACGTTCGCGCAGCGCAAGCCGCGCATCGCGTCGCGGCTGCGCGTCTTCGAAGTCGATCGGCCGGGCGCGACGTCATGGAAGCGCGAGCGCCTGCTCGAACTGGATTACGGCATTCCCGACTGGCTGCGGCTCGTACCGGTCGACTTCGAAGCCGGTCAGTCGTGGTGGGAACAGATTGCGGACGCGGGTTTTGATGCGAGCGCGCCCGCCGTGATCGCATCGACGGGTGTTTCGATGTACCTGACGCGCGAGGCGAATCTGGCGACGCTGCGTCAGATCGCGAAACTCGCGCCGGGCTCGACGCTGGCAATGACGTTTCTTCTGCCGCTCGATCTGATCGATCCCGCCGAGCGCGCGCAGCATCAGTTCGTCTATGAGCGCGCGCGGGCCGCGGGCACGCCGTTCGTCAGTTTCTTCAAGCCAGTCGAGATGCTCACGCTCGCGCGCGAGGCAGGTTTCAAGGGCGTCAAGCATGTGTCGACGGCCGATCTCGTCGAGCGCTATTTTGCGGGCCGGTCCGATGGACTCAGGCCGTCGACGGGTGAAGCGTTTCTCGTTGCAACCACCTGAAGGTTCATGAACCGCGCGCCGTCCGTCATGAAAAGACGGCGCGCGGTCATTGCCTAGAACCCGTTGGACGTCTTCCGATAGCTGCTCCAGTTATTGCCGCCCGTGCAGTTCAGCTGCGAGCCCTGCGCCTGGCACCATGCCTCATAACCCGGCGAGTAGAGCCACTCTCCCATCCAGTTCAGATCGACATGCGTGTCGCCTTGCGCCGACACGAAGTTAGACGCGTCGTCGGTGCTGCCCGAGCCGGTGTAGCGCGCCACGGCCGGATACGGGAATACCGGGCGTGTGCGCGTGGTTTGCCCCGTCGAATCGACGATCGACGCGACGATCTTGCCCGGCTTCGCGCCCGTCTCCGTCCATGACATCAGCGGCGTGAGGATATCGAACGTGTTCGGCCCCTCCCCGCCGCCGCAATGCGCGACGCCCGGGAACAGATAGAGCTTCGCGAAGGCGTCGACGCGTTCGCTGCCCATCAGGTTCTTCATTGCGGTGTAGTACTCGATCGTCGAGCGCGGCGAAATGTGCTGATCTTCGAGGCCGTGCCACAACAGCAGCTTGCCGCCGCGCCGTTCGAACGGATGCAGGTCGGGGTCGGTGGCCGCGAGGTACTTCGAGGTCGGCACGGTCTTCAGGAACGCGTCGATCGTGAACTTCAGATCGCTAAAGCTCGCCGATGCATTCGATCCATTGAAGTAGTCGAGGTAGCGCAGGAACGGCATCACGAAGTTGATGCTGCCGCTCGGCCCTGCATCCGTTGCCGGTACGAAGAGACTCCAGTTCAGCTCCGAGCCCCATTCGCGCGAGACGAACGGCTCCAGACGCGCGCCGCTCGCATCGGTTGCGCCGTCGTGAATCTTGCGCACCACCGTCGCCTCGGCCGCCGAGAGGCACGTCGCCGCCGCCTGCCCTTTCGCGCACACCAGCGTCGCAGGATCGAATCGACAGGCCTGCGGACGGTCGATCACGCCATCCGTCACGCCGTCGATACCGTCGCACGCCTTCATTACGGCGGCATGGACGAGCGGCAGCTTGTCCGCGAGCAGAATGTATTTGCCCGTCTTCGGATCGATGTTCGCGGCGGCCGCCCAGCCGTGATGGAAGGTGTTCTGCACGATCAGATCATTGGCGGGCGCGCCTGCTGCAATGCCGTCGAAGTCGTCGGGAAAGCGCTGCGCTTCCATCAGCGCTTCGCGCCCGCCATCGGAGCAACCGTCGAAGTACGCGTACTTCGCGGGCCGCGCGTAGAACTTGTTGATGATCGCCTTCGCCACTTGCGCCGTCGCGTGCTCCGCGCGATACGCGAAGTCGAGCTTCGCCTTCGGGTCGAGCGCCCATGACCCGTCGTTGCCGCCTTCGTGGCCCATGTCGGTTGCGGCCATCGCGATCTGTCCGTTGGTGACGGGCACGCAGGTCGAGGCCATCGGCGCGTTGACCGACAGGTTTCCACAAAGCCCGCCGCAGCCCGTTTGCAGATAGCGCTGGGTCCAGCCTTGCGTCGGCAGTTGCAATTCGAACAGCGATGCACCCGGCCCGATCGTGCCCTTCACGTCGCACACGGGTGCGGGCAGCGTGCGCTGGCCGACGGCCGTTCCCGCCGGCAGCACGACAGCCGAGGTGATCGTGACCGTGCCGTCCGTCACGCCGCTCAGGTCGAGTCCCGCGACGGCTGCGCAGTTCATCGCGGGCATCACGGCGGCCAGGTTGGCGAGGCCCGCCGCCGCATGCGCGCCGGACGGCCAGGCCATTGCCGTCAGCAGCGACACGAGCAAGGTGAACGCGGCCAGCAGGCGGCGCATGAGGTCATGTTGCACACGTTCTGTCACACGCCCTGCGCTCGCCGCTGTCGGCAAAGCGCACGCAAGCGATCCTGCGTTGCAGATCACACGCATCTCTGTCTCCTGTTGTCATCGGAATGCGGCGCTCGCGCGATGCGCCGCTAGCAGAACAAGCAACCAGTTGCACGCTCAGGATAGCCAACGTAAGGGACTGACACGATTGCCAATTTGGCGCGATCCAATCTGTTTTTCTTATCGGTTCACAGACGACCGCCGCGCTAAGGCTGCGCTAACTCTGCAACGGCAAAATCCTGCGATGCACCGAGACAAGGCGTGGCAACGCCTGAAACCACGCGCCCAACGCGGGATTTGCAATCCGTCTGCCTGTTTTCAGAAGCGGTGATATGGTGCGCGCAATTGGCGGCGACGCGTGTCGTCGCCCGCTCACCTCAATGGTGCAGCGTGCGAACCGCACGCCATGCACTCATCATCGATCAGCGATAAAGACATGAACTTCGAAAACAACGCTTCGAGCAATTCGCTGGACGTCGCCGACGAGACGTCTTCGCCGTTGCGAGCATGGCTCGCGGTCGCATCGGTAACGATTGGCGCGTTCGCCTTCGTGACGACGGAATTTTTGCCCGTCGGTCTCCTGCCGCAAGTCGCGCAGACCTTCGACGTATTGCCGGGCACAGCCGGCCTCATGGTGACGATTCCCGGCATCATGGCGGCTATCTCCGCGCCGGGCCTGATGCTCGCCGCCGGACGCGTGAACCGCCGGCTGATTCTGATCCTGCTGACCGTGATGCTGCTCGCGTCGAATCTGCTGTCGGCGTTCGCGCCGAATTTCCCGTTGATGCTCGTGGGCCGCGCGCTGCTCGGCGCCGCGCTCGGCGGCTTCTGGACGCTCGCGCTCGCAGCGGCGGGGCGTCTCGTGAAAGCGCATGAAGCGGCCCGTGCGACGGCAACCATTCTCGCCGGCGTCACCTGCGCGACGGTGATCGGCGTGCCGCTCGGCACCTTCATCGCGAGTCTCGCTTCGTGGCGCATGTCGTTCATCGCAACGGCCGTGCTCGTGAGCGTCGCGCTGATTGCGCAGATTGCGCTGCTGCCGTCGCTGCCTTCCAAAGCGGCTTTGCGTTTCGCCGATCTCGTGACGCTCGTGCGCCGTCCGTTTCCGCGCAAGAGCCTGTTGATGGTCGCGTTGATTTTCGGCGCGCATTTCTCGTCGTACACGTATATCGCGCCGTTTCTGCAGAACGCGCATTTCAGCACGTCGACCATCACCGCGGTGCTGCTCGGCTTCGGCATCATCGGCTTCTTTTCGAACTTCGCAGTATCGACGTTCGTCGCGCGCAGGCTCAAGGCCACGCTCGCCACGGTGACCGTCCTGCTGATGTTCGCGTTGCTGACGATGCCGCTGCTCAGCGACATGGCGCCCGTCGTGACGGGTATGGTGCTCGCGTGGGGCGTGGCGTTCGGCGCGATTCCACTGTGCGTGAGCGTATGGATGCAGGAAGCCGCGCCCGATTTGCCCGAAGCGGGTTCGGCGCTGTTCGTCGGCATCATTCAGGTGGCGATTGCCGTGGGGTCGTCTGTGGGCGGCACGATCGTCGATCACGCCGGCATTCCCGTCGACTTCTGGTTCGGCAGCGTGCTCGCGATTCTCGGCCTCGTCACGCTGGCGAGCTTCCGCTCGCGCAACAACGCCGGGCAGGCCGCCGCGCCTGTGGCGTCAACCGAGGTTCAGACCGAGTGCGTCTGATGCGTGAAGCGCGGCGTCTTCACGCTGCGCGCACTACTTCCGCTTGAACGCGGCGCGCCGCTCGGCGCGCTCGCTGGCAAACCGGCTGCTGAGCGTCGAATCCAGATCCTTTCGCTCGACGTGCTCGCCACAATGCGGGCACACATTCGCCAGTCCGACATCGTGGCCGCACTTGCGATGCACGAAGCGCACCGCGATGTCCTCGTGCTTCTCCTTGCACCACGTTTCACCCCACGCGCGCAGCGCGTGAATCACGGGATAAAACGCCCGCCCTTTCTCCGTCAGACGATATTCGTAGCGCAACGGCTTCTCGCTGTACGGATGGCGCTCGATCATGCCGTCCGCTTCGAGCGACTTCAGGCGCGTCGCCAGCATTTGCGGCGTCGCTTCCGTCTGGATCTGTATCTCCTCGAAACGCGCTGCGCCCATGTACAGCTCCCGCAGGACGAGTATCGACCACCGGTCGCCGACGACATCCAGCGACCGCGACACCGGACACACCGTATTGGCCTTCTCGGCGACACGTGCCACGATTCTTCCCCATCGAAACTCTTAATTTCATAGTAACACAAACGGGCATCGGCGTGCATACACACACGCTGTCTGCGCGCCTGTTGGCGGACCTTGAGGGCTAATCGGAAGCCATCGCAAAACGGCCCGCAAAGTCACGTCGGACTTTACACTATGATTTTCATAGTGATATGCTGCGTTCACGTTAGCGATGCGCGAGACGTCACGCATCGTCCGATCAAGGCAGCCGGTGCCGGGTGGGGAACGCGAATTCGTACGCACCCTTTTCGATGGAGAACTGAAATGCCCAATACTGTTTATCGCGCGGAACGCACCGGCCTGTTGCTGGTCGATCCGTACAACGACTTTCTGTCGGAAGGCGGCAAGCTGTTTCCGATGATCAAGGAAATCGCCACCAACGTCCGCCTGCTCGACAACCTGCGCGCGACGGTCGCCGCCGCGCGCAAGGCCGGTATCCAGGTGTTCTACGTCCCGCACCGCCGCTGGCAGCCGGGCGATTACGACAACTGGGATCATCCGAATCCGACGCAGCGTCTGATTCAGCAGCGTCAGACGTTTGCAAAGGGAACGTGGGGCGGCGAATGGCACCCCGACTTCGTGCCGCAGGATGGCGACATCATCGTGCAGGAGCACTGGGCGCAAAGCGGCTTCGCCAACACCGATCTCGACTTTCAGTTGAAGCAGCAAGGCGTCACGCACGTGATCGCCGTCGGCCTGCTCGCCAATACGTGCATTGAATCCACCAGCCGCTTTGCGATGGAACTGGGTTATCACGTCACGCTCGTGCGCGACGGCACGGCCGCTTTCTCGGAAGCGATGATGCGCGCCGCGCACGAACTGAACGGACCGACCTTCGCACATGAAATCCTGACGACGGCCGAACTCATCGCCGCGTTGCCCGCAGTGAAAGAAGCAAAGGGAGCACAGGTATGACACTCACTGGCAATCTGCTGATCGGCTCGCATGAAGTTGCTGCGACGGCCGGCACCATGAAGGCACTGAACCCCGCAACGAATGCCGCGATCGAACCGGAGTTTGCATTCGGCGGCGTCGCGGAAGTGAATCTCGCGGCGCAACTCGCCGACGACGCATTCGACAGTTTCAACAACACGTCACTCGATGAACGCGCGGCGTTTCTCGAACGCATCGCCGATGGACTCGATGCCGTCGCGCTTGAACTTGGGCAGCGCACATCGCTGGAAACGGGCTTGTCTGCCGCGCAGCTCGAAGCGGAAACGGCCAAAGCGGCCACCCAGTTCCGTCAGTTCGCGACTGTGGTGCGTCAAGGGCGCTTTCGCCAGGCGACGATCGATCCCGCGCAGCCCGAGCGTCAACCGCGCGCGCGCATGGATCACCGGATGCAGAAGATCGCACTCGGCCCCGTCGCGATCTTCGGTGCCAGCAACTTTCCGATTTCGTATTCGGTGGCGGGCGGCGATACGGCATCCGCGCTGGCGGCCGGCTGTCCTGTGATCGTGAAGGCGCACAACGCGCATCCGGGCGCGTCCGAAATCATGGGCCGCGTGATCCAGCAGGCCGTCGAAGCATCGGGCCTGCACGAAGGCGTGTTTTCAATGCTGCGCGGCGGCGGCAATGAAATCGGCGAAGCGCTGGTCGATCATCCGCTTATCAAGGGCGTGACGTTCACGGGCTCGGAAGTCGGCGGCATGGCGCTGTTCCGGCGCGCGCAGCAGCGTCCCGATCCGATTCCCGTGTTCACCGAAATGACGAGCGTCAATCCGACCTTCGTGTTGCCGGCTGCGCTCGCCGCGCGCGGCGGCGCAGTCGGCGATGGCTTCGGCGAACGCATGCTGGTCAACGTCGGGCAAGCGTGCCTGAAGCCCGCGATTCTGCTTGCGATCGACGGCCCCGGCTACACGGAACTGCGGCAGGCGCTGATCGCCCGCGTCGAAGCGATGCACGCTCGCACGATGCTGACGCCCGGCATCTGGAAGTCGTACGGCGACAATCTGGAGCGGCGCAAAAACGCGGGCGCGGAACACATCGCAGCGGGCGGCAATGCACAAGGTGAATGGGACGGCCAGGCGGCACTGCTCGAAGTCGACGGCGCGCGCATGCTTGCCGATGCGTCGCTGTCGGAAGAAGTGTTCGGTCCGGCTGCGCTGCTCGTGCGTGTATCGGATGTCGAGCAATTGATCGCGATCGCAAAGCAGTTCCGCGGCCAGTTGTCGGCGACGATGCAACTCGATTCCGCCGATCACGCGCTCGCCGCGCGCCTGTTGCCCGTGCTCGAACGACGCACGGGACGCATCGTGATCAATGCGTTCGCGCATCCGCAGGAAGTGTCGTATGCGTCGATTCACGGCGGTCCGTTCCCGGCAACGTCTGACAGCCGCTTTACGTCGGTCGGCATGACGTCGATCGAGCGCTTTCTGCGTCCGGTGTGCTATCAGGGTTTTCCGGACGATCTGCTGCCTGAAGCTTTGAAGCATGACAATCCGCGCGACCTGTGGCGTCTCACGGATGGCGAGTTGTCGAAAGCCTGATCGCTTTCGATGAAGTGAAGCCCGCGCACCGTACACGTGCGCGGGCTTTTTATGTTTAAAGATCCAGCACCAGCAGTTCGCTTTTCGCGCGCGAGACGCACAACGTCAGGAAGTTCTGCTGCTCAGCGGCATCGAGAATGCAATCCTGATGCTCGACTTCACCGCTCAGATAGCGCACCTTGCACGTCGCGCACAAGCCGGCTTCACACGATGTCTGCACGCCAATGCCCGCTGCCTTGAGCACATCGGCGATGCTCTTGTCGATGGGAACGGGCAGACGTTGGCCCGTGCTCGCGATCTCGACGGTGAACTCACCCGGCTTTCGATCAGCAGGCGCGATCGCGCGCTCAGGCGCCTTGAAATGCTCGCAATGCACAGCATCCTTCGGCCAGTGTCCCGACGCGTCGGCGCACGCGCGCATGAAGCCAGCGGGACCGCAATAGTACACATGCGTGCCGTCTTGCGCCTCGTCGCGCAAGAGCGCCGCGATATCGAGCCCGCGAGACGGATCGCCGCCGTCGAAGTGAAAATGCAGCCGCTCCCGTTCGACGAAAGCCTGCAATTCTTCCGTGAACGCCGCGCATTGCGCATCGCGCGCGCAGTAGTGCAACTCGTATTCCACGTCATCCGTATTCGCAAGCTGATGCGCCATCGACTTGAGCGGCGTCACGCCGATCCCACCCGCGATCAGAATCACCTTGCGCGCGCCTTGCGCGAGTTCGAAGTTGTTGCGAGGCACGCTCACGCGCACACGGCCTTGCACCTGCAACTGTTCGTGAACGGCCTTCGATCCGCCGCGTCCCTTCTCGTCGCGCAGCACCGCGATCACATAACGATGCCGGTCCGCGGGTGAATTGCACAGCGAATACTGGCGGATGACACCGTTCGCAAGATGCACGTCGATATGCGCGCCCGCCGTGAACGGCGGCAGTTCCGCGCCTTCGGGATCGACCAGTTCATACGACTGAATATTGCGGCCTTCGTAGCGGACCTGCCGCACGAAAAGCTCCAGCGTGGCCGCTGCCTGATTGAATGCTGTCAATTGATGTCTCCTTGCACTTGCATTGCGCGCGTTGTCGGCAGATGCGGCGCCACGTTGCTGCTGCGTGGCGCCGCGTCTCGTCGGCTAGCGCGTCGACTGCTCTAGCTCATCCATCTTTGCGCGCACGAACGCGGCCCGCTCATCGCCCTTCAGGTGATCGCTCTGCGTGAGAATCGCGACGACCGCTTTCGAAATGCGGCGGCGCTGCGCGACCTCTTCTTCGACGGTCGCGGCCTCGGGAATCTCGAACACGTTGCCGGAGCAATAGCTGTTCGGCGCGGCACCGACATCGCGCAGCCACTGTGCAAACTCCGCCGGCGACGCCGCCGGGTTGGTGCCGCGCACGGCATCGCGCAGCATCTTGCGGAACAGATAAAGGCCGGCGTCGAACTTGGTCGGATGTTCGAGCGAATGCACGGCGATCGGGCGCTGGCTGATGATCGCTTCGTAATCGCCCGGCGCGTACTGCGCGTCCTTGTAGTGCGCGCGCTCGCGATGGTTGGGCGGAATGGGTGGCATGTCTTCGAGCTTGTACTTGCCGAAGCGCTCGGGCCTGCGCATCGCCACCTGGCCTTCGAGGAAGTCGATGGTTTCATAGCCGACCATCGACTTGTCGCCGACGCCGCGCGTATCGACGCCCGGCCCCATCACGCGCCAGCCGATCATCTTGCTGTTCTCGTCATCGACGGGCACCGTCCAGCGGATCATGTGGAAGCGGCTGAACAGCTTCTTGTTCAAACCGTCTTCGGATGTGTACGCGTGCAGGCTCAGATTCGGCAGCACCTGATGCTGGACGCGCACGAACAGATGATCCTTGTCCGCGCGGCGCGCGCCCGCACAGGCGAGACTGCGGCCTTGCTGCACGGGGATGAACTGCATGTCGGGTGGCACTTCCATCGATGCCGCGCCGACTTCGTCGAACGTCGTGCCCTGATAGTGGCCGCCCACGACGTTCCTGCCCGCATGCAGCGCGGCCGTGTGGTAGTTGTCGGCGGCGTTGTCCTGGACCTGCAGCCAGTTGCAGTGCTGGAAGTTGCTGTAGGGAACGAGTTCGTCAGTGGGCAGCACGGTGAAGTTGCCTTCCCATTCGGGGAACGGCGGCTCTTCTTCGGGCGGGCCCATGTAGGCGAACACGAGGCCGTTGCGCTCGATGGCCTTGTACGCGCCCTGACGGATCGAGCATGCGTACTTCTCGGCTTCCGCCTCCTCGCCCTTCGGAAACGGCGCATGCAGACAGGTGCCGTCGACGTCGAACACCATGCCGTGATAGCAGCACTGGATGCCGCGCTCCTGGATCGCACCGTATTCAAGCGACGCGCCGCGATGCACGCAATGCGCATGCAGCAGGCCGATGCGACCACTGCCGTCACGGAACGCGACCAACTCTTCGTTCAGGATCTTCAGGAAGCGGGGCGTGTCGGTGAGTTCCATCGACATGCAGACGGGATGCCAGAAGCGGCGCATATATTCGCCCGTCGGTGTACCGGGACCCGTCTCGGTCAACTCGACATCGTGTGTCGGAATCTTGTTCGTGTAGTAGCCGCCGTAGGGAATCAGCTTCTTCACCACGGTGCCGCCCGCGCTGCCGCCCTTCTCCATCTGCTCCGACTTGATCGTCATGACCGCTCCTTTTTGACTGTGGGTAACTGAAGACCGCCGTTTTGACTGCCTTCCGTCGTGTGAATACGGATACCGAACTCTGTATACAAAGATTAAGCATGTGCCGAATCCGCGCCAATCAAGGTTTACACCTAAGGTTGACCGGTTGGCGAGCGCGATGTAGTCTGTATCCAAAGTACAGAGGCTCACGATGACAATGAAGTTCGAGAAGCTGCAGGTTCGTCCCGACTATGTCGAGGAGGTGTATCGGGTACTCGCCGATGCGATTAGCGACGGGTCGCTCGCGCCCGGCACGCGATTGACGCAGGAAGAGATCGCGGAGCAGTTCGCGGTGTCGCGTTCACCTGTGTTGCAGGCGCTGCGTCTGCTGAAGAAGGACGGGCTCGTGCAGGATGCGCCGGGACGCGGGGTGCTGGTTGCGCCGCTCGATGTCGAATGGACGAGCCATCTTTACCAGGTGCGCGGCGCGCTCGATACGCTTGCTGCGAAGCTTGCCGCTGAGCGCGGCGCTGTGATCGATAGCGCGCTGATCATGCGTGGGCGGCTCGTGTCGAAGGGTAAGGACGTGAAGGCGATGATCGATGCCGATATTGCCTTTCATACGGCTATTTATGAAGCGTCGGGGAATCCGCTGATCGTTGAGAGTGCGCAGTTGCATTGGGTGCATTTGCGCCGCGTCATGGGCGCTGTACTGCAGTCTTCGCGGCTGCGGGATTCGATCTGGGATGAGCATCAGGCTATCGCAGATGCCATTGCTGCGCGCGATGCCGCGCGGGCTGCTGAGCTTACCGAATTGCACACTAGCAGTGCGAGGCAGAATCTTGTTGCCAGGCTTGGGGAGATGTTGAAGGCGGGGTGATTTTTTTGTCTGCGACGCTGGTTGGGGTTTTTGCTGGCATCCGCGGGTTGGCTTCGGGGTGCGGCTGGCTTGGTGGTTTCAGGTTTTCGCTGGCATCCGCGTTATGCCTTCGTGCTTCAAGCGTTGCCCCTGTGCGGGGCGGCACCTACTTTTGGTTGTCTGCGACGCTGGTTCGTTTGCCCGTGTTTTCGCTGGCATCCGCGTTACGGTATCTGCCGTTCACGCGTCGCCCCTGTGCGGGGCGGCACCTACTTTTCTTTGCCGCCGCAAAGAAAAGTAGGCAAAAGAAAGCGGCTCACACCGCCAGCTCTTGTGTTTGCCTGAGGGCCCCCAAAGGGTCTTACGCTTCACACGGTAACAACGTGACCCACGTTCGTTGCCAGCGCTCTTGCAGTGCGCCTCACCCGCTTCACCTCCCGCACTAGAGCACGCCATGCCAGTTATGCCACGGCCGCCCAGGTGGCAAACTGTGTGTAGGCCGTAGTGCCTCGCATGCCTCACTTCGAACCGATAGCGCATGGGCTCCACCCTGTAAGAGCGCTACCCTGGACGACGCGACAACCTACACACAGTTTGCCACTTGGGCGGCACATACCATTCGCTGCCGCTTGCCCGAGTACGGGTATTCGAAGCGGGTGCGGCATTCATTCGAAGCGTTGGCAACAAGCACCAGCCAAGGCACTGCCGTGTGAAGTGTGGGAACGTTGGGGGCCCGTGGATAAGAACACGGGCTGGCGGTGTTAGCCGCTTTCTTTTGCCTACTTTTCTTTGCGGCGGCAAAGAAAAGTAGGTGCCGCCCCGCACAGGGGCGACGCTTGAAGCTAGATAACAAATCGCGGATGCCAGCGCAAACACAAGCAAACCAAACCACCCGCGCCACGAAGGCAAATCGCGGATGCCAGCGCAAAGCCAAATCACCCACCTCAAGCGTCGCAGACAAAAACAACCATCTACTCCCGCTTAGAAAAAACATTCACATGCGCCCGCCGAAGCGCAAGCGTCAGCAAACTCCCAAGCACCATACTCACAGCAATCCCGACCACACCACTCCCGGTCGACCCAGTCGAAGTCTGCAAAAACCCAATCACATACGGGCTAACAACACCCGAAATCGACCCAACCGAATTAGCCAGCGCAATCCCACCAGCGGCAGCGGTACCTTGCAAAACAGCCGGCGGCACAGTCCAAAACTGCGAAATCGTCGTAATGACACCCATAGTGCCAATCGTGAGCGCAATCATCGCAAGCACCGTCTGATGCGCATAGACGACACTCGCACACAACGCAATCGCGCCGACCACACCAGGCACCGCGAGATGCCAACGCCGCTCGCCATACCGATCCGAACTGCGCCCGACGAGCACCATCGTGACAGCAGCAGCCGCATAAGGCACAGCCGACAACAGCCCAATATTCAAAGTCCCCGACACCCCCGAAGCCTTAACAAGCGAAGGAAGCCAAAAGCTCACTCCATACAACCCCATCGTGAAGAAGAAATAAATCGCCGACAGCAACAGCACACGCGGACTCGCAAGCCCATCGCGCAGCGAATGCAACTTATGGTGCCCGCTCTCCGCCTGCAAATCAGCCTCGATCAACGCCTTCTCATCGTCGCGCAGCCACCGCGCATCCGACACCTTGTCGTCAAGATAAAAGAACGCAACGATCCCGACGATCACAGTCGGAATGCCTTCCAGAAAAAACAGCCACTGCCAGCCGGCAATACCATGCGCGCCGCTCATCGAATGCATGATCCAGCCCGACAACGGGCCGCCAATCACACCCGACATCGGAATGCCCGTCATGAAAAGCGCCGTCACCTTGCTACGGCGCCCAGCAGGAAACCAGTACGTCAGATACAAAAGAATCGCCGGAAAGAACCCGGCCTCGGCCACACCCAAAAGAAACCGCACCACATAGAACTGCGTCGGCGTCGACACAAACATCATCGCCGCCGAAATCACACCCCACGTCACCATGATCCGCGCAATCCAGCGCCGCGCCCCCACCTTCAGCAAAATCAGATTGCTCGGCACTTCGAACATCAGATAGCCGACGAAGAAAATCCCCGCGCCGAGCCCATAGACGGCATCGCTCATCCCGAGATCCTGAAGCATCTGCAGCTTCGCAAAGCTGACGTTGATGCGATCAAGATAAGCGCACAGATAGCAGAAGAACAGAAATGGAATCAGGCGCCATGCAACCTTCGCATAGACGCCCGCTCCCGAACGCTCCAGATACACGTCCTGGCTGATCGAACTCATGGGGATGTCTCCGTCGTGTATTGATCTTTAGCTGATTGCGGCGGACGGACATTGCATCTCGCCCGCCGCGTCGTACTTCAGTCGAACATGTCAGGCTGCGTCTTCACAAGCTGATCCCAGATGGTCTGGAAATGCAGCCAGCCGATGTATTCGCTGCCGACATGCTCGCGGCTATAGCGCGCACGCTCTTCCGTCACGAAGCGCGGCTTGATACCCGTCGACTCGATCATCAGTTGCTGCTGGCAGCAGCGCTCGAGCGCAATGAACCAGAACGCAGCCGATTCGATGCTGTGCCGGCTCGCCGTCAGCAGCCCGTGGTTCTGGTGAATCGCCGCCTTCACGCCCGTGAACGCATGCGCGACCTTGTGGCCCGCCTTCACTTCGACGGCCACCTGCCCCGCTTCCTCGCCGATCACGACGTGGTCTTCGAAGAATGCAGCAGCATCCTGGCTGATGGGATCGAGCTTCTTGCCAAGCGATGCGAACGCGGTGCCATACACGGTGTGCGCGTGACACATCGCGACGATGTCCTGATGCATCTCGTGAACGGCCGCGTGCAGCACGAAGCCCGCGCGATTGATCGCATAGTCGCCTTCGACGACGTTGCCTTCGTGGTCCGCGCAGATCAGGTTCGACACCTTGACCTGCGAGAAATGCACGGCCATCGGGTTCGTCCAGTAAAGCCCTGGATGCTCCGGGTCACGCACGGTCAGATGGCCCGCGAAACCGTAATCGAAGCCCTGCAGCGCAAACGCGCGGCAGGCGGCGACAAGACGCTCCTTCAGATACTGCCGATGCTGCGCGTGGCTCTCGAAGTTCGGCAGTTGCGGAAAGATCAGGCCGTCCTGCTCGGGCTGATAGATCGAGATGCGGCCCTTGAGGTCGATCGCTTTCGATGGGGCTTCCATCACTTCGGACATGTCGGCTCCTTTTGAACATGTGGACATTAGGTAAGCACATGGTCGTTCCCGCCGATCGCGTTGACAAACGATGGTTGTTCATGAAAGCATGAATGACATTCACCTGAAGGGGAAACACATGAGGCGGATGCCGAATTTCGTGCTGCTGCGTTCCTTCGAAGCCGCCGCGCGGCTAGAGAGCTTCGCGCTCGCCGCGCAGGAATTGCATCTGACGCCGTCCGCGATCAGTCATCAGGTGAAAGAACTCGAAGAGTATTTCGGGCGGCCGCTGTTTCTTAGGCGCAACCGGCGCATCGAGCCCACGCCCGAGGCCGTGCGCCTGCTCGAAAGCCTGAGCCGCGTATTCGACGTCGTCGAGGCGGCATGCAGCGAGGTCATGCTCGCGCCCGATTCGCAGGTGCTCGCCGTCCATTGCGCGCCGAGCTTCGCGGTGAAATGGCTAGGGCCGAAGCTGCCCGAATTCAACAAGGCGTATCCGCACATCACCATCCGCCTGTCGACGGGCGCCGAGCCGCTCGATCTCACGCGCGTGCAGGAAGTCGACGTCGAGATTTCGTACGGCAGCGCGCTCGATCGGCCCGGCATCGACACCGTGCCATTGGGCCGCGAAGCGATCGTGCCGCTCTGCTCGCCCGCGCTGCTCAGCGACGGCACGCCCGTCGCGACACGCATGAGCCAGCTGACGCTGATCGACACACAGTTGAGCCGCGTCACGTGGGCCGACTGGTTCGCGGCCAACGGGCTCGACATGCCGACCACGCCCCGCCCTTCGTTCGATCGCGCGGCGCTCGGCATCTCGGCGGCAGCAGACGGCATGGGCGTCGTGCTCGAAAGCATGCGGCTCGCCGAGCGCGAAATCGTGCGCGGCGACCTGATCGAAGTGCGCAGCGACGCGTTCGTGCGCTTCGAGCGCGACACGCATTTTCTGTCGTATCGGAAGAACGAATTCCGCGTTGAGAAGGTGGCCGCTTTCACGCATTGGCTGCTTGAGCGCGCAGGGGTCGGAAAGGGCGAAAACGCGCCGCAGTAGGTATCAGAGGCACGGGGGCCGCTACCTGCGCGCGGCTAATTTTCTCCTCATTTGCGTGACGCATGATGTCGTCACAGCCAGCCAGGACCGCACAGTCGAGCTGGAAACAAGGACATCGAGCATCAACGGCAATCAGGAGCAACCATGGACTTTCACCCGCCCTTTCTCGTCTTTTGCGCACTCGGCGCGAGCGTCATGATCGTTTCGGTGTTGCTCGCGATTGCCGCCGAAAAGATCGACAACTGGCTCGCGCGGCAAACGGCGCGTGTTTCGAGCCGGCGTCCCGCAGTGGTTCGCCATGCGGAAATCTCGCATCTCCTGTGAGCAACGCAAAACGAAACGCGTGATCGCGCGCCGCCACCCGCGTGCCGCGAAAGGATCATCGTCATGAAACGTCTGCATGCCGTCGTCCCGCTCGCCGCGTTGCTCGCTGGCATCATCGCAGCGCCCGTCGACGCAAAGACCGTCAGCTATCCGCTCGAAAACGCCTGCCCTGTCGTCGCGAACCGGCCGGACCAAGATTCGACCACTCGCGAGCAGATCGCGCACACGCCACAGGGCGACATCGCGTATTACCGCTTCGGCCACGGCAGTCCCATCGTCCTGCAGACGGGCTTTCGCGCGACGCTCTCCGAATGGGACGCGGCCTTTCTCGCGGACCTCGCGAAACATCATGAAGTCATCGTCTTCGACAATCGCGGCGTGGGCCGCTCGCTGCCGACAGCGTCGAGCTTCACCGTGCAGGACATGGCAAGCGACCTCTCCGCGCTGATCGACACGCTGAAGCTGCGCGACGTGACGGTGCTCGGCTGGTCGATGGGCGGCGCAGTCGCCACGCAGCTCGCCATCGACCATCCCGCGAACGTGCAGCGCGTCGTGCTGATGAGCGCGCCCGCGCCGGGACGCCTCGGCGTGCCCATCGCGCCCGACGTCGAAGCCACGCTGTCGGGCAAGCCGGGGACGACGTTCAACGACGTGATGAAGGTGCTGTTTCCGCCATCGGCAGCGAACGCGGCGGGCGAATGTTTCCGCAAGAACATGTTCGTGCCCGTCGGCTATGCGTCGCCGACCATCTCCTCTACCGTGACTGCGGGCCAGACCGCGCTGCTGCGCGCATGGGAACAGGACGATGCCGCCGCCGACGCACTGCGCACCCTGCACACCCACACGCTGATCCTCACAGGCGACGACGACACCATCCTGTCAAAGCAGAACGCCGAAGCGCTCGCCCGCACGCTGCCCGACGCACAATTGCTGGTCGTGCGCTCGGCCGGTCACGCGATGATGTACCAGTATCCGCATGCGCTGGCTTCGGCCATCAACCGTTTCATTACGCAGTCGCAGGCACATCCTCGGCAGACGGCAAAAGCAGCGCAACTGCACGAGCAGGCGTAAGATCAAAAGCCTTCTTCGAGGCACAACGGCGCGTTCTGTTGCGACCCATCCGGAGGTGGCGATGACGAACGAAACCTGCCCTGTACGTCGTCTGCAGCTTCTGCTGCACGATCCCTGCCGCACCGCCGCCGCACGCGAAGCGGCTAGACTCGCCGCCGAGCAACTCGGCATGCAGATCAGCGGCGAGGGCCATGCCACGCTGTCCGCGCGTATGCCCGATGACGCATTCCGCCAGCTTTTTTCCTGTTCTTCCGGCACGAGCGGAACCCTTGCCGTGCCGGGCAGTCTCCAACCGTACGTCTCGTCGATCAGCGAAGCACCGCAACATCTTTCATTCGAATAACCCGCATTCGTCTTGCATGTGACGGGGCAGCGCAGACACGCCCACGCGCCGACTCCCGTCGACACAGGAGAAGAAACGATGAAGGCCTACGATCCCAAAGACGCGGCCGCGCGGCCCGCACGCGGCGACGCCGCCAACGAAGAACTCCGTGTTGCCGTGACGTTCAACCGGCCGGGCCAGGACATCGGGCCTACCCGCTTCGGCGCGCGCATGTCGACGGAAACGGTCGCCTCGTTCATCCCCGATCCCGCGCAGGCCGATCTCGCGCTCGCCGAACTCGCGCGGCGCGGCTTCACACTGACGGGCCGCGGCTCGTTGTCGGCGTCGATGCGCTGCACGCGCGCGCAGTTCGAGGCGGTGTTCCAGACGCGCCTCAAGCGCATGAAGGCGCCGTGCGCATCGGCGGCGCAGTTCAGCTCGGTCCTCTATCCGCCCGACGACGCGCCATGGAACCCGGACCCCGCGATCAAATCGCTGCTCGACGACGTGTATATCCAGTGGCCGCACATCTACATGGCGAGAGCGGCGAAGGCGGCAAAGAGCACGAAGGCGAAAAAGACCACGACAGCAGCAAAGAAGCGTCCCGCCACGAAGAAGCCGCGCGAGGCCAGCGCGCCGTCCGCGACGCCACCCACCGTGCCCTACTTCCATCTCGCCGCGCCTGCCGACATCGCGCTCAAACTCAACGCGACGCCCGTGCATCAGCAGGGCATCACGGGCAAAGGCGTGCGCATCGCGATGATCGATAGCGGCTTTGCTCACGGCCATCCGTACTTCAAGGCGCACGGCTATTCCTCGTCGATCGTGCTCGCGCCGGGCGCCACCGATCGCCGCACCGACGGCAACGGCCACGGCACGGGCGAATCCGCGAACATCTTCGCGATCGCGCCTGGCGCGACCTTCATCGGCGTGAAGCTCGACAACGAAGCCGATCCGACCAGCGGCGCGTCCGTGCTCGAAGGTTTGCAAGAGGCGCTCAAGCACGATCCGCAGGTGATCTCCGTGAGCCTCGGCTACGACCTGCGCGGACCCGGCGACACGCCGCTGAAAACACTGCCGAACGGGCTCGTCGCGCTGGAGGCGGAAATTCAGGCCGCAGTGAAGCGCGGCATCGTGATCGTCTTCTCGGCGGGCAACGGCCACTATTCGTTCCCCGGCCAGATGCCCGACATCATTTCGGCGGGTGGCGTGTTCGTCGATCAGCACGGCGCGATGCGCGCGTCGGACTACGCGAGCGCGTTCACGAGCCTGATCTACTCGGGCCGCAGCGTGCCCGACGTCTGCGGGCTGGTCGGCATGCTGCCGCACGCAACCTACATCTCGCTGCCCGTCTCGGCCGGTTGCGAAATCGACCGCGAAAACGCTGCCTTCGACGGCACCACGCCCAACGACGGCTGGGGCGTATTCAGCGGCACGTCGGCGGCTGCGCCGCAGTTGGCGGGCCTGTGCGCGCTGCTGTTGCAGGCGGACCCGCACCTCTCGCCTGGCGACATCAAGGCGATCCTGCGCCGCACCGCGCGCGACGTGACGAAGGGCCACGCGAACCCCGCCAGCGATCCGAAGGGCGCGGGCGTGCCAGCGGGCGTCGGCGAAGACGGCGCGACGGGCGCAGGACTCGCCGATGCACTCGCTGCAGTGAAGCAGATCTGACGCTTTCGCGCGCAGACGGCGGTTCGTCCCGGAACGCCCAGCCGTCTGCGCGGGGCAGGACGCCGTGCCATACTTGCGGATCGTCCCGGCCCACATTCCAACGTAATGATCGTCCCTTCCGCTTCCATCGGCTTCAATCTCAACCTGCTCGACCGCCGCTCCGAACAACGCGACGACGAGGCCTTCATCGCCAGTCTGCACGACGCTCCCGCCGCGCGCTTTCTCGTCTTCGATGGCGACGTTCCCTTGCTCAAGCGCGGCGACACACACGACGCATGGTTCGTCGCAAGCGAGACAGCCGCGTTCGGCGAGCCGCTGCAACGCGTGTTTCTCGGCCAGGACAGCGATGGCAGCGGACGTTTCGCGCTCGGCTTCGCATCCGGTCTCGCGCAAGACGAAGGGCAATCGCAAGAAAAATTGCACGACCGCATCGATCTGCGCTCGATCGCTTTGCAGGGCCTCGTCGCGCAAGAAATGCTCGGCGTACTTGGCCAGGCCAAATCGATGTTCGACTGGCATCGCCGCCACCGCTTCTGCGCGAACTGCGGCTCAGCAAGCCGCGCGACGGCGGCCGGCTGGCAACGCACCTGCGATGCGTGCGGCACGCGCCATTTTCCGCGCGTGGACCCCGTTGTCATCATGCTGACCATCGACGGCGAGCGCTGTCTGCTCGGGCGCCAGCGTCAGTTCGCGCCGGGCATGTACTCGGCGCTCGCGGGCTTCGTCGAGCCGGGCGAAACCGTAGAAGACGCAGTGCGCCGCGAAGTGCATGAGGAAGCCCACGTGACATGCGCTGAGGTCGTCTATTTCGCATCGCAACCGTGGCCGTTTCCTTCGTCGCTGATGATCGGCTGCTTCGCACGCGCCAGCAGCAAAGACATCGTCATCGACACCAACGAACTCGAAGACGCGCGCTGGTTCACGCGCGCCGAAGTCGCCGCGATGCTCGCGGGTACGCATGCGGACAACCTGTCGGCGCCGAAGCCGTTCGCGATTGCGCATCATCTGCTGCGCGCGTATGTCGAACACGGCGAAGCTGTGCTCCGCGGTTGATTCGACAGCAGCAGTTCGTCTTTTTCACGCCCTCGATGCGCTAACGCGCGTGCCACGAAATCCCGTGGCATCGGCAAACCTGTACGCGCACGTTCACGTTGACGTATAATGCGGCTCTTCCTGACCGCATGGCAGCAGCACTTCCCGCATGTCCACCGAAGTTCCAACCGCCGTCACGAACGGCGCCACGCTCCTTACGCGCACTCCGGCGGTGTCGCACAGCAGCGCGGGCGCCCGCGGCGCGTAACCGTCATGTCAGCCGCACATACGCCGTTCATCGCCAGGCGGTTTCGCGAGGACCTCTTCCCGTGGGCCATCGCGCTCGCCACCGGCCTCGAGTATTTCGACAACACGATTTTCTCGTTCTTCACCAGCACCATCGCGGGCGGCATCAATGCATCGACGGATGAACTCGTGTGGTCGTCGAGCGCGTATGCCGTCGCTTCCGTGCTCGCCATTCTTCAGCAGCAGTGGTGGGTCGAGCGGGTCGGCTACAGGCGCTATATCGGCGGATGCCTGTTGTTGTTCGCGGCGGCCTCGGCTGCGGCGGCGCTGAGCGAATCGTCGATCGAACTGGCCTTCGCGCGCGGCGCGCAGGGCTATTTCATCGGCCCGATGATGAGCGCGTGCCGCATTCTCATTCAGACGAACTTCCCGCCGCAGCGGCGCTCGTCGGCGGTGCGCGCGTTCCTCGGCATGATCCTGCTGGCGAGCGCGCTCGCGCCGCTCGTGGGCGGCTACCTGGTCGCTTCGTTCGACTGGCGCGCACTCTTCACCTGCACGACGCTCGCGGCCGTCGGCCTTGCGCTCCTCGTGCTGCTGGTCGTGCCGCCTGCGGGCAAGCTGCATCCCGAAGCGCGCGGCGATGCGCACTTCTGGCCGTATATCGTCTTTGCGTTCGCGCAGGGCGCGTTGCAGATCGCGATGCAACAGGTACGGTTCGAACTGTTCTTCAGTTCGCCCATGCTGGTTGGACTGACGGTGGCGGGATTGCTGTCGCTTGGCTGGTTCGCGTGGCATCAATGGCATCAGCCCGCTCCCCTCGTGCGGCTTCATGCATTGCGCGAACGGACGTTCCAGACGGGAATCGCGCTGTACGTGATGTTCTACTACATCAGCAATGCGATGAGCTATCTGGTCTCGCGCTTTCTCGAAGGCGGACTTCGATATCCCGTCGAGAACGCGGGGCGGCTGGTCGGCCTCACATCGTTTGGGTCGCTGGCCGTCGCGTTCCTCTATTTCCGCGTGTCGCCCCTCATCAAGCACAAGCGATGGCTGATCGTCCCCGGCTTTCTGATCGCCGCGCTGATCGGTGCCTGGATGGCGAGCATGCCGCCCGACGTCAGCATGCCGTGGCTGTTGCCGCCGCTTCTGCTGCGCGGCCTGCTGCTCGTGTTCATCGTATTGCCCGTCGCCAATCTAACGTTTCGCATCTTCGCGATCGAAGAGTACAACCATGGTTACCGCCTCAAGAACATGGTCAAGCAATTGACCTACTCGTTCTCGACAGCGACGATCATTATTCTCGAACAGCACCGTGAGGCCGTCCACGAGACACGCCTGACCGAGTTCGTAAATCCGTTCAATCCGGTGTTCCAGAACTCCTTCGAGAGCCTGACACGCGCATTCGAAGGGCTGGGCCATACGGCGGGCGACGCGAAGGGCCTGGCGCTCGTCGAGATCAGCCGCGTCGTCTCGCAACAGGCGAGCTTTCTGAGTTCATTGGACGGCTTTTACTTCCTTATCGTCATCGCCCTTTGCGGCGGCCTCTTTGCGCTCTACCAGCGGCAAATCGATTGATCGCGTATTCTGCAAAGCGTCATCAACATTGATTGCAGATTTGCAGTGCGCAAGCTTGAAGAAGGTGCGCGGCGCGCACTGTGGAGCGTTTGACAAGTGGATACTCTCACCAACATGCGGATCTTCGCTCGCGTAGCGGAGGAAGGCAGCTTTACGGGCGCTGCGCAGCGCATGAACGTCACGGTGCCCGCCGTATCGCGCGCCGTCTCTTCGCTCGAAGCGTATCTGCGCACGCGCCTGTTGAACCGCAGCACCCGCAAGGTCGTGCTGACGGAAGCGGGGCATCGTTACCTGCAGCGCTGCGAGCAGATTCTCGCCTTCGTCGATCAGGCCGAAGCCGAGGCCGCCGATGCGCAGGTCCGTCCCACCGGCCAGTTGCGCGTGCATGCGACGTCGAGCTTCGGTCAAACCTATGTCACGCCCGTTATCGTTCGCTACCGGCAGCGCTATCCGTCCGTCTCCATCGAGTTGACGCTGTCGCAGCATATGCCCGACATCATCGACGAAGGGTATGACGTGAGCGTCCAGTTGAGCGTCGAGGAATTGCCCGATTCAAGCCTCGTCGCGCAGCGGCTCGGCACGGTGCATAGCGTGCTATGCGCAGCGCCCGCGTACTTGCGCGAGCACGGCATGCCGCGCGACGTTCATGAACTGACGCAGCACGCATGCTTCCAGTTCGTCTCCCCCGTCTATCCCACCGACCGCTGGTTGCTCGAAGGACCGGACGGCATCGAGACCGTGCATCTGCAGGCCGGGGGTTTTCGCATCAACTCGGCGGACGGGCTTGCCGTCGCGTTGAAAGAAGGCATCGGTATCGGCGCGGTGCCGATGTCGACGGCCGTGTCGGCGCTGCGCGACGGATCGCTCATACGCGTGCTGCCCGACTACCACTTGCAGCCGCTCTCGGCTTACGCGCTTTACACGTCGCGCCGCTATCTCGACGCGAAGATCAAGACCTTCGTCGAGTTTCTAAGGGACGAGATTCCACAGATGCTCAGCGCGTCCGCAGCAAACCTGCGCGACATGAAGCAGGCGCACGCCGATGCGTGAGTGTGGCGTCGGACTCAACTCTCCCAATACCCTTTCTGATTGAAAACGGCCGTGTAAAAGTCGATAAAGGTCCGCACCTTCGACGACACGGTTTTCTTTCGCGGATACACAGCCCATATCGCCGGCGCCGCGCGGGTCGGCTGAACGTCCCACTCTGGCAAAAGATGCACGAGCTTGCCGTCGCGCAGCGCGGTGCCGATCGCCCACGTCGGCAGCAATGCGACGCCGCGCCCTGCGAGCGCCACCGCGATCAACGCCTCGACGTCGTCGACACGCAGCCGGCCATGCAGTTGCACAGCCGTTTCCACGGGCTTTGCGCCGCGCGCACGATGAAAGAAAAGCCAGCGGTCGTCAGCCGCCAGCGGCGAGCGCAGCGCCGTGTGCGTCGCGAGATCGTCCGGCGCGGCGGGCGTGCCGTGTTGCGCGACATAAGCCGGGCTCGCGCACACGATGCGCCGTTGCACCGCGAGCTGACGCGCCATCAATTGCGAGTCGGGCAATACGCCGATGCGGATCGCGAGATCGATGCCGGAGTCGATGACGTTGATCGTGTCGTCGGTCATCACGGCATCGACGTCGATCTTCGGATAGCGGTCCATGAATTCAGGCAGATGCCGTATCACGTGCCGCAGTCCGAATGAGCGCGGCATCGTCACGCGTAGCAGCCCGCGCGGCGACGTATTCAGCGAAGAGGTGATTTCGCGCGCATCGTCCAGCGTCTTGATGACGACCATGGCATGCTCGCGAAACACCCGGCCGCCTTCCGTCAGCACGAGACCGCGCGTGGACCGGTTGAACAGCGCAATGCCGAGATCGCGTTCGAGTTCGCTGACGTAGCGCGATACCGTCGACGTCTTCACGTCGATGCGATTCGCCGCCTTGCTGAAGCTCCCCAATTCGGCGGCAAAAAGAAATGCACGTATGGCAGAAAAGTAATCCATGTGAATGCCGCGTTCCGAATGAAAAGCCGCGCCCAGTGTATTGCAACGCCTCGCTCGAAGTTATCCCCTTTCTGCAAAGCTGATTTCCGGTCAGCGTGATTCTGTCACACGAATCGCGTTCCTATAGTTGAGTCAACGCCGTTGCACCGGGCTTCAGTTGTGATGAGCCGCCGCGACGACGCTTCCCGCGCGAGAAGCGCTCACCCTCACTCAGGAATTCAGTCATGTTGGATAAGACCGCCCTGTCGACGCTGCAATTCGACGATCAAGCCGTGACACTCGACGCCGAGTACTTCGAATACACCTCGTCGGCCAATCCCATCGGCGCGAAGCTGATTTCACGCGTGCCGTACCGCACGTTTCCCGCGTCGCTGTACGACAGCGGGCCGACGCGCATGGTGCCGCTCGATCTGTCCGCCGAACTCGGATGCGACTATCCGGCGACGGGCCCTGGCCTGATGGCGAACTTCTTGCGCATCGTCGCGGGCGAATCGCTGACGGTCCATCCGAAGGCGACGTCGCAAGTGTTCTATGTGCTGGATGGCTCCGGCTCGGTCACGCAGAAAGACACGGCATTCCGCTTCGGGCAAGGCGATTTCTTCTCGCTGCCGGGCGGCGCCCAGGCACTGCTGGCCGCCGATTCGACGGCGCGCCTGTACTACGTCAACGATGCTCCGCTGCTCGCTTACCTCGGTGTCGACGTGTCGCGTGCGCGCTTCCAGCCGACGCTCTATCCGGCTGCGCGCGCGAGAGCCGAGCTCGAAAAGGTTGCGCGCGCACCGGGCGCGGCGCAACGCAATCGCGTGAGCGTGCTGCTCGGCAACCGCCTGTTCCCGCAGACCCGCACGGTCACGCATTCGATGTGGGCGATGTTCGGTGTCGTCACGCCGAACAGCATGCAGAAGCCGCACCGGCATCAATCGATTGCCCTCGACTTCATTCCCGACTGCAAGCCGGGCGTCTATACGCTGGTCGGCACCGAAGTGAATGCGCAAGGCAATATCGTCGATCCCGTGCGCGTCGACTGGACGCCAGGCATGGCGTTCGTGACGCCGCCGGGCTACTGGCACGCGCACTTCAACGAGTCGGACGACTTCGCGTATGTGATTCCTCTGCAGGATGCAGGCTTGCAGACCTATTTGCGCTCGCTCGATATCCGCTTCGCGAGTTGATATGACGTTATGGGGTTTCGGGCGTCGAAAAGCGCCCGAATCTCTGCAAGTCTTCTGCCAGAAGCACGCCCAATAACCGCGCGATATGAGCGGCAGCGCACTGAACGATTACGCGCGGGACGTTATTCTCGCGAAGTTCACCACGAACCGCGCCGACGTCTCCGGCGCGGCCTTCGCTTTGGCACGCGTCGTCCAACCGCCATCACGGTCGCCACCCATGCAAAAGCAAGCCGTCAACTATGCACTGGTTCTCGCCTGCGGGTGCGCAGCGGCGATCGACACATTCGGCGCGGATTCGATCGGCGTCGTCAAGACGGTCAAAGGCTCGGTTCATATCGAGCGCACCGCGCAAAGCGTGGACGCCGCCGTCGGCAGCGAGGTGTTCAAAAGCGACCGCATCGTGACGGGCCCCGCGTCTTCCGTCGGCATCACGCTGCGCGACAACACGCTGCTTTCCGAGGGCTCGAGTTCGGTGCTGGAACTCAACCAGTTCGCCTTCGATACCACCACCCATGACGGCACGCTCGACGCGACGATCCGGCGCGGATCGCTCGCGGTCGTCGACGGCAAGCTGGCGAAGGCCCATCCGGAAGCGGTGCGTTTCAGCACGCCGACCACGACGCTCGGCGTGCGCGGCACCGAATTCATCATCGAGGTCGGCGACGGGGAGAACGGGCGTTGAGGCCCGCGGCACTGCGCCGAAGGCTCACCTGGTGCGCAACCTGCGCGACGCTGGCGTTCGTTTCCGCATGTAGCTCGACGCCCGACAAGATCACCTTGCTGCCCGATCCGGACGGCACGGTCGGCAGCGTCGTCGTGCGCAGCGGTAACAAGACGCAAGTCATCGACAAGGCTTACGCGACGGCCGAAGTCGCAAAAGGCGGCGCGATCGAGCAGACCGCGACCACTCCGGCCAATGTCGAAGCGCGCTATGGCGACGTGCTCGCCGCGCAGCCGCCGCGTCCGAAGACCTTCACGATCAACTTCCTGTTCGACTCGGCCACGGAACTCGCGCCGCAGTCCAATGCCACCGTCCAGCAACTGAAAGCGGCGCTCGCGACCTGGCCCGCGCCGCATCTCACCGTCGTGGGTCATACGGACCTGGCGGGCTCGCAGGAATACGACGACAAGCTGTCGCTGCAGCGCGCGCAGACCGTCGCGAAGTTCCTCGTCAAGGCGGGCATCCCGGCGAAAGAAATCGAAACGGCGGGACGCGGCAAGCGCGAGCCGCTCGTGCATACGGCGGATGGCGTCCCTAACCAGATGAATCGGCGCGTCGTCATTACAATCCAGTGATCCGGGTGATCCGTCACTGCGCCTGTCACGGGCATTGATCTGCCGCTGCCGACATGAAACGCTTTCGCGACTACTCATGGCTGGTGTTTTTCATGAAGCTGATGAGGGCGGGACAAGGACGCCCCGTCGCGCTCGCGGTGCTGCTCGGCCTGAGTCTGCTGAATCTGTACAGTGAATCGCCCGGCGTGATTCCGCGACCGGCGCTCTTCGACAAGCTCGACGACATGGTGCCCGATACGTTCGGCACGGCGCGGCAACTGCTATTCGATCACTACCAGCGCCGCTTCCCACGCATTCCGGCCTCGCAGCCTGTGACCATCGTCGCGATCGACGACCGGACGCTGGCGGCCGTCGGTCAATGGCCGTGGCCGCGCAACCGGCTGGCGAACCTCGTCGATGCGATCGCGGCGCAAAAGCCGCTCGCGATCGGCCTCGACATCTACATGCCCGAGGCCGATCAGACCTCGCCCGACAAGGTCGCCGACAACCTGCCCGATTCGGCCGCCGCGCTCGCGGCCGGCTTGCGCGCGCTGCCTCGCCACGAGACCACGCTCGCGAACGCGCTGCGCGCCGCGCCTTCGGTTCTCGGTGCCGCCGCCGTCGATCACCCCGCTTTCGACACCAGCACCGACCTGCGCAGCGCGCCGATTCTCGTGCATGGCGTCGACCCGCTGAACCGGGTGAAGCGGTACACCTACGTGCTCGCGAGCCTGCCGGAATTGCAGGCGGCGGCGCACGGACAGGCGATGCTGAATGTCGCGCTCGAACAGGGCACCGTCCGGCGCATTCCTCTCATCCTCGGGTTGGGCGACAAGCTCGTGCCGTGCATGCCCATCGAAATACTGCGCGTCGTCACGGGCTCGGCGGCCGTCGATGTGTATGCGGACACGGCGGGCATGCAGTCAGTCGGCGTCGCGGATGTGCAGGTGCCTACGCAGCCCGACGGCGACATCTGGCTGCATTTCGCGTCGATACGCTCGACACAGCATCGCTACGTCTCCGCGCGCGACGTTCTGCAAGGCCAGGTCGATCCCGAACGCTTTCATAACAAGCTGGTGCTGGTCGGGCTGACTGGAACAGGCAATACCGACATGCGCACGACCGCGCTAGGCGAACTGGTGCCGGGCATCGAGATTCAGGCTCAGATCATCGAGACGATTTTCGACGGGCGTTTCCTGCGCCGCCCTGTCTGGCTCAAGTGGGCCGAGACGATCTTCGTGCTCGCGTTCGGGATTCTGATCATCTGGTATCTGCCGCATACCGATTCGCGTCTTGCGGCATTCGTGCGGGCCGTGCCGAAAGCGTCCGCGGTCCTCGGCTTGCTGCTCAACCTGCTGTTGCTCGCGAGTTGTCTGCTGCTGTTCAAATACTTCGGCTTGCTCGTCGACGCAGCGTCGATTTTCATCATCCTGTCTGCAGTGATGGGCTGCTTTTTTTCGACCGCATTGCTCGACCTGGGCGTGCAAACCAGGCGAGAAGCGAAGCGCCGGCGAGCCGGCGCTCCGCGATCTGCGGATCAGATTCCGCGATAGACCGGACCCTGGCTATCGGCAGGTGCGCGGCGGCCGGACTGCGTGGTCATCGCTTCGTCGCCGCCGACGCCGGCGCGCTTTTCGTCCATCATGCCGGCCTGGGCTGCTTCTGCCGCGAGTGTTTGAGCGCTTTGGCCAGCCTGCGAAGCCGGTGCGCCGACATCCGGACGATAGTAAGGCGCAGGACCGTAACCGCTTGCGAAAGCGGGTGCTGCCAGCGACGCCGAGCTTGCGATGAGCAAAGTAACGATGAGTTTCGATTTCATAAGGACTCCAATTAAATCAACGAACGGATCGACGCGCAAGGACGATGTCCATTGCGTCGTGTCGTGTTCAATGTTGATGGGACGATGTGCAGGGCCGTCATGCGGCACGCTGCCAAAGAGGCTCAAACGAACAACACTTTCCAGGAATCTGAGCAATGCTGTTGACGCCGTGGCGGCCTCGCCAAGCTGGCCGTCGTTGTGCCCGCGGCTACCAATGCAGGGGTTGTGCCAGCGGCGCTATATTTGCCGCCGGTTGCCGTCAGGTAGTTGAAAACAAACAGAATTACTGCATTGAAAAGCGAATCCGTTCGACGCGTAAGGCGTCATATTGTCGGGCCGCTACCAACTGTTCTCTACTTGATGTACGTGGTCGCCCAACAGAATGCACTCGCAGCACTACGACGTCTTTAACGAAGCACTGAATGACACGCTGACGCCGCACGACAGGATGAAAGCAATTGGGCCGCGAAACACGACGCTCGATGCGTGCGCGTATCGCGGCCCATATCAGCCACCCTGCGTCGACCCTGGATGTATTCTGCAGTGCGGAACACACGTCGCGCACCGCCTTTTGAACCATACAGCACTATCCCCGCGCGCAGCGCCCGTTATTCGTCACACGTCGCGAGCGCCGACTGCTGATCGACACTGCACACCGTCCCGCCATTCGCTTCGTTTGCACCTGAGTTGCCACGCATCCACGCACGGTACTCAATTGGGGACTTGCCCACGCACCGGCGA
This sequence comes from Paraburkholderia steynii, assembly GCF_900100565.1. Classification (NCBI taxonomy): domain Bacteria; kingdom Pseudomonadati; phylum Pseudomonadota; class Betaproteobacteria; order Burkholderiales; family Burkholderiaceae; genus Paraburkholderia; species Paraburkholderia steynii. Next base: position 172,857 of record NZ_FNDI01000004.1, on the reverse strand, counting down.
AACAGCTTGCCAAGTCTATCGCCGTTGGTCAGTCCAACGCGTCGTGCCACTTTGTCCGCAGGCAGCGAAGTCTCCACGAGCAACTGGCACGCACGCTCGAGCCTGACTCGTTGCAAATACTCCGACGGCGACGCGCCTATGTATGTCTGAAAGTTGCGTAGCAGTGTCCGTTGGCTCATCGCGCAGGCTTCGGCGGCGTCGTTCACGCTGACGGCGCGATGGCAGTTGTCCTGTAGCCACCGTGCCGCTGCGCGAATTCGCTCCCCCGCCGTATTGGTTGTCTCTACGGACGGCGAAAGCCATTCGCCTGAATCCACGAACGATGTGCGGCGCAGCGCTTCGTGCGCGATCGATTCGCCGAAATCTGCGCGGATAACTTCGAATGCCGCCTTGACCGCATTACCCAGTTGCGCCCTTCGACGGCGCGCCTGTTCGTATCCGCTGACCGTGCCTTGATCGTCGGTTCCGTTCGATGTTTCGAAGCCTGCTGTGAGGAACTTGATGCGCGCACCATTGGCCTTCATCCGTTGCAGCCAGCCGCCTAATGAAGGCGTATCGCAGGTCGCCCTCGAATGCGTCCTACCGGCGACGAACACATGAGCGAACGTTTCGTCACCGTTCTTCGGCAATTCATCTGTCGAGACGAACAGCGAGCGATCGCATTTGACATGTCCACCCGCTTCGGACAGAAATCGCATCTCGTATCTTTTCGAAGTCTCGCTCATCGCCATCGAGCACGCGCATTCAAGCGCCTCGGCGATGGCGCCTATCCCTAGCAGATCGCACGATTCGGTGAGTACGAAAGCGATACGTTGTGTGGTCGATGCCGCGCTGATCTGCTTGTGTAGTATCCATTGCAAGTTGTTCTCGACGAACATGGTCTCTCCCGCGTGCTGTGTGAGTGGCATGCCTGCGCATGCAATGACTTCTAAGACGATCGTTTAAGGCGTTCGCTTAAACGCGAACGGAAAATCGGCTCGTGACTCGAGCTCAGCCCGACGCCGAAGGGTTATCTGTCTGAAGGTTGGTGCGAGGTCACTGCGCAGGAGCGCTGCGTCGAACATCGTCGCCTCCGGCCTAACGGTTGTAGTGACGTGTGTTGTCCTGGACCCATCGGCTGGAGTTGCTTCACCCCTTCACAATGGGCATTCAATGCATGGCGCATTGAAAGAGCAGCATCCATGCCACACGGATAAATGGCATGGAGACGGAGGTTTTGAAGATTGCGTGCTCAGCGTTTTGAAGATTTGGCTTGTAGAGTGCGCAAACTCGCGGAGCCGAATTTGTCAAATCGGCAAGTTTTTCATTCGATGAGAGAGCGTTGCACTTGCCTGCAACTCTTGCTCGATCGCGCGGATGACTCGCGACAAAGCTCATAAACGTGTCGTAGGAAAGATTCAAAGTGACGCCATCGACACACGCGGCTTACCCCTGCCCGCCATGGTGCCTTCGTTGCCGACCCATGCCCGCGTCTGTATCTTGAGATCGTGCATCGGCACACGCGACACCCATCGACCCGAGGACCACCCATGACCACTCCGGCAGACACGCCGCCCGCTTCACCCATCAGCACCGACGTGCTGATCATCGGCGCGGGACCCGTGGGGCTGTTCGCCGCGTTCGAGGCAGGCGTGATCGGCCTGTCGAGCCAGATCGTCGACAACATCGAGCGTGTGGGCGGGCAATGCATCGAGTTGTATCCGGACAAGCCGATCTACGACATTCCGGCAGTGCCCGTATGCACCGCGCGCGAACTGGTCGACCGGCTCGTCGAGCAAATCCGGCCCTTCGCTCCGCCGCTGCACCTCGGCCATCGTGTCGAAACGGTCGAGCGGCTCGACAATGGACACTGGCTCGCCAGCACCGATAAAGGACTGACATTCGAAGCAGCGGCCATTCTGATCGCGGGCGGCAACGGGTCGTTTGTCCCGCAGCGTTTGCTGCTCGAAGAGGCCGTGCCGCTCGAAGGCCGTCACGTTCACTACAGCGTCCCCAAACTCGACGACTTTGCCGGCAAGAAAGTGATCGTGGCGGGCGGCGGCGACTCCGCGCTCGACTGGGCATTGGCGCTGCGCACGGTTGCACAGCACGTGACGCTCGTGCATCGTCGCAATGGTTTCAGCGCGGCGGACTCCAGCGTCGCCAACATGCGCCGCGCAGTCGAAGCGCGCGAGATGGATTTCGCGGTCGGCACGATCGCGAGTCTGAGCGCACCCAATGGGCAACTCCAATCAGTCGAAATCCGGCAAGCTGAAGGCTCTGCGCATCTTGAAGCCGATCACGTGCTGGTGTTGTTCGGTCTCGTAGCCGACCTCGGTCCAATTGCGAAGTGGGGAATCGAAGTACAAGGCGGACGCATCACGGTCGACACGTCGAACTACGAAAGCACGTGTCCCGGCATCTTTGCGGCAGGCGATATCGCGGGCTATCCGAACAAGCAGAAGTTGATTCTTTCGGGCTTTCACGAGGCGTCGCTCGCGCTTCGAAAGGCGTACAACTACGCGTTCCCCGACAAGAAACGCGTGCATATCCATTCGAGCTATGACGCGAAGCTGGCAGAGCGCGTCGCCGCGTCTCACGCGTAGCAGACAGATCGCCTTTGCCGCGACGGGATGCGCGTCGCGCTTCGTGTATAAAGGAGGAAGCCAGAACCAACGGAGCGCTCCGTGTCCGAAACGCCGCCGTCAAGCACGAACCCAAACACCGAAGACTTGCGTTCATCCACGTGGCGTCGCGCCACACCGTGGGCCATCGGCGCCGCGGTCGTCCTGTTGCTCATCATCCTGTTCGCCGTGTTCAGTACGTCGCGCAGAAGCCCGGACGAACGGGCACTGGGCGAACTGGGATTCATCAAGGCCACCTGCAGTAACAGCGACGGTTCTGCCGCACCACCCGATTCCACCTGCCTGGCCTTGCGGGCAAAGCCGACGTTGACGGCATCCGAAGTCGCGGCCGCGATTCCGCACCTGAAGGATTCAGACCGCAAGATCGAACTGAACCTCGCCAATACGCAAATCGACAACCTCGATCCGCTGAAAGAACTGGATACGCTGGATTCGCTCGACCTGACGGACACGCCCGTCTGGAACATCGATGCACTCAAAGACATGCATTCGCTAAAGCGGCTCGTACTCCATCGCACGGATGTAGAGAACATCGCCGCGCTTAAAGGGCTGACCGGTCTACAATCGCTCACCCTCTGGGATACGCGGGTCTCGAATCTCGATGCGCTAAAGAGTCTGACTGACCTTCGGCAACTCGACCTGCGCGACACCCAGGTTCGGGATCTCGATCCGCTCGAAGACCTGCCTCATCTGGAAACACTGAAACTCGGCGGCGCGCGGAATGTGCGTGACATCGATGCGCTCGGCCAGCTCACTGCCCTCAAAACACTCGACCTCAACGAGACACAGATCGACAGCATCGCGGCGTTGAAGAAGCTGCGCGACATGCAAGCGCTTTACCTTGCGAACACGCCGCTGCGCGACATCGACGTGATAAAGGGCATGCCGTCGCTGAAGACGCTCGTGCTGGACGGCTCCAAGGTCGACGATATCGACGGCGTGCGCGGCTTGCGCCAACTGGATACGCTCGTGCTCGCCCGCACGCAAGTGACCAGCATCGACGCGTTGAAGGATCTGACCGCGCTGCAAAGACTGAATCTCGCCGACACCCGCGTCGAGAACATCGACGCGCTAAAAGACCTGAAAAGCCTGCGCATGCTCAACCTTTTCCGCACGAGAGTTCGCAATATCGATTCGCTGAAAAGTTTGACGAATTTGCAGGAGCTGTATCTCGCGAACACCCCTGTCGAAGATGTCGACGTGCTGAAGGGCCTCACCGGATTGCGCGAACTCGTTCTCTATGGGACCAAGGCCAGGAACGTCGACGAACTCAAGGCGGCGCTGCCGAAAACGCGCATCGTGTGGTGAGCATTCGACATTTTCGCAACAGGTGCGCAAGGTCACACAGTAGCAGCCTGGTTTTTGATAGTCTTTATCCGACAGCACGCGTGACGTTTAAGCGCGCGCTGGCAGAGAAATTCGACCAGGTGTTTGAGTACCGGAGGGTACGCTCATGCTTAACTGGCTTGCAAACCTGATTTCCCATCACGCCCCGACTCCAGAAAAGCAGGCCGAGCGGGCCTTGAGCGAGCTTCGAATGGGTCTTTTCCAGGCGGAGCAACGGGTTCTGGACGCGCAGTTGCAAGCCGACTATTACCGATCCCGCATCGCGTTCTGCGAACAGGTTGCAAAAGCGGGCATCGAGCTGGTATCCGACCGCCGCAAAATCCCGCAGGAGGTCGCTGTCGACAGTTCGCGGCCAAGCCTGAAGCTCACAGCCGCGCAATAGCGGCGGCGGGTGTACACGGTTGCACGGTTGCGCCACTGCGCGCGCCGCCGTCATTTGCATGATGAGCGTCAGGAATACGGCGTGCCGTCCTTGTGCAGGAAACGGCCGTCGCTGCTGGGGCTCATCATGTCGATGTCGGAGCAGGTGATGACATCCGCGGCCGAACGCGAACCGACTTCGAGGTAAAGAGCCGTCACGTTCGACCTGTTGATCATGTGATGGCCATTTCCGGAGTTCTTCGGAAAGGCTGCGCAATCGCCCGCGCGCAAAACCGTTTCGCCGCCGTCTTCGATCAGCGTCAGCTCGCCTTCGAGCACGAAGACGAACTCGTCTTCAGCCGAGTGCCAATGGCGCTGGCTCGACCAGTTGCCCGGCGGCAGGCGCATGAGGTTCACGCCAAAATCGACCAGTCCGCCAGCGTCGCCCAGCCGCCGGCGAATACGTTCGGCACTGCGCGCGGCATACGGCTGCGGATAACCCGTGCCTTGAAGTTCCGGTACGTCGGCAATGTCGATTTTGGGCATGCAAGACTCCGTCGATCCACGCGAACAGCCCATTCAAACACGGCATCCCCGATTGTTGTGGCATTGTTCGCTCTCAGCCCTTCAGCACGAAAGGCCTCTTTTGCAGATTGCGCGCGGTCATCGTACGATCGCGTACCGCTGCGTACGCCTCCCACCCGACTCATGAAAGACTCGCCATCACGCTCAGGTTCACTCGGGCCGCTGCCTTATGTCGTCGCCGCGACCTTCTTCATGGAGTATCTCGACACCACGATCATCGCCACGGCCCTGCCGGCGATGGCGCGCTCGTTCGGCACCAGCCCGAACGCGCTCAGCCTCGGCATGAGCGCCTATATGATCGCGCTCGCGATCTTCATTCCGGCAAGCGGCTGGGTCGCGGACCGCTTCGGCTCCCGCAGCGTGTTCTTCTCGGCCATCGTCACGTTCACGCTCGCGTCGTTGCTGTGCGGCATTTCGCAGAACGTGGTCGAATTTACCGCTGCACGTGTGCTGCAGGGCGTCGGCGGCGCGCTGATGGTGCCAGTGGGACGGCTAACGGTGGTACGCAGCATCGACCGGAAGCAACTGATGCAGGCAATTTCAACGATCACCTGGCCGGGCATCGTCGCGCCCGTGATCGGACCGCCCGTAGGCGGTTTCATCACGACCTACGCGTCGTGGCGCTGGATCTTCCTGCTCAACCTGCCCGTCTGTCTCGTCGTGCTCATCGCCGTGCTCAAGTGGGTGCCGAATCTGCGCAGCGCCGAACGCCGCCCCTTCGACGCGCTCGGCCTCGTGCTGAGCGGCGCGGCGCTGACGGCCATTCTGTACGGCGCCGATGTGGCGAGCCAGCCGGACATGAATCCCCTCGTCGGACTCGGCATCATCGCCCTCGGGCTCGTGATCGGCGCCATCGCGTTCTATCAGGCGCGCCGCCAGCGGCATCCGCTGATCGACGTCACCACGCTGAAGATCCCGACGTTCTCCGTGACGGTCGTCACAGGCACGCTGACGCGCATCGGCATTGGCGCGGTGCCGTATCTGATGCCCTTGCTGTTCCAGATCGGCTTCGGATTGTCGGCGTTCAAATCGGGCTTGCTGCTGCTTGTCAGCGCAACGGGCAATCTCGGCATGAAAGCGCTCACGACACGGATCCTGCGGCGCTATGGTTTCAGGCGCGTTGCGATAGCCGGCAGCGCGGTATGCGGCGTGTTCACCATCGCGTGTGGCGTGCTGACGCCTGCGTCGCCGCTCGCGTGGGTACTGGTGGTCGTGTTCATCTACGGGCTCGCGCGTTCGCTACAGTTTTCCACGCTGGCCACGCTCGCCTACGCGGACGTGCCCTCCGAACAGACGAGCGCGGCCAACACGCTGTGGAATGCGGCGGCTCAGATGAGTATCGGTCTTGGGATCGCCTTCGGCGCGCTGGCGCTGCGCGCGGCAGCGGCCGTCAACGGCTCGGGCGGTGGTCAGGGACATGTGTTCACGCTCGATGACTTCCGCTTCGCGTTCCTGTGCGCGGGCGCGTTGACGATTGCGTCGGTGTACGGCTATGTAAGGCTCGCCCGCGATGCCGGACACAGGCTGAGTGCTGCGTCGCGTTAGAGACATACCTCAGTTTCAGCACACATCGAGCATAAAGCGGATTTTTATGCTCAAGGTTAAATTGCAATCGCCGATATCCGGTGCATGAAAGCAAACGAACTTGACGAGCACGTCCCGGACGACCCCATGTGGCGTGTTGCGCAGGCAGTCGAAGGGAGCGTCCGCACCATTCGCAAGGCCCGCGGAAAATTGAACCCGGAAGACTGCACGCCCGGAACACTCGAATACGAAGTGGTCACGATGGAGTTTCTCGACGACTGCATCCGATCGTTGGGCGGCGACCCTGACGCGGACGACGAAGCGACGGGCTGAGTGTCGGCTCATGTGTGTCGAACCTCAGCGGCCCCTGGTGTGCCGCGCGTCGATTTTTGTCCGATACAGAAGAGTGAATTTCGCGCCATGCATTAATGGTGCCAGTATACTTCGCAGAGGTCGCGCACTTCGCGCAGCCGGCGACCCAGCGAACAATCTGGGATTCTTTTCTCGATGCAGCGACGTTCGGATGCGTTGCCGGCTGGCAGACCAGGGAGATGGCGTGAAGAAACGGTTGGCCTCGCTGACGGCCGAGATCATCTGGCTCTTGTGCTTTCTGGTGCTGGCGGCATTGGCACCGACGCTCTTTGCGAAGATAGTGTTGCTCGCCATCTGCGCGCTATTGGTCTGGCTATATAAGCCCAATAAAAACAGTAGCTAGGCAGAGAAGCCTCAACTCCCCATCGCAGGTCATCTTCCCGTCGGACGCCCGGACCGACTTCCAGCGGCGCATCGCCTGTCGCGATCGCCGCCGTGCTGCCAGACCCACCTGGCGTCGCCGCTTACCGCACATTCGAACACATCGCGTCACACTCCCAAGCCGGATCCCTCGGCTATTTCACGCATTCGACAGCGTAGTATCAGGCGGTGTACGCGTCGGGTTCGGTGCTTGCTCATCACTCATCACAGGCGGTGCGCCGACGCTGCACTGTCCCGTCGTCGACATGGCGGTTTATCACATCGTGCTCAACTGGAGTGACAAATGGAAACGACCAAGGCGGAAGGTACCCTTCGCGAAGCTGCAGGCAATGTGAAGGAAACAATCGGCTCGCTCGCAGGCGACGTCGGGATGCAACTCGAAGGCAAAGCGAATGAGTTGCACGGCAAGGCGCAACAACTCTGCGCGGACGCAAGCGATCTGGCACGCGACGCCATGTCGTCCCGCCCGCTTGCCGTGCTGGCGGGCGCGACTGCAATCGGCTTCGTGATAGGCGCGCTATGGTCAGCGAGGCGCGACACGGGCGACTAACCCGGCATAGGACGAGAGACCGCGCAGGCCACCCTACTTTCAGGAAGCCGTGAGATGTCGATCCAATCCAAAGTGAACCAGTGGAGCACCGTGAGCCGGTTCTGCATGGACCGGATGGCAGACTACGGCGAACTCATTTCCATCGAACTGGCGCAGGCGCGTGCGCAGCTCGCTCGCGAAGTGATTGCGCTCGTGGCGCTGGCGGTCGCGGGATTGTTTGCGCTGTCATTCTTTTGCATCGCGATCATCGCTACGGCATTGTCCACCCCGTACTTCGTTCAGGTGGCGTGGGCGATCGCCGCGGCGTGGCTGCTGTTGTGCGTGATTTCCTTCATCGTCGTTCGTACACAAAAGCCGGTGCGCTCTTTCCGCGTGCTTCAGGATGAAATTCACCACGACCTGCAAGCGGTCAAGGAGGCGTTGAAATGACTTCGCGACTCGCGGCGCTTGCCGCGGCTGAATCCGACGTGCGAGCGCGAATGGCCGTATCGCGCGCGAACCTGGTTGCCGCGCAGCAAGCAGCGCGTCTGGTTCCTGGCGCCAGGAGGCCTTCATTGACGATGCGCGCGCGAGAACTGGTATCGATTGCGCCGAACGTCACGCTGCTCGCGGCAGTGCTCCTCGGTTCGCTGGTGATAGGGCCGCGCAGGATCGTGGGCGTCGTCGTGCGCAACGGGCTCGTTGCGTGGATCGCCAAGACGGTGCGGCGTGTCGCGGGGAACTGAGCGTCGTCGCGATTCGCCGCCGGAGAGAAGCGTTCACGGTGTTGACGCAACCCTCCGTCTCAGCGCGATGATGGGACGTGTCAGATTGCGCTCCTGACCGCTCGTCCGCCAATTTTCACCGTCCCGTCGCCCGCGTATCGCGCCATGAGCGTACACGGCTGGCCGAGCGCGTCGCCTTGCTTCAGCGTAATGCTTCGCTCGAGAGACAAGGCCAGCGCACCCGCCGCCACCCCCGTCGCAGCATCTTCGAAGCGCGGCTCGAGATGATTGAAGTTCCGCCCCGCGTAGACGTCGTCATGAAGGCGGCAATAGACGTACATGCCTGAAACGCCGTGTGTGCGGCTCCATTCAGCAATGCCTGCCAGATCGGGGCGCAAGGAGGCCAGCACGGATTGATCCGCTACCTCGACCAGCAGCTTCGCGCTCCCCACCGATGCGAGTCCAGGTGTACCAATCAGGTCAGTCGGTTCGACGCGAAGCAACCGCGCCGTCTCCGCCACATGACTGGTCAACGCCGGGCAAGGCTGCGCCTTCACGCCGACGAAGATTCCCTCGTCAACGCGCTCGACCTCGAGCACCTGCCGATGCATGCTCGTGACGCACCGAGCGCGACCGATGTCCGGGTACCGCTCGAAGAAAACCGCGCTCGCCGCAAGCGTCGCATGCAGGCAAAGGGGGCTGCGGGCATGCGGGTAGTAATAGTCGAGCTGCATGTCGCCGGCCGCATCGACTTCCACAAACACCGTAGCGCTTGCGTTTTGCCGCTGGGCAAACTTCAGTCGTTCCGGTTCCGCCATCGCGGAGTCCTCGACAACGATCGCAGCGTTGCCACTCTCGTCATTGCGGCCGAAGCAAAGCATGCGCTGGATATTCATTGTCGGTCGTGTCGCTGGCGGATTGCATGGAGGTGGAAATTATCGCGCATTCCATCTCTCGAAGGCATTGGGTTGGGTCGACCGCCTCGACGTCCCCAGTCCGCTGCTGACGACGAACTGATCGCACCTGGCTTTTCTCATCGCGAAGCCTTGAACGAATCATGCACGTTCTTGCACGTTTACATTCTCGTTTATGCACGATATTATTCGGACATGACTGACGACATCCCCCTCGCACGACGCGACGAGATCGCGAACCGGCTCGCCCAAGGCCAGCCCGTCGTCGCCGCCGCGCTCGCTGCTGAATTCAATATTTCGGAAGACGCGATCCGTCGCGACCTCCGCGCGCTGGCAACGGAAGGCCGCTGCCGCAGGGTCTATGGCGGCGCGTTGCCGATCACGCCCGCATCCGCACCAATGGCGGCCCGCATGGATCTGGCACGCGAGCGGAAGTCGGCGCTGGCTCGTTCAGCCGTGCCGCTGATTCAATCCGGCGAACTCCTGTTCCTCGACAGCGGCAGCACCAATCTCGCGCTCGTCGACGTGTTGCCAGAGGAAAGCGAACTCACCGTGGCGACCAATTCCGTCGACATCGCCGCTGCCGTACTTCGCCGCTCCGATCTGCAGCTCATCATGATCGGTGGATCGGTCGATACGGCCGTGGGCGGATGCGTCGACGCGAGCGCGGTGGAGGCCATCGCCCAGTTGAATATCGACCGATGCTTCATCGGCTCGCGCGCGATATCGCCGAAGAGCGGGATCAGCGCATTCGGTCTCGCGGACGCGACGTTCAAACGCGCGGTCCTTGCGGCCAGCGAGCACAGCGTGGTACTCGCGCTCACCGACAAGTTCAATGCGCGCGCGCCTCATCGGGTCGCCACGCTCAAGGCGATCGAATGCGTGATCGTCGAACACGACCTGCCGCGCGCGGAGCGTACGGCCTTGTCGAAATCCGGCCCATCAGTTGTGAAGGCCGATCCGCCCGCCAGCCTGTGAGCGCGCGGCCAACTCATTCAGGACACCCGTGACAATGACGTTCGACCGCCCCGCAGCCCGACTCGCGACGCGCCTTGCCTTCCTCGTGGCCGGATTCGGTGTCGCGTGCTGGGCGCCGCTCGTGCCCTTCGCCAAGCAGCGGCTTGGCGTCGATGACGGCGTGCTCGGCCTGTTGCTGCTTTGCCTCGGCCTCGGATCGGTCATCGCGATGGTGATCACGGGCGCGCTCAGCGCGCGATACGGCAGCAAGCCGATCATCGTCGTGGCAGGATTCGGCCTGGCCGTGGTCCTCCCGTTTCTGACCGTTGTCAGCACACCGCTCACACTGGGTATTGCCTTGCTCGCGTTCGGCGCGTCGCTCGGTTCGCTCGACGTCGCGATGAATATCCACGCGATCGATGTCGAGCGGGCGGAGGGCCGGCCATTGATGTCGGGGTTTCACGCGCTGTTCAGCATCGGTGGCTTTGCGGGATCGATGGTGATGACCTTTCTTCTTTCGATGCACATCGGTCCGCTCGAAAGCACGTTGCTATGCGCCGTACTGATGCTCGGCGCGATCGCCTATGCAAGGTCACGGCTGATCGAAACGGCACACGCGAAAGAAGGTCCGCTATTCGTCGCGCCACGCGGCATCGTGCTGGTGCTTGCCGGTCTCACAGCGATTACGTTTCTTGTCGAAGGCGCACTGCTTGACTGGAGCGCGCTGCTGATCACGGGCGCGGGACTGGTGGCTGCTGCGCAAGGCGGAGTCGGTTACATGATTTTCTCGGTTGCGATGACGGCTGGCCGCCTGGGCGGCGACGCGGTGACCGCACGCGTCGGGGATCGCGCCATGGTGTTCTGGGGTGGATGGGTAGCGATGGGCGGTTTTGTTGTTCTGTTGACCGCCCCGGGCGCTGCGATTGCGATGGCAGGCTTTTTGTTGATCGGTCTTGGCGCATCGAACGTCGTGCCAGTGCTGTTTCGTCAGGCGGGCTCGCAACGCGCGATGCCATCGGCGCTCGCTGTCGTCGCGATCACGACGACCGGTTATGCGGGGAATCTCGTCGGCCCCGCGGGTGTGGGGTTTGTTGCGAATGGAGTAGGACTGCCGGGGGCATTCTGGATGCTGGCTGCTCTGCTTTGTCTTGTGCCGTGTTGTGCCCGGTTGGTTACGGCGAAACGGCCGCAGGTGGACTTGTCGTAACTTCGGTTACGGTGATGCCCTAAGACTGTCCACCTCGGTTGTCGTCCGCAGCACTTTCGGGCGGACAGCCGCCCGAATGCCCACATCCCGTCGCTTGCGAAGGTCGCCCGTGGATTATCGGCTTAGGGCGGCCTGGGCCCGTTGCAGCCACTCGCTGTTATGTTCACGGGCGTGGCGTGGCCAATGCCTGGCATCGTGAACGATCTCAGCGTAAAGTTCGCGCGCACGCTGGCGGTCGGCCTCGTCGGGCTGCGCGGCCAGCCAATCGGCATACAGGCAACGCGGTGCGGCGTCGCTTGCGTTCGCGAGCGCGCTATCGAACGCGGCGCGCGTGCCTGGCGCGCCAAGCGCGGCCAGCGTTCGTGCGTACAGCAAGGCAGGTTCCGGCTGCCGGCGGCCGAGAGGATCGGCGGCGAACAGCTTTTCCAGTGCGTCCAGCGTGGCCGCAGCATTACCATTGGCAAACTGCGCACGCGCCAGCCCCAGTAGCAGAGCCGGATCGGATGAGAATGGCCCGCTGGCGGCTGCCTGATAATGCTCCAGGGCTTCCACGGCATTTCCTGCGTCGAGCAGCGCTGCAGCCAGACGCATACGATGCGCGACGGTCGGCGCGCGATCGAAATCCGTGAGCGCCTCGCGCACCGCCCGGTTGGGATCGACAAACTGCGAAATGGCCCTCGTTGCCGTCCTCGCCCCACGCGACTGGCGCAGGGAGGGCAAGTAAATGACAAAGAAGTAGACCGCGCTACCAAGGCCAGGGAAAAGAAACAGGATCAGCAGCCAGTACATGTTCTGCTGGTTGCGCACGGCATGCACCGCAAAGAACAGGGCGATGATGACGTAAAGGCTGATTCCGAAGATGCGCATGACGGGAAGCTCAGTTGTGAGGCGCTGCCGACGGTGCGTCAGCGAAACGGCCGAGCGTTATTTTGACAGAAGCGCGCTGCCATGCCTGATGGCTCGGCGGGCTCCTTCCCGCGCCACTCCTGATGAGCCAACTTCAGACCTGACCCACGCCCCGGAAAGCGACACTGTGCGTAGAACGTCGCTATGATCCTTTGCCTCTGGCGGCTGTGTTTTGCGCGACGCATATACAGGCGCTCAGGCTGACCAGCTCGAACAATAGGCGCGGCCACGCCCGCAGGGTATGGCTTCGCACAAGCCACCCGCTTGCACCGCTATAATGGAGGGCTGGAGACGTGGTGGCGGAAAGCACCCGGAACCGGCGGGTCACCCGTCGAATTTGCCCGAAATTTTCCGGGTGCCCGGCCTGACCGGGGTTTGCGCGACGCGTCGGCGTCTATGAGGCACGGGGTTTCGGCGTCCAGGCTTGCCCCCTTTCATGTGCTCCCGGTCATCGTACGTCCGGTCGCGTGCTTGCCTGATGATGACTTCGGGGCGGAACGGCCTTCCCCGCACAGACTCGCTTCAGTTTCTCATCGTGAAGTTGCTTGAGTTGTCCGGCCTGGTCAGTTTGCAGTCCCGTGTACAGCTTTTTCCGCCGAGGGAAGATCTGCACCCGGGATGCCCACGTAGCGAACAACGCCGCCATCAGCATGCCGGTCTCCACCTGTTTCAACACCGCCACGATTCCGTGGTGATCACATTTCAGTACTCATGCTACGTCTAAGCGAAGTCAAACTCCCGCTCGACCATCCCGAGAGCGATCTCGAAGCCGCGATTCGCGCGCGCCTCGCGGATCTCGGCGTGCCGGCAGACGGGCTCCTCCGTTACACCGTGTTCCGCCGTGCGCACGACGCACGCAAGCGCTCCGACATCAAGCTGACCTATATCGTCGATGTCGAAGTCAAGGACGAAGCGGCCGCGCTCAAGCGGATGGCCGGCAAGCCGCATTGCGGACCGACGCCGGACATGGCGTACCACTTTGTCGCAAAGGCTCCCGAGCACACAGATTCCCTGCGCCCGGTCGTGATCGGCATGGGGCCGTGCGGCCTGTTCGCAGGACTTATCCTCGCGCAGATGGGGTTCCGTCCGATCATCCTCGAACGCGGCAAAGCCGTGCGCGAGCGCACCAAGGACACCTTTGGCCTGTGGCGCAAGTCCGTACTGAACCCGGAATCCAATGTGCAGTTCGGCGAAGGCGGGGCCGGAACGTTTTCCGACGGCAAGCTCTACAGCCAGATCAAGGATCCGAACCACTACGGCCGCAAGGTGCTGGACGAATTCGTCAAGGCGGGCGCGCCGGACGACATCCTGTATCTGAGCCGGCCGCACATCGGCACGTTCCGCCTCGTCAGCATGGTGGAAAAAATGCGCGCCAACATCGAGGAACTGGGAGGCGAAGTGCGCTTCGAAACCAGGGTCGAGGACATCGAAATCGATCAGGGCAAGGTGCGCGCGCTCAAGCTCTCGAATGGCGAAACGTTGCGGTGCGATCATGTGGTGCTGGCCGTGGGCCACAGCGCGCGCGACACTTTCCAGATGCTGCACGATCGCGGCGTGTATATGGAAGCGAAGCCTTTTTCACTGGGGTTTCGCATCGAGCATCCGCAGGGGGTGATCGATCGCAGCCGCTTCGGCAAGTTCGCGGGCCACAAGCAACTCGGCGCGGCCGACTACAAGGTGGTCCATCACTGCAGTAACGGACGGGCCGTCTACAGCTTTTGCATGTGCCCTGGCGGCACGGTGGTCGCGGCCACCTCCGAGCCGGGCCGCGTGGTCACCAACGGCATGAGCCAGTATTCCCGGGCCGAGCGCAACGCGAATGCGGGTATCGTCGTCGGCATCACGCCGGAAGACTATCCCGGCGGCCCGCTGGCCGGCATCGCGTTCCAGCGCAAATGGGAAGAGCGCGCATTCGAACTCGGCGGCGGCGATTACCACGCGCCGGGTCAACTGGTCGGAGACTTTATCGCCGGCCGGCCGTCGACGTCGCTTGGCGCGGTGGTGCCGTCGTACAAGCCGGGCGTACGCCCGACGGATCTCAGCACCGCGCTGCCCGACTACGTGATCGAAGCAATCCGTGAAGCGCTCCCGCAGATGGATAAGAAGATCGCAGGTTTCGCGATGCACGATGCAGTGCTCACCGGCGTGGAGACGCGCACGTCGTCACCGCTGCGGATTCGACGCAAAGACGATTTCCAAAGCATGAACGTCGACGGTCTGTATCCGGCCGGCGAAGGCGCGGGGTATGCGGGCGGTATCTATTCGGCGGCCATCGACGGCATCGAAGTGGCGCAAGCGTTGGCACTCAATCTGACGTCGGCGCACACGCCCTGAAGTGCCGGACAGGATCAGCGCGTGAAGGTCCGATAGCTCAGTGAAGCCGACTTTCGAATGTCAGCATGAAAACCCCGGGGCCGGCGCTCGCGTGCCGGCGGTTTGACAGTCGCGAGACGGGCGGCGGATACTGAATCGCGCGGTCGCCCGCTCGTGCCCGGCGCCGCGCGTTCCGGGGGAGCGCCGTGAAGCCAGGTGCCACAGGTTCCGCGTCCGAGTCTGCCTCTGCAAGCGCTGCCGCACCGCGCATGACGACTGTCGGCCTGCTCGGCGACCTGACGGCGGGCGCCGTCTCGACGCTCGTCATGCTCTGCTACGCAATGAGCCTGGGCACGCTGATCTTCAGCGCGGACCTCGCGCGCTACGCCGAACTCGGCGTGCCTACCGCGCTGGTCAGCTGCATCGTCACGGCGCTGGTGATCGCGCTGACCAGTTCAATGCGCCTGAATATCGCCGGGCCGGACAGCAACGCGACGGCCTTTCTCGCGGGCGTGGCGGCAGGCGTCGCGAGCAGCGTGCGTGCCGACGGCGGCTCGCCGCAAACCATTCTTCTGACCGTACTGATCGCCATCGCGCTGTGTTCGGTGATGACGGGCATCGTGCTGTACGCGATCGGTTCGTCGAAGCGCAGCCGTTCATTGCAGTTCCTGCCGTATCCCGTGGTCGGCGGATTTCTGGCGGGCACCGGTTATCTGCTGCTGGCGGGCGCGTTCCGCGTGCTGACGGGCGCGTCGCCGCAGTGGCACACCCTGCCCCTGCTCACGCATCTGCACTGGCTCGCGTGGATGCCGGCGCTGTTCATCGGCGTGCTCACAACCGTTTTCACGCGCGGCCGGCAGCACATCGCCGCGCTGCCGTTCGTGCTCGCGTGCGGGGTCGTGCTGTTCTATCTGTCGCTGCACTTCGCCGGACTCTCAATCGACGATGCGCGCAACATGGGCTTGCTGCTGCCGCATGTGAAGCTGCACTTCTTCCCGGATATGCACATGCCCGCACCGCTCGCGAATGGTGCAATCGACTGGGCCGCGATCGCGGCGCATCTGCCGGAGACGCTCGTCGTGACGTCTGCGTCGGCGATCACGATCCTGATGAACTCGACGGCCATCGGCGCGGCAACAGGCGAGGATGTCGACCTGAACCGCGAAATGCGCGCGGCGGGCCTTGCCAACATCGCGAGCGGGTTGCTGGGCGGGATGGTCGGCTATCAGTCGTACAACCGCTCGATGCTCAATGCGCGCGCTGGCGCGACGAGCCGCATGGCGGGCGTATTCGCGGCGCTAGCGTGCCTTGTTGCGCTCGTGGTATCGCCCGATCTGGTAGCGCTCTTTCCCGTCCCCGTGCTGGTCGGGCTGCAGCTTTTCATGGGGCTGCGGCTGCTGATGCAATGGCTGGTCGGTGCGTATGCAAGGCTCAGCTGGTACGAGTACGCGCTCGTGCCCGGCATGCTTGCCGTCGTGGCGCTCTATGGCGTCGTTGCGGGCGTGATCGCGGGCGTCATTGCCGCGTGTGTGATGTTCACGCTGCTGTACGGACGCGTTAGCTGCGTGCGCATGGCATTCGATGCGACCACGCGCACCTCGACCGTCGAGCGCAGTATCGAGGATGCCGCGCGTTTGCGCGAACTCGGCACGCAGTTATGCGGGATGTGTCTGCAGGGCTTTCTGTTCTTCGGCACCGCGAATTCGATTCTGCAACGCGTGCGCGAACGGCTCGAGGCAAAAGATGCCGTACCCGTGCGCTATATCGTGCTCGACTTCGCGTCGACCAACGGCATGGATGCGTCGGTATCGATCGCGTTTGTGAAGCTGCGGCAACTGTGCGCGGCGTCGGGCGCCGACCTCGTGCTCACCGCGTTGCCCGCGCGCTCACGCAGTTTGCTCGTGAGGACGGGTACGCTGAACTTGCGGATACACGAATTCGCCACGCTCGATGCGGGTCTCGAATGGATCGAAGACACGCTGCTCGGATCGGGTTCCGCCGTGCAGCCATCGGGCGAACAGAATTTCCGCTCGACACTCGCTCCGCATTTCACGCCACCTGCGCTGGAAAGACTGTGTGAGTGCCTCGAAGTACGCGATCTCGACGCAGGTCAATTACTGTTTTCGCGCGGCGAGCCGGGTGACGCGCTGTATATCGTCGAGCGCGGACGCGTCGCCGTTTCGCTGCCGCTGCCCGACGGCCGGCTCGTGCGGCTACGCTCGTTCGGCCCCGGCACGGTGGTCGGCGAAATGGCCGTGTACACGCAGACCACACGAAGCGCCGATGTGATCGCCGAAACGCCGACGCGCGTTCACCGTCTGTCGGTGCCCACACTGCTCGCGCTCGAACGCGAAGACCCCGTCACCGCACAGCAGTTTCACCGCTTTCTGATCAAGACGATTGCGTCGCGGCTCGCTGTTGCCGATGAAGCGCTGCGTGCCGCGTATTGAGCGCGTTGGGTGTCAACGGCGAGCTAGCCACGGTCAGCTGGATCGTTCTCGACGAAAGCCGTTAGCGATGGCGATGAAGCTTGACGGTCGCCTTGCTGCTTGCGGGCGCAACCGACAACGCACAGCCTACGAAAAGTCAGTTGATCGGCTTACGTCTTCCCACGCGTCGATCGCCGTTTGCATCGTGGATAGCTTTCGTCGCACAACACTCAACGCATCGCTACCTAGCAAAAGATGGACGGGTGGATCGGGATGTTCGACGAGATCCAGCAGCAGGCGCGCAGCCTTGTCCGGGTCGCCCGCCTGTCTGCCGTCCTTCGCCTGGCGGGCCTGGCGAACGGGATCGAACACGGCGTCGTAATCTGCGATGCTGCGTTCAGAGCGCACCATCGAGCGGCCCGCCCAATCGGTGCGAAACGAACCCGGCGCGACGGCCGTCACGCTGATACCGAAGCCGCGAACTTCCTGCGCCAGCGACTCGGAAATCCCTTCGAGGGCAAACTTGCTGCCGCTGTAGTACGAGATGCCGGGAAACGTCGTGAGGCCCGCCATCGATGTCATGTTGATGATGTGACCGGTTCGGCGCACGCGCATGGATGGCAAGACAGCCTTGATCATTGCAACGGCGCCAAATACGTTCACGTTGAACTGATGCATCAGTTCATCGAGCGAAGACTCTTCGAGCGTCCCCTCGTGACCATACCCCGCGTTATTGACGAGTACATCGACCGGGCCGGTTCGTTCAGCCACGCCTGCAACGGCCGCGTCGATTTTGGCGAAATCGGTTACGTCGAGGACCACACCATGAGCACGGTCCGACTGCAGTTGCTCGAACGTTGCTTTCGCCGCTTCGCTCCTGACTGTGCCGATGACGATGTGCCCAGCCGACAGCGCACTTTGCGCGAAAGCGCGTCCGAACCCAGAACTCGCACCCGTAATCAGGAACACCCGTTGCCGAGATTCGCTCATGGTAACGACCTTGCCAAATTGGTGATTATCGATAGGACCGGGTACCGCTTACCCGGTGACGCCACTGTACTTGCGCCAGGCTGGCCGTTGCATCGAGTGGCGTTCAATTCAGTTTTTCGTGTGGGGAACAACTCGCAAAAAGACGCCTGCAGTTTTCAACGCCGAGGGGACACGCCACAACAGTTCTTCGAAAGGCTCACGCCGGAAATGGCTTCGTCTGACCCGCTTTGCGGTAAGCGGCGGAGCCCCCTTCATACCATCGGATGATCCGGCAAAACTATCGTTCGATGGCGCGCACCCAGCAGTCGGACTTGAATACAAGCGTTCCTTGAACGTGTCAGCAATAGCGACGACTTCCGCCTCATGCCATCCCCTGGCGATGTCTCGATTAGACATCGGCCTTAACGAACGGAGATTGAAATGAAAATTCTGTTAGTACTGACTTCGCACAACGTGCTTGGAGATACTGGCAAGCCGACCGGCTCCTGGCTGGAAGAGTTCACTGCGCCCTACTACGCCTTCACGGACGCCGGCGCACAGGTCACCGTGGCCTCTCCCAAAGGCGGCCATCCCCCCATCGATCCTCGAAGCGACGATCCGGACAATCAGACCGATACGATGCAACGCTTCAAGAAAGATCCCGCTACGCAAAAGGTGCTTGCCAATAGCGTCAAGCTCGCCGACGTCAAGGCGGCCGACTACGACACGATCTTCTATGCGGGTGGTCATGGTCCGATGTGGGATCTGACCAATGACAGGAACTCGATCGCGTTGATCGAAGATTTCTACAACGCCGGCAAACCGGTCGCCGCTGTCTGTCACGGACCATGCGTGTTTCGACAGGCTACCTATGAAGGACAACCGCTCGTCAAGGGCAAGCGCGTCACGTGCTTCACCAATGATGAAGAGGAAGCTGTCGGCTTGACCAAGGTCATGCCGTTCCTGGTCGAGGATGAGCTAAAGCGTCTAGGCGGACACTTCGAAAAAGTGGCCAACTGGGCCGTACACACCATTGTCGATGGGCGCCTGATCACGGGCCAGAATCCGGCTTCGTCTGGCCCGACTGCCAGAGAGTTGCTCAAGGTTTTGCAGGCCTAGTTTCCATCCGGCGCGAGCCATCACGCCCGTTGCATATGCCGGCGACAGGAGTCACCCATGAATGCGACCACGAACCCCGTTCAGATCAGAGTTACACAGCGGTCCCCCGCCTATTGGCGCGTCACGATCGACAACCCGCCCATCAACGTCATGGGCCCGCCAATGGTCCAGCAGTTCAACGAAGTCATTGACGCTCTCGAAACCGACGAGCACGTGAAAGTCGTGGTGTTCGACAGTGCCGTCGACGGCTACTTCCTGAATCACTCGGATTTCACGGCCAGGCTCGACGAGCTGACCGCCCTGCCACCCGGTCGCACAGGCTTGCCGCAGTGGCCAGACTTTCTCGTGCGGCTGCCACGTGCGCCTGTCGTCTCCATCGCCCTCATCCGCGGACGGGCGACGGGTAATGGCAGCGAAATTACGCTCGCCTGTGACATGAGTTTCGCCAGTCGGGAAAAGACGATCATCTCGCAGTGGGAGGTCGGCGTAGGAATGGTCGCAGGCGGTGGTCCAATGGCCCGGCTGCCCCAGCTGATCGGCCGTAATCGCGCGCTGGAGGTGCTTCTGGGTTCGGAAGACGTCGATGGCGACAAGGCCGAGGCCTATGGCTACGTGAACCGGGCGCTACCCGATGCCGAGCTCGACGCGTATGTGGACGCGCTCGCGACCCGAATCTCCGCGTTCGACAAGTGGGCGATCGCAACCACCAAGCGCCTCGTCAATACCAGTTTGCCCCCGGACGTCGAACTCGGGGCGGGATGGGATGCGTGTATCGCGTCTCTCGGGAGGCCCGCGGCGCAACAGGGCATCAAGGCGCTGCTCGCCCGTGGATTTCACAAGCCGGGCGATGTTGAAGAGCGACTGGGGTATTACCTTGGCCGTCTCGCGAATTGAACCGGCGCGCGACGTGGTTCGCAAGCGATCGTCTTTAGGCGATGCTCGCAGTATTCAGATTGTCAAATGACCATGAGCTGGAACCGTCGTCCGATATGTATCGAACTGCCCGCACACGCGTTGGATACTCGTTTCGAGCGCGTGTTTTTTTCGGAGGACGATGAATCAGGACTCTTACAAAGTCCGTTCGGCTTGCTACCGGTTCACATCAACCGCGAGTGTCGATCCAGTGGCATGCCCAGCTTCGCGCGTAATCGACCGCGTCGGCCTCGTCGACGAAATAGTCGAGCGAAAAGAATTCGTATTGATTCGGTGCGCGTCGCGCGCCATCGCGCTCGAGCAGCAGATTTGCGGAAAACAGACCATCGGGCAGGCAATGTGCTGACGGACGTACGGTATAACCCCCGTATTGCTGGGTTGTTGAATTTTGCATTTGTCTTTGATGTTTTGAATTGTATTAGTCACGCCTGGAAAGCATGTGCCGCTGAGACGGCAACCAGCATGACAGAGGCGGCTTCGCGCCGTTTAAGATGCGACTGGCAAGCGCCAGTGCGGGAGACGTGGAGCGTGGACTTCGGGGAGAAAACGAATCGGGGCCGCGATCGGGCCCCGCACTGCTACGCCTTAAACCGGCGTGATGTTTGCAGCTTGCACGCCCTTCGGGCCGCGCTTCGTTTCGAAGCTGACCTTCTGGCCTTCAGCGAGGCTCTTGAAGCCATCGCCGCGAATTTCGGAGAAGTGCGCGAACAGGTCGTCACCGCCGTTATCCGGGGAGATGAAGCCGAAGCCCTTTGCGTCGTTAAACCATTTGACAGTACCGGTATCCATACGAATCCTTGAAACAGAAAAATTGAAGAGATTGTCGCTCCAGAGTTTGGAGCCAAAGGATCAAGGAGGGAGAGGACAACGAATACCGCCGAGGGGCAACGGAACTATTGATGAACAGCAATCGAACTTCTTGAACTTCGGGGCACATTAACACCTGTGCGCCACAATTGCAAGGTTTCAGTGAGCTGGCCCGGGTATTTCTCGACCCGGTGCCAGTCAACGTCATCGAAACGAGCCGCTCCGCTGAGCCGCCACTCGCCGGACAAGCGCCTCAGAAGCCACACGAAGATTGACGACGCGGGGTCAATACATCTTCCTTGGCGGCAGTGCGCGGCGAATCTGTTTGCGCAACCGGGCCACGGCGGCCGCTTTCTTGCGCTTACGCTCCGTGGTGGGCTTTTCATACGCCGTGCGCGCACGCAACTCCGCGATCAGTCCGTTATTCTGGATTGCACGGCGGAAACGTCGAAGCGCAACTTCGACGGGCTCATTGGGTTTGGGGATGACGGTAGTCAGATCGTTCCTTGAAGTCTTGATTCGATTGATAAAAAGCCGCGCATAGCGAGCACGTCGTCCGATGCAGACGGCAAAAGACACTTCACTGTACACGCGAAATCTCGAGACCGTCTGGTAATTTGCACAGTCTTCGCTGAGAGCGAGGCAACAGGAGCCCCGCCGCACGGACCCGGCGCAGTGAATTCTTGCGACAAAGTTTGTCGTTGCAGCCAGCCTCGTCAGAACGAATGCCGGACACCGACAATCGCGCCGAGCTGGCCGACGCCCGCTGCGGGCGTCGTGCCACCGCCGCCCGCGCTGACGGAATAGCGCGCGTGCGCGCTATTCCACAGGTACGCGACATTGCCGTAAACCGCCGTTCGCTTCGACAGGAAGTAAGTGGCGCGCAGGCTCGCCAACGTTGCGCGTGCGTCGTGCTGCTGGACGACCACGCGGTAGGCTTCTCCATCGACGGCGAACACGGGCGTCACATAGTATTGCGCGCCGAGGTAGAACAGATTCGAGCGCACGTCGCCGCCCGGTCCGCTCGATTCGACGCGGCGGCCGATCCATCCGCCGCCCAGCTTCACGCCCGCAACATTCACATAGCCGTTCGCCTGCAGACGCGCATCCTTGTCGCCGCTGCCGTGAATCGCAAACGGCGCAACGCCATCGAAGAAGTTTGCCGCTGCATTCGTGCCGCCGCGTTGTTCGTCGTACGCTGTGGCCACGCCGAAGTAGGTGCCGTCGTACTTCAGCATTGCACTCCATTCGCGGCATTGATTCACATCGCCGGGCACCTGTCCTGCGCAGGTCCCCTGCCCTGGAGAATTGCCCGTCCCCGCGCCGTCGCGTCCAAACGACCAGGACGCGCCGAATGTGAATCCATAGAACTTGCCTTTATAGACGGCCGTGTTGTCGCTTCTTGCGTTCGGCAAGAACGCATCCAGCGCGCCGATGCCGTAAATGTCCGGCCCAAGAATATCGGCATCCGACATCGCCCAATACGACATCGTGTATTGACGGCCAAACGTGAGAGAACCCCACGGCCCTTCGAGTCCAACGAGCGCCTGTCGTCCGAACAGCCGTCCGCCCTGCCCCGAATCGCCTCCGCGCAGGTTGAATCCGCTTTCGAGAATGAATACGGCCTTGAGTCCGCCGCCAAGATCTTCGCCGCCGCGTATCCCCCAGCGTGAAGGCAGTTCGCCCGTGATGCCCGGCATACGGATGACATGATCACCTGCGGCATTTGCATGGGAAACATACTCGATGCCCGTGTCCAGCACGCCATAAAGCGTGACGCTGCTTTGCGCAAATGCGGACGCACTGAAAAGCCCCGCTGCCAATGCCGCAACCCTGCCGTATTTCATGAAGTCTCCTTGACCGCCAATCATTATTTCGGATGACGAACTTAACCGCCTCCGGATGAGTGCATGCCAGGCGAGCTTAGAGTTGGACAATAAAAGCAACAACGGGGAAAACCTCAACGCCTCGATGCTGATCGAAGCGACGAGGAAAAAGCGGCAGGATTTTGCTACTCGAATTCAATTCGAGCAGTTGGCAATTCTTCTATCGACAGCGCGATACGCGGACAAATCTACTGATACGGAGATGATGCGCCCACGTAGCGCGATGAAAAATTCGAACGTGAAATGTATTCAATCCAATCTTGAACGCGCCGAATCGGCGGGCGCGATTCGGCGAAGCTATCGCATGTCAAATCCAGCGTCTGACTCGCGAAGAGTAGTCGGCGTACCGTTGCGCGTGCAACCGGAACATGTGCTCTTCTTCGAACCCGACCTGAATCTGGACGAGCAACTCGGACATCGCCCAGATCACCAGCACAGGCCACGTTCCCACCACTAGCAATTGGCTCAGTATCGTTGCGCGGATGCCGAGGTAAATGGGATTGCGCGACAGCGCGAACGGGCCTGTCGTAATTAGTTCAGTTCGCGTGCGAGTATCGACGCCCATTCGCCACGCGGTTCCCATCGTGGCCTGAGCACAAATCACCCATATCAGCGCTACAACCATGCACGTGACGCCAATCCACCGCGTCCATTCCTGATCGAACCATTGCGCGACGAGTTGTCCGCGTTCGCCAGTGATGCCGTAAAACACCAGAAGCAAACCGTCGACGACGGGCAGCCAGAAATAGAAACATCGCGCGACAAAGTCGTGCGCCGAATCGCCGCGCGAGAACGACACGGCGTCGTGTCGGTTCGTTCGCGCAATCAACATGCGCCCGACAACAGCCGTTGCGCCAAACACACCTGCGTGAACGAGAGGAAGGAATCGCCAGAAATCGGAACCGGTGAAGTGCATAGCGTGGAAATGCAGTGACCATTGTGGATCGGCATGTTCTCACAACGCGCAATGGAACACCGGGCGGGCGCGCGATCTATCTCACACCGTTCAAGATGAACGACCGCACTATGAATAACGTGCATTGTGGACTTGCAATAGTTTCGCTTCTTCGAGCGGTATGGCTATGGCATCTTGAAACCGCCACCACGCACATCGGAAGGCGCGCATCGCCGCGGCGGAGAAGACGTGCAAGGCACTCAATCCACGGAGGAAACGCAATGTCTCAAACCCCCAGCACCAAAGACCAGCTCGTAGCACGTTGCCTGCCATTTCTCGAAGAAGTGAGAGACATGACCTCAGGCGTCGAGGTCGAGCAATGGCTCAACACGAAATACGGCGTCGATAGCGATCTGTACAAGGATCTCGCCCGCCTCATTACGCTCGGCGTAAAAGAAGGCTGGGCGGCCGACGTCGAGATTTCCGGCCCGAAGTACCGGCGCGCGCGGCTCGTCGAGCCTTCTGCGGAAACGTTCTATTTCAGCATTACGGCGGTGCTGATGGACAGCACCGACAATGCGCAGAACAACCCTGAAGGCGCGTTTCGCGGCGACTACCACTCGCACCCTTATGGCGAGTTCAATCTCGTCGCGCCGCTCAACGAAGGCGCCGCGCTCGCCGGCCCGAGCGGATGGTGCTACGGCGGCTGGACCGCGCCCGCGCCAGGCAGCCATCACTTTCCCGAGGCAAAAGGCGGGGCGGTGATCGCGCTGTTCTTCCTGCCCTCGGGACGCATTGCATACGACATCACGCCGCCCGCACACTGAACTGCACAAGTACTGCGAGCCTCAACAGAGGCTCGCAGCAATCGCATCGCGTTTCAATCGTTCGCCGCTAGTGTGCGAGCGATTCGCCCTCCGCGACATCCTGCACACCTGCGCTCGAACACGTCGCCTGCTTGATCAGCAGGGCCACGCACGCGACCGCGCCCGATACCGCAACGACCGTGAAAATGCCCGGCAGACTGACCTGCTGCCGCGACAATTCCGCGACGAGAAACGATCCCGCGATGCCGCCAAAGCGCCCTACGCCCAACATCCACGCGACACCCGTGCCGCGTCCCGCCGTTGGATAGAACGCAGCCGCGAGAGCGGGCATCGACGCCTGCGCTGTGTTCACCAGCACACCAGCGATAAACACTGCGCACATCAGCAGGCCGATATCGCCGACTGCCTGGCCAATGGCATACACGCTGATCGCACCGAATGCATAAGCGGCAGCGACAACGCGATTAGGATTGAAGCGGTCCATCAGCATGCCGCACAGCACCGTGCCCACGCCGCCCAGCGGAAACAGCGCGGACACGAGCGCGGCGCGTTGCGGACTCAGTCCCGCATCCTTGAGAAGGACGGGCATCCAGTTGACCAGTCCATAGAAGATGACGAGGCCCATGAAGTAGCACAGCCACAGCATCACGGAGCCGAGAATGAATGAACGCGACAACACGATACGAATGCCGCCACTCCCCGGTGCATGCCTGACGGATTCCCGCATGACGAAAGCATGCGCAGAACGCGCGTCCGCGCTGATGCGAACCATCACGTTGCGAATCTTCTCGACCGGCTGCTGTCGCGCCACCATGTATCGGATCGACTCCGGCAACCTGAACGCGAGCACGATGGCGAGCAGCAACGGCACTGCGCCGCCGAGCAGCAGGACGCTGCGCCAGCCGAACTGTGGAATCATCCACGCAGCGAGAAATCCACCCAGGGCGGCGCCCAAAGGGAA
The DNA here is from genome assembly GCF_900100565.1 of Paraburkholderia steynii. Classification (NCBI taxonomy): domain Bacteria; kingdom Pseudomonadati; phylum Pseudomonadota; class Betaproteobacteria; order Burkholderiales; family Burkholderiaceae; genus Paraburkholderia; species Paraburkholderia steynii. The sequence goes on along the minus strand of NZ_FNDI01000004.1, from coordinate 147,287 downwards.
TCCGCAGAACATCAGATTGACGATCGTGGCGCGTCGGCCGTCGGGGCAGTACTCGCTCATCAGCGTGACGGCATTCGGCATCGCGGCACCGAGTCCGACGCCCGTGACGAAACGCAGCGTCGTCAACGCGGCCAGATCCTGCGCGTAAGCCGATGCGAAACACGCCACGCCAAACAGCAGCACGGACAAGGTCAGCACGAGGCGTCGCCCGCACCTGTCAGACAGAGGTCCAGCAAGCAAGGCGCCGCAAGCGAGCCCAAAGAGCGCGGCACTCAGCACAGGCGCAAGCGCCGCCCTGCCGATATGCCACTCCGACAGCAGCGAAGGCGCGATAAAACCGATCGCCGCCGTATCGAAGCCATCCATCAGCACGATGACGAAGCACATCGCAAATACGAGCCATTGAAAGCGGGAGAAAGGGTGCTCGTTGATGAGCGCTTGTATATCGACAGTCCGGGTCTCTTCCATTGCATCCTCACTGATGGGATTGAATTGCCGGCGTCGACACGTCAGCGCTTGCTGCGTGCCTCGCCGATCTATCGGGGGCCAAGATTAAGAGCGCCAGATATGGTCAACAACCCGGCGAAGCACGCACGTGGCGCGCACATGCCCCTCGCGCGGCGTGGCAAGCATCGCGCGATGCGTTCGGTTTGAATCGAGAAGACCTATGTTTTCAGGCCGTTTCGACGACGTTGACGAGATTGCGCGCCATGGCGCGCGTGCAGTGAATTGTTTGCATACCGATCTTGCACAGTCCGGATCAACAGCTGCGAACCTGCCGTGCGACATCGGCAAGCTGGTGCCGCAGCCATTGCAGCGCGGGGTCCGTGTCGTTGCGTTCGTGCCAGACTGCGCGCACGGCGGCGTTGTGACACTCGTATGGCGTCGCGTGCATTTTCAGTTCGCCGTAGCGCTCCAGTTCACGGCCAAGCGATGACGGCACGAGCGCGAGCATGTCGCTATGACGAAGCAGCGCAGGAATGGCAAGCGAATGCGCGACCGACATGCGCATGCGTGGCACGTCGGCACCATCGGCGAATGCGCGGTTGAGCGCGTCGCGGTTGAACATCTCTGATTGCCGCGCGAGCCCGCGTTCGACGATGAAGCCGCTCACTGCGCCCTCTTCCTCGCCGCCTTGCGAAATCGCGACGAGCGGATAGGCGAGCAGATCGTCACGCGTAACGGCGCGCTCGGCGATCGGGTGGTCTCGATGAAGCAGCACCACATCCGTCTGCTCCCACAACTGCGCCGACCGCAAGCGCGTCGGCACATCCGCGAATATGCCGATCGCCACATCGATCCGGCCGACGTCGATCTGGCCTGCGAGATCGAGCCGCGTCGATGGACGGATCACCAGGTCCACGAGCGGCGCTTCCGCGCGCAGCCGTTGGCTCAAACGCCCAAGCACCAGCGACGTGATGTAGTCGTTCGCCGCGACGACGAACTTGCGTTGCGCGACGCGCGGATCGAATGCATCCACGCCCAGCGCCGCCCTGATCTGCGCCAGCGCGCCGCGCACCTGCGCAGCCATGCCGATGGCGCGCACCGTTGGCTCCATGCCCTTGCCCGTGCGCACGAACAGGTCATCGCCGAGCACCTGCCGCATGCGTCCGAGAGCGTGGCTGATCGCGGATTGACTCAGATTCAGGCGCTTGCCCGCGAGAGCAAGATTGCGGTCTTCGAATATCGCGTCGAATACGCGCAGCAGGTTCAGGTCGATGCGATCCGCTGACATGGTCCTAACCCTCATGATGATAGGTTGCGGGCTGTGCCGCATGACGATACCGGCGGCAACTCGCGCCGAATGCTTCGAAAATCGAACGTGACAATGCGTCGCGTTGCGTCATGACTTCCGGGTGCCACTGCACGCCGAGCGCGAAGTCATGTCCGTTCAGCCGATACGCTTCGATCAGGCCGTCGGGCGCGCGAGCTTCGACGACAAGGCCCGCCGCGAGCGCGGCAACGCCCTGCCGATGCAGCGAATTCACGCGCACGCGTTGCGCATTAGCGAGCGTCGAAAGCATGCCAGCAGGCGTGAGTTCGACTTCGTGGCGGTATCGATAGCGGGTGGGAAGATCTTCTGTGAGATCTTCGAGATGGTCTTCCGAATGACCCGAAGCGTAGATATCCGTGTGAAGCGTGCCGCCAAAGGCGACGTTCATTTCCTGGAAGCCACGGCAGATCGCGAGAATGGGCATGCCGCGCGCCGCCGCGCCGCGCATCAGTTCCAGCGCGACGTGATCGCGATCGGGATCGACGAGCACGTCGCGACTTGTTTCGCCGCCATACCTGCGCGCCTCCACGTTCGATGCGCCACCTGGAAACAGCAACCCGCTCACGCTATCCAGATAAGCATCCACCGATTCGATCTCTCGCGATGCTGGAATCAGCACGGGACTAACGTTCGCACCCGACATCAGGGCGCGAACATAACTGTGCTTCGCACCATGTTGATCGTGTTCACCGACGAAGAATCGGTCGCATACCACTCCGACGAGCGGACGGCCGTGTTGTTCTGCGCTCATTGCGCGACTCCCCATGGCGCATGCACATCGCCGCTCGCGAGCGCTTTCAGATCGAATGCGGGATCGCGCACTGCCTCCGGTGTAACTCGCGCGCCGTTCGAGAGCAGCTTGCGCGCGAACATGTGATCCTGCGGCCGGTTGATGCTATCGACAGCGATCAGCTTGTCGTCGCGAAAGTAGAACAGCGAGAAACGCTTGTCTTCGACGGAACCGCGCATCGCGTAGTCGGTAAAGCCCGCGTTCACGCCGGCCATCTGCAGCTTCAGGTCGTATTGATCGGACCAGAACCAGGGCAGCGCGCGATACGGCTCCGACCGCCCGACAACTGTTGCCGCTGCCGTCTTTGCCATATCGTTTGCGTTCTGCACGGATTCGATGCGGCATGCGCGCGCACCCGGCGGCGCCCAGTGAGGGACGAACGAAGCGCAATCGCCGGCGGCGACGATCGACGGGTCGCTGGTGCGCGCGCAGGCGTCCACCACGACGCCGCCCGCCACGTTCAGTCCGCAGTCGGCGGCGAGTTCGGTATTCGGAACCACGCCGATACCGACCACGACGAGCTCGCAAATGAGCCGTACGCCATCATCGAGTTCAACCGATACGCTCCCATCCGCGTCGTGCAGCGCGACCACCTTGCGTCCGAATTCAAACGCAACGCCATGCTCCGTGTGAGCACCCAGCATGAAGCCGGACAGCCACGGCGACGCGACGCGTGCCAGCAGACGCGGCTCCGTCTCCACCACCGTCACTTCGAGTCCCTGCTGACGCAGCGACGCCGCCGCTTCGAGACCGATATAGCCGCCGCCGATCACAACCGCTCGTCGCGCCGTGCGCGTTGTCTGCGCAAGACGCCTTGCGTCGCGCAGATCGCGTAGATAGTGAACGGCATCGAGAGTGGCACCGGGACAGTCGAGCTTGCGCACGCGCGCACCCGTCGTCAGCGCAAGGTGGTGATACGCGATGCGCGAGCCGTCGTGCAGTTCGATCTCGCGACGCTCGCGGTCGATGTGCGTGGCGCGCGTCGACGGCATCCATTCGATCTTCTCTTCGTCGAAAAACGCCTGCGAACGCAGCGGTAAACGCTGCTCCGCAAAGCTGCCCGTCAAAAAACCCTTCGACAGCGGCGGTCGTTGATACGGCGCATCGGGCTCGTCGCCGAGCAAGACGATACGGCCGCCGAAGCCGAGTTCGCGCGCGGACGCCGCAAGCTGGACACCAGCATACGACGCGCCGACAACCACAAGCGTGCTATTCATGATGTCACCCTTGCGTGGGCGGAATGCGGACAACGAGCCCCTCCATCGCAGCCATCATGACGAGCTGGCAGCTCAGTCGGCTTTCGGGCCGCCGCTCGGCGGCAACGCCGTCGAGCAGTTCCAGTTCGGAGTCGTCGGGCAACGGCAGGTCCGCTGTCGACGATGCATCGATATAAACATGGCACGTCGCGCACGACAGGCAGCCGCCGCATTCGGCATCGATGCCGCGCACGTTGCCGTGAATCGCGGCCTCCATCACGCTGGTGCCAGCGGGTACGTCGATCTCGCGGCGATCGCCGTCGCGCAAAATGTAGGTGACGATAGGCATGACTTTTCTCCTCGATGGGAACGCCATCAGAACGTTTCGAAATACTCGCGGTGTTCCCACTCGGTGACTTCCAGATTGAAGCGGTTGATCTCCGCTTCCTTCAGCTTGCAGAAGTAGTCGATGAAGGCGCTGCCGAATCCTTCGCGCAGCGATTCATCGGCATGCAGCGCGGCGATCGCATCGCTCAATGTGCGAGGCAATGCATCGGCCTGCGTTTCGTAGGGCGTATCCGCAGAGGCGGGCAGTTCGAGTTTGCGTCTGAGTCCGTCCAGCCCCGAGAGCACCTGCGAGCCAAAGTACAGATACGGATTCGCGGCCGGTTCGCCGACGCGGTTTTCGATGCGCGTCGCGGGATCGTTTTGTCCTCCCAGCACGCGCAGCATCACGCCGCGGTTGTCGCATCCCCAGTTCGCGCGATCGGGCGCATTCGAGTACGGCCGATAGCGGCGATATCCGTTGATGGTCGGCGTCGACAGTGCGGCTGCGCCCTGCGCGTGCGCGAGCAAGCCTGCGAGATAACGCTGACCGACGGTCGAGAGCGGCGCGTCCGTATTCGTCGGCATGAACGCGTTGCTGCCGTCCGCGCTATGCACGAGCGACTGATGCAGATGCCATCCACTCGACACGACATTCGGAATACGCGGGCGGCACATGAAGGTCGCGTGATAGCCGTTGCGCTGACAGATCTGCTTGACCGCGCTGCGAAACAGAATCATGTCGTCGGCACTCTTGATGCCTCGGGTCGGCGCGAACGTGAACTCGAACTGGCTCGGGCCGTATTCGACTTCGAGCGAGCGCACGGGCAACGCGAGCCCGTCGATGCCGCGCCTGAGCATTTCCATCACGTTATCGACGGCGTCGTAGCGCAGTTCCGTCAGATACTGATAACCGTGCGAAAGGAGCTCGACATCGGGCGGAATGCCCGGCTGTCCCGAATGTTCGGGCTTCATGTTCGGATCGGTGACCTTGAAGACATGAAACTCGACTTCGAGACCGGACACGAATTCGAACCCATGATTGCCGAGTTGCTCCAGCGCACGGCGAAACAGATGACGCGTGCCGAACGGCACGGGCCTGCCGTTCGGAAAATAGACGTCGCACAGCACCCATCCCGTATGCGGCGCCCACGGCAGAATGCGGAAGGTCTCGGGATCGGCGACCATTAACGTATCGCAGGCGCCCTGCATTTCAGGCATGTCGAAGCCGCCGCCTGCCGTGAACACGGGGAACACCGTGCGGTGCGAAGTATCTTTGGCGAGCAGCGTGCTTGTCAGCGTGACGCCGGACTTGAATGCGCTGATCGCCTCGTCGACGACGAGCGTCTTGCCGCGCAGCAGTCCGTGCTGATCGGGAAACGAAAAACGGACCACTTGAACGTCGCTCTTTTTGAGCCGTTCGAGCAACTCGGCGTACGCAGCATGTTGAGCGTCCGTCCACAAACCATGGTTTTCAACAAAAGACATCGTGCTTCACGCGGCAGTTGAACGGCCGCGCGCTCCATTGTGATTGCGGGATACGTCCTCAAGCCTTCGGCGCGGGCCACGGCGCGGCAGCGCGGCGTTGGACGTCGGATGCCTTCCAGTAGTCGTCCCAGCCATCGGCGGGCCCAATGCCGTCGATCGATGCCGGTCCCGTCAGATGCGCCGCCTGCTGTTCGTCGATCATCATCAGCGTCTTCTCGCCGGCGCGCGTCTTCTCGATCGCATCGACGAGCAGACGCCGGTACGCGATGATCCCCTTGTCGGTCGTGCCCAGATGCTCGCGCGTGCGGTCCTGGATCGCGCCCTGCGATTCGACGGCCCACTGGTCGTGGACGTTGATGTCGAAGCCCATGCCCGTGTAGGTTTGCGTCTGTTGCTCGTCGATATCGAAGCCGTAGTGATTGCGTTTGTTCTTGCGCGATATGTAGTCGGGCAGCTCATACAGTTCGAACCGTTGCGCGCGCATCTGCGCCTTGTCGGTCGGCGCGCCGAAGCTCGTGAAGATCGCGTACCAGTAACAGTTCTCGTCGTCGACGGGCACGTGCCATTGCGTGATCGTCATCTCCGCGCTCATCGGAATCACGAACGCCTGCGGAAACACGACGTTGGTCACGCGCACGTGCGTCTGCGTGTCGTCGAGCGGACGCTTCGCGATCAGCCGAAGCCCATAGTCAGCCGGACTGACGAGAATCTCGGGCGACTCGTATTCGCGCAGCACCTTCGTGATCGGCATATCCGAATCCGCTGACGCGCCGCGAAACTGCTTGCCGTAGCTGTCGCTCACGTCCTCGTCTTCGAAGAAGCGATGCAGGAACGATGCGTGGGCGGGATCGATGCCGACTTCGAGCGCCTGCAGCCAGTTGCATTCGAACAGCCCCTTGAAGGCGAACGTGTATTCACCCGGCGCGGCAAAGCAGTCGAAGTTCGGGAAGGCTGGCGGCTCGCCGCCGCCGATGTAGGCGAACAGGATGCCGCTGCGCTCGACCACGGGATACGCGCTTTGGCGGACCTTCTTGCAAAGCGTGCTGCCGATGGGTTCGCCGGGCGTCGACAGGCAGCTTCCGTTGACGTCGAAGAGCCAGCCGTGAAACGCGCAGCGCAGGCCGCCCGCCTCGAGACGGCCCGCCGCCAGATCAGCGCCGCGATGCGGGCAGTCGCGATCGAGCATGCCGTAGCGGCCCTGCTCGTCCTTGAATACGACGAAATCCTGACCCATCAGCCGCACCGCGCGGACGGGGCGCTGCGCGGGCAACTCCTCCACGAGCGCCACGGGCTGCCAGTAGTTGCGCAGTAGCTGGCCGGCGGGCGTGCCTTTGCCGACGCGCGTGATCGTGTCGTTTTGCTGGGAACTCATCATGGCCTGTCTCCGGTTGACCTGAATGCATGAGGCGGGTTGCTGTATGCAATGACGCCTCCGATGAGCACGAAGAATAGAGTTAAGAATTCATAAACTCAATCATTGCATACACTATCTGTCGGCCAGAATCTCATATTCACCATCAAAAGCACAATCTTTATGCGCGCACACCGTTGATATATATAGATATTTTTTAACTTACCAGGATTTTCCCTGGCAAGCGCATTCGAGGCTCGAAAATCACGGATCAGTCAAAGTTGCATACATCTCAGAACAACATGTCGACAAGCCTCACATTTTTCGACCCCACGCCACCTCGCATGCCCTACAATCAGACGCACGAAGTCCGCCGCGCCTAACCCGGCAAAGAGCACCGGAGAATGAAATGGAATCCCAGCAAGAACGTGTATTGGTGTATCTGCGCGACCTGATCCTCAAAGGCGAATTCGCCCCAGGCGAGCGCCTCGGCGAAGTCGCGCTCGCCGAGCGGTTGCAGGCATCGCGCACGCCCGTTCGGCTCGCGCTCACCACGCTCGAACAGGAAGGCCTTGTCGAACCGTCCCCGGCGGGCGGCTATGTGATGCGGCGCATCACCGCCGCGGAAATCGCGGATGCCATCGCGGTACGCGGGCATCTCGAAGGCATGGCTGCGCGTCTCGTGGCCGAACATGGCGTGCCGCGCCAGTTGTCGAACGCGCTGAACGAATGTCTGCGCGGTGGCGACCGGCTGCTCGCGAAGTCCGAACTCGACCTCGACGACTACGCTGCATACACGGATATGAATAGCCGGTTTCACAAGCTGATCGTCGAAGGCTCGGGCAACGCGGCGCTGATCCGCGCGATCGAAATGAACAACCGTCTGCCGTTCGCCGCCGCAAGCGCGATGCTGCCGATGCAATCCGCCATCGACGAAGGCCGTCAATGGCTTTTCATGGCACATCAGCAGCATCACAGCCTCGTGCAGGCGATGGAACGTGGCGAAGGCACTCGCGCACAGTCGCTGGCGACGGAGCACGTGCAGATCGCGCAACGCAATCTGACTTATGCGCTCGAACGTCCGGAGGTCTATCTGAAACTCGCGCCTGCGTTGCAGCTTGTCGCGGAGGCGGTTTTATAAGCGCCGAGTCTGTACACGTACCGACTGTATGGCGTCGCAACCCACTTTAGACGCCGGCTGGCAAATCCCATCTGCTGCAAGTTGAACTTGCAGCTTTTTCACCGCAGTCCGCGCCTCGCCTGTGTCATCATCGGCTCAACATTTTCAAAGCCGTGGAGACCGGTCGCAAATGAATTCGGATGCCTATATTGTCGACTCCATTATCCGATCGCGGAAAGCTGTTCGGGTCTTTCGTCCAGACGCAGTTTCGAAAGAGGACGTCATTGCCATTCTCGATGTCGCACGCACCGCGCCCAGCAATTCGAACACGCAACCATGGCGCGTTCACGTTCTGGGCGGCCAGATCAAACAGCAATTCAGCGACGCGCTAGCGCGTGCTCATGCGGATGAAACGCATCCGCCGCTGCAACACATGCCGGACCCTTTACCTGACTCATTCCGCGCACGGCAGGAGGATTTCGGTGCGCGCTACTACGGCGCACTGGGCATCGACAAATCGGACGTTGGTGGACGTTCCCGGGCAACAGGCAGAAACTTCGATTTTTTCGATGCCCCCATCGGCATGATTTTCACGATCGATGCCCGCCTGAAGAAGCACAGTTGGCTCGACTATGGGCTGTTCCTTCAAACAGTCATGATTGCGGCTCGCTCTCGCGGACTCCATACGTGCCCGCAGGTCTCGTTCGCGCGTTACCAGTCGGTCATCGCCAGGCAACTTGCGCTTGAACCTGGCCACGAGGTGGTCTGCGGGATGTCTCTCGGCTATGCGGATGAGGATTCCATCGTGAACCAACTCCAGATCCCGCGTGAGTCGGTCGACGGGTTCGCAAGGTTCGCCGGGCTCGACGAATAGAACTGACGTACGTCTTGCAAGCACGCCCACAAACGCGATGCGTGCGCGTGATCGCATTGACCCATTGAGCCCGTCGGACCATTGGCCGCGTCACACAACCGAAACCTTTCCCTCTCTGTTCTCAACATCTTCTCCTCAGAATCATGACCATCAAAGTTCTTGCCCTATGCGGAAGCGGCCGCCGCGATTCGTTGAATCGCAAACTTCTGGACGTAGCGGCGCGCGGCGCGCATGAGGCCGGCGGCGAGATTACATTTATCTCGTCGGCGGACTATCGGTTGCCACTGTATGAAGGCGACTTCGAACACGAACACGGCGTGCCTGACACCGTGAGAAATCTGCAGCGACTGTTTGCGGAACACACCGCGCTTCTGATTGCATCGCCGGAGCACAACGGCGGTTACACGGCGTCGCTCAAGAACACGATCGACTGGATCAGTCGCCCTCTTGCGAGCGGAGAACCCGGGATTCGGCTGATCGCAACGAAAGTGGCTGCCGTGGTATCCGCATCGCCAGGACCGATGGGCGGCGTTCGTTCGATGCTCGGCATGCGAGGCGTGCTTGAAAAGCTGGGCGCCATCGTCATTCCACAAGGATTTTCACTTGGCGCCGCGCATCTGGCGTTCACCGAAGCGGGTCGTCTCTCCGACGAAAAGGCGGACGCCGAGGTCCGACTGGTTGGCGCCCGCCTGGTTGAAACGACACGGCAACTCTCCCGACAACAAGCAGAAAGGGGGTGCGCAACCCATACGCCAAGTCGGCCGATCGAATCTGATGCGTAACTGGCACCCCCTACTCGTTGCTTTTAACCAGGTTGGGTATCTAAAATATTTATCGGTAATAAATTTTCGGCGGCCTGCAGACCGCTTTGCCGACCGTGCTTCGCGCCTGTCGCCCCGCCTGAAGACACCATAACTGGCCGTAGAACCGTGGTTGACACACCCGAGACCGCTGTTATCTCATGCGTTTATTCAATGCGGGATTTGCTTCATGGACAGACCGTCTTGCGAAGCGACGCGTGTCACGGGACTTACGGCTATGGCAAAAATCATCGGCGGGCTTGCCGCATCACATACTCCGACGATCGGCTTCGCGTTCGACAAGAACAAGCGGGACGACCCGGTCTGGGCGCCAATCTTCGAGAATTTCGCGCCGCTGGCAGACTGGCTCGCGGAGAAGCGCCCCGACGTGCTGGTCACGATCTATAACGACCACGTCACGTCGTTCTTCTTCGATCACTATTCGGCGTTCTCGCTAGGCGTCGGCGAGCAGTGGCAGGTCGCCGACGAAGGCGGCGGCGCACGCGATTTGCCCGCCATCAAGGGCCATCCGCAATTCGCTGCGCACATCGGCAAGTCGCTGATGACGGACGAGTTCGACATGTCCTTCTTTCAGAACAAGGCGCTCGATCACGGCTGCTTCTCGCCCCTGTCGATGCTGTGCCCGCACAAGCCGGAATGGCCCGTCAAACTCGTGCCTCTGCAGATGGGCGTTCTGCAACTGCCCGTGCCCAGCGCGCGGCGCTTCTACAAGCTCGGTCAGGCGCTGCGCCGTGCGATCGAAAGCTATCCGGAAGACCTGAAAGTCGCGATTCTCGCGACGGGCGGCCTCTCCCACCAGGTGCATGGCGAACGCGCCGGCTTCAATAACACCGAATGGGATCAGCGCTTCCTGGACCTGTTCGAGCGCGACCCCGAGCAGCTCGCGAACATGACGATCGCTGAATATGCGGAACTCGGCGGCTATGAAGGCGCGGAAGTCGTCATGTGGCTCACGATGCGCGGCGCGCTGTCGTCGAACGTGGTCTGCAAGCACCGCAGCTACTATCTGCCGTCGATGGCGGGCATCGCGACGGCGATTTATGAAGGCGAAGACAGCGAGCCTAATCCGGCCATCGTCGAGCGGCATCGTCAGAAGATGGCGGTTGAACTCACCAATGTCGAGAAGCTCGACGGCACGTATCCGTTCTCGATCGAGATGGCCGTGCGCGCGTATCGGATCAACGACTACCTGCATCGCATGGTCGAACCGGAGCATCGCGAAGCGTTCAAGCGTGACGAAGAAGCGAGCTTTGAGGTGGCAGGCCTGACCGAGCAGGAGCGCGACCTGATCCGCCGGCGCGACTGGCGCGGACTGCTCCACTATGGCGTCATCTTCTTCATGCTGGAGAAGCTCGGCGCCGTGACAGGCGTGTCGAATCTGCACATCTACGCCGCGATGCGTGGCGAAACACTCGAAGCATTCCAGAAGACCCGCAACGCGCCCGGTGCGCTTTATTCGGTAGCCGGCAAGGGTAGTCAAAGCCTTTCATGGGACAAGTCCGGGTCGCCCAAGCAGTAGACCGCACGGACGCCTAGCCATTGCACTGACAGAGACAGCAACGATGATCATCGACATTCACGGCCACTACACCACCGCACCGAAAACGCTGGAAGCCTGGCGCAACCGCCAGATCGCGGGCATCAAGAATCCGGCTGAGATGCCGCACGCGTCCGAACTGCGCATTAGCGACGACGAGTTGCGCGAGTCTATCGAGAGCAACCAGCTTCGGCTGATGCGTGAGCGTGGCCTCGATCTGACCATTTTCAGTCCGCGTGCGAGCTTCATGGCGCATCACATCGGGGACTTCGAGGTCTCGAGCACGTGGGCGGCCATCTGCAATGAACTGTGCTTTCGCGTGAGCGAGCTGTTCCCGGACAACTTCATTCCGGCCGCGATGCTGCCGCAAAGTCCCGGCGTCGATGTCAAGACCTGTATCCCCGAACTGGTGAAGTGCGTCGAACAGTATGGCAATGTCGCGATCAACCTGAACCCGGACCCGTCGGGTGGTCACTGGACCAGCCCGCCGCTGTCGGACCGGTACTGGTATCCCATCTACGAGAAGATGGTCGAATACGATATCCCGGCGATGATTCACGTCAGCACGAGTTGCAACGCGTGTTTTCACACTACCGGTGCGCATTATCTGAACGCGGATACGACCGCGTTCATGCAATGCCTCACTTCGGATCTGTTCCAGGATTTCCCGACGCTGCGCTTTGTCATCCCGCACGGCGGCGGTGCTGCGCCGTATCACTGGGGACGCTTCCGCGGGCTTGCGCAGGAGTTGAAGAAGCCGCTGCTCAAAGACCATCTGCTGAACAACGTGTTCTTCGATACCTGCGTCTATCACCAGCCGGGCATCGACCTGCTGACGCGCGTGATCCCCGTCGAGAACATTCTCTTCGCGAGCGAAATGATTGGCGCCGTGCGGGGCATCGACCCTGAAACGGGCTTCAATTACGACGACACGAAGCGTTATGTTGAGGCAGCGGCCATCGACGCAGAGGACCGTTACAAGATCTACGAGGGCAACGCGCGACGTGTCTATCCGCGTCTGGACGCAGCCCTCAAGGCAAAGGGAGTTTAACTATGTATGAAATGGGCGTTGTCTACCGCAACATCAAACGCGCGGACAAGGAAGTTGCCAGCAAGCTTGGCGCCTTGGGTTCTGCCACCGTTCACGAGGCAATGGGTCGTACCGGCCTGCTCAAGCCGTACATGCGCCCTATCTACCCTCACGCCCAGGCGTGCGGTACAGCGGTCACGGTCCTGCTGCATCCCGGCGACAACTGGATGATGCACGTCGCCGCCGAACAGATTCAACCCGGTGACATCGTCGTTGCAGCCATCACGGCGGATTGCACCGATGGCTACTTTGGCGATCTGCTGGCGACCAGCTTCAAGGCGCGCGGCGCCACGGGTCTCATCATCGATGCCGGCGTGCGCGACGTAAGAGTTCTCGAGGAGATGGGCTTCCCCGTCTGGAGCAAGGCGATTTCTTCGAAGGGCACGATCAAGGCAACAGTGGGCTCGGTCAATATCCCCGTGGTTTGCGCTGGCGCACTCGTTTCACCTGGCGATGTGATCGTTGCCGACTTCGACGGCGTGGTCGCCGTTCCTGCTTCTGCCGCCGCCGCGGTGCTCGACAAGGCGAGCGCGCGGGAAGCACTGGAAGCAGAAAAACGCGCGAAGCTCGCTTCCGGTGTTCTGGGACTCGACATGTACAACATGCGAGAACCGCTGAAGCAGGCCGGCCTGCGTTATATCGACTGATTGAGACGGGTATGTCGACTGATTCATTGACCGTCATATCGTCGATGGCGACGCGTCATGTTTTGACGCAGCTCGCGCAAGCGTATGAGGCGGTGTCCGGGCAGCGCGTTTCGATTGTGTCGGTAGGCGGCGTTGAAGCGGCCCGGCGCATTCAGGAAGGCGAGCGTTTCGATGTTGTCGTGCTTGCATCCGATGCGCTCGATCGGCTGGAGCGTGATGGTCACATCATCTCTGGAAGCCGCGTCGGTATTGCGCGCTCCGAGGTGGCCGTCGCCATCAAACACGGAGAGCCGCGTCGGGACGTCAGTTCAGAATCCGCTTTACGCGATGCCGTGCTGCGCGCCCGGACCATCGGGTATTCAACGGGACCGAGCGGGACGCATATCATCAATCTGCTTCGGCAATGGGGCATTGCTGACGTCGTCGTGGATCGGATCGTCGAGGCGCGGCCCGGTGTACCCGTCGGCAGTCTCGTCGCTGAGGGAAAGGTCGAACTCGGCTTCCAGCAGCTGAGCGAACTTGTCCACGAACCCGGCATCGATATAGTCGGCATGCTTCCGGCAGCAATCCAGGCTGTTACGGTCTTTTCAGCGGCTATCTGCGCAACGTCGGAGCAACAGGAAGCCGCCAAAGCCTTCCTGAACCATCTCGCTTCCACGGACGGCGATCAAGTGAAAATCGCGCACGGAATGGCGCCTGTCTGACTTTTGTGTCAATCAGCGAAAAGCCAGGAGATTGCCAGAGTCTGCGGTGACGGCCGTGCCTTCACCGCAGTCTGTCAAGTTTCGCGTCCGAATCGCATTAAACGAACTTAACCCATTCACCCTTCGCTCGGATCATACGGCGAAACGCAGTTCTCAAGCTTCCATTTCTTCTCTGCGTCCGTATCAGGCCGAGGCGGTCGAATACCATCGATCAACCACAGTTCTCGCGGCGTTTCGCCGACGTGCAACTCGTAGTGGTAGCCCCGCTCCTGGACGAATGGCGCTATCGCTGCATTCGCCTTGCGCAGCCACGACTCCGTCCACACGACGTCCTTGGCGATGTGTCTGGCGAACTGGTCCAGTCTGATTCTCACAAAGTCGTCTCGTGACACGCCTCCCATGTAGAAGGAGTCCTTTGGCTGTTCATGAAACAGGACGCCTACGTAGAAGCGAGGAATGATGTAAATGTCTGCGATACGGTTGGCCAACTCCAGCTTGTCATCTGCCGTGTAGGCGCCGACGGGATGATAGATATTCCACAAAGGCATTTTTGTCTCCATGCATCAATAGATGCCGCGTTTCTTATGTCAGAACATCTGGGTCTCTTGCGAGCTTGGATGAATTTGACATGAGTGAGGCGGCGGTATCGGTAGTCCAAGGATAGGCTACCGGTGAAAACCAGTGCGCTCTATTGGCGACGCGCAAGGCCGAGCATGCTGCGAGCCTCGTCAGGCGTTGCCACGTCTCCTCCGATGCTTTTGATGATATTCACCGCACGCTTAACCAGCGCCGCGTTGCCTGGCGCCAGTTCCCCTTTGGCAAGATACAGATTGTCTTCGAGGCCTACGCGGACATGGCCGCCAAGAATCACGCTCTGCGCCACGATAGGAAATTGGGCGCGCGAGATGCCGAACGCCGACCAATGCGCGCCCTCGGGCAGATACCGCTTCATCTGAAGCAGGCTCTCAGTGTCGGCGGACGCGCCCCATGGCACGCCAAGGCACAACTGGAACAGCGGAGCCTGGAGAACGCCCTGCGTTTCGATCAGATGGCGCGCGAGACGCACGTGCCCGAGATCGAATACCTCGATCTCCGGCTTCACGCCTGCTTCCTCGACCAAGGTTGCCATCTTGATCAGATGGTCGGGCACGTTCACGAATGCGCGAGTGCCGAAGTTCATCGTGGCTACGTCGAGCGTGCAGATTTCCGGGCGCAATTCGAGCACATGCTGCACGCGTGCCTCAGGCGTCATCATCGTACTCAGTTCACTGCCTCGGTTCGGGTCTTCGTCGCTGGGAACGAAACGCGCGCCCGGGCCCGTCGTCAGGTTGATCAGAATCGGGCACCCGCTATCGCGGATACGCGAAACCACTTCTCTGTAGTGCGACAGCTCCGTGCTTGGAACGCCAGTCCTGGGGTCGCGAACGTGAATGTGAGCGATGCTCGCACCGGCTTCACATGCAGCAATGGCCTCATCGGCGATCTGTCTGGGCGTAATGGGCACTGCAGGGTTCAGCCGCGGGGTATCGTCGCTTCCAGTGAGTGCGCAACTGATAATCGTCTTGCTTGTCATAGTGTTCGTTCAAAGGGAATATGAATGAAGCGCCACAATCGCGCGCTTCGCCATGGGCGCCGCGTCAGGCGGCCCGCGCGGGGCCGAACGGTGCCACCCCGACGGGCGCAACCTTGATCAGCTTCTTGTTGACGAACTCGTCGAAGCCCAGTTGGGAAAGCTCCCGACCAAAACCTGAACGCTTGACGCCACCGAACGGCAGTTCCGCCGACGTGCCGAAAGGCTGATTGACGAACACCATGCCGCTGTCGATCTGCGCCGCGACCCGCTCGCCGCGTTCGGTATCCGCAGTGAACACCGATGCGCCGAGACCGAACGGCGTGCCATTGGCGAGCGCAATCGCGGCGGCTTCGTCCTCGACGACGTGGAAAGCGGCGACCGGGCCGAACAGTTCTTCGGCGAAGACGGGATTTTGCGGCGTGATGTCGGTAAGAACTGTCGGTTGCAAGTAGAAGCCAGGGCGCTCGACGCGCTTGCCGCCACACACGATGCGCGCACCGTGCGAAGTCGCGCGCTCGATCTGCTCGAGCAGCAGGTTGAGTGCGCGCTCGGACGAGACGGGGGCGACGGCGGTTGCCGGATCGGTGGGATCGCCGGTCTCGAGCGCTGCCATACGCGTCGCGAAGCCATCGAGGAATGCGTCGCCGCGTGCCTTGCCAACCACGATGATGCGCTTCGAACTGACGCACAGTTGGCCTGAATTGAACATGCGGCCCGCGACGGCACTTTGGATTGCCCAGTCGAGCGGCGCATCCTCCAGCACGATGAACGGATCGCTGCCGCCCAGTTCGAGCACGACTTTCTTCAGATTGCGGCCGGCACGCTCGGCAACTGCGGCACCGGCACGCTCGCTGCCCGTCAGCGTCACACCCTGGACGCGCGGATCGTCGATGACGCGCCCGGCCTGTTCGATCGAGATGAACAGATTCGTATATACGCCATCGGGCACACCCGCTTCCTCGAACAGCCGCGCGAAGGCCAACGCCGATTGCGGCACGTTTTCCGCGTGCTTGAGCAGCAGGACGTTGCCCACCATCAGTTGCGGCCCGGCCACTCGCGCAATCTGGTAGTACGGCAGATTCCACGGCTCGATGCCGAGCAGCACGCCGACCGGCTCGATATGCACCGCCGCGCCGGGCGCTTCTGCGAGCGGACGGGGCTGCAGATAGGCTTGTGCGTGCTTCGCGTAGTAGTCGAGGATGCTGGCCGCCGATTCCACTTCCCTTAGCGCTTCCCCGCTGCGCTTGCCCATTTCCAGCGTCAGATAGCCAGCGTATTCGACAGCCTTTTCCCGCAGCAGCGCCGCCGCGCGCGACACGATGCGTGCCCGGTCGCTGACCGGACGGCGGCGCCAGTCGGTTTCAAAAGCGCGATGCGCCGCAGCAAGCTTCGCTTCTAGCAACGCGTCGGATATGTCCTCGTAGGTGGCGAGCAGTTCGCCAGTGGCAGGGTTGATGGTCGTGTACGGCATGAGGTTCTCCGTGAAAAGGATAGCGTCGAGTCATCGCGTGACTTCATGCTAACACCGTTAACACCATTTTTGCACACGCTTTTGACGCCAGGAATAACCCTCATGGAACCTTATGTTAACGGTGTTACTATAGTCGGGTGTTCTTTCAACGGAGGAAGCGAAATGACAAAGGGATATTGGGTGGCGGCGTATCGAGCGGTTCATGACGCAAGCAAGCTCGCGGCATACGGCGTCCTGGCGACAGAGGTGGTCAAAGCGGCGGGCGGAAAGTTCCTGGTGCGAGGCGGAGAGGTCGTTGCGTTTCAAGCGGGTCTGAAGGAACGGACGGTCGTGGTCGAATTCCCGAGCTTCGAACAGGCTCTTACCACGTTTCAGAGTGAGGCTTATCAGAAAGCGTTGGCCGTGCTGGGGGACGGAGCCGAAAGGGACGCGCGCGTTGTCGCAGGCGTCGACTACTGACGCTCATTGAAGGGTATCGAGGCCGCCCGCACGGTATGTCAGCGCGGGCGCTGTTCACCATGGAGCAGCCAGCATTCGACCAGCGTGACGATATGACTGTCGACTCATGCGACGTCGGCACGAAGTTCAATCCCAATAGGCGGATCTCCCTGCCGCACTGTTCCAATCGAGGATTTCCGGAGAAAGTTTTGGCTGATGGACAAACGTCGTTACGCGCCCTGGTCGAGCATTGGCTTGCACCCGGTGAGACGCAGCGGGTCAGAGTCGTCGAGTTTCGGAATAGCAGAGTCAGGCAGCAATGCTATGTACGTGTCGAGGTGTTGAAGACAGGCGAGCGCATGGCGATGTTCTTCTTCCGGCACCACGATGGCATATGGCGCGTATTTCCTCCTGCTCGCGTTCGGCCCGCGATGGGTTGCAGTCTCAGTTTTACTCGCTAACGGAATCAACGTGATGTCTTGACGAACAAACGTGCGTCGAGCGGATCATGATGATCTGCTATCTATTTCGTTATGCGATCAATTTCGAATTACGGCTGCACTGCAACGTTCGAATGATCGCACCCCAGGCTGTCTTTCCAACGACAGAGAAACGAACCTCTCCACGCATTACTCATTGAGCGGCCCGGTCTGCGCAGTGGCCAGGGAAAACGCGACTATCAACACATCGCCTCAATGTTATGCTTGTTAACATCAAAAGCAGAAACACCTGAACCAGACAAAATGGAGCAACGATGGACGAAGCAATTGTTCTGACAGAACTCAAAGGTCACGTGACGGTCCTTACGATGAACCGCCGCCCACATAACCTGATGGGCCCGACGCTGTATCGCGCGCTACTCGATGAGTTCGACGCGGCGGTGAAACGCGGCTCGCGCGCGATCCTGCTGCGCAGCGGTCTGCGGCACTTCTCGGCCGGCGCCGAAGTGTCCCTCTTCCCGGATCGCATCGCCAGGCAAGGCCAGGGGCTGATGGACCCGCTCGACGTGCTGCGAGGCTTCGAAACACTGCCGATCCCCATCGTTGTCGCGGTGAACGGCACGTGCCTTGGCGGCGGCTTCGAAGTGGTGCTCGCCTGCGACTTCAGCGTGGTCGCCGAATCGGCCCGGATCGGATCAGTTGAGGTCGCGCTGGGCCTGCATCCGCTGCTGGGTGGCATCCAGCGTCAGGTGATGCGGGCCGGCCCGGCGCGCGCCAAAGAACTTGCGATGCTCGGCCGCCGTTACGACGCGGCGACGCTCGAACGCTGGGGCTTGATCAATCTCGTCGTGCCCGACGACAAGCTCGATGAAGTCGCGCTGTCCGTTGCGCAGGAACTCGCGGCCGGTCCGACCGTCGCGCATGCCGCCACCAAGCAGCTCGTGCGGGTCGCGGTCAACGAAGGTGTCGCTGCCGCCGACGAAGCAATGTTCGAACTGCAAAAGCCGGTCTGGGCGTCGCAAGATCTCAAGCGTGGACTGGAGGCCTTCGATACCGCCGGCCCGGGTACCGCCATTTTCGAGGGGAATTGACATGGCCGGACCACTCGAAGGACTCAAGGTTGTCGACTTTTCGCGGGTGCTGGCCGGGCCGCTGTGCGCCCGGACGCTAGCCGATCTCGGTGCCGACGTGATCAAGATCGAGCCGCCACGGCCCGATGTGTCGCGTGCTGCGTTCCCGAATCGCGACGGCATGTCGGGCTACTACGCGCAACAGAATAGCGGCAAGCGCAACGTCAGCATCGATCTGAACGCGCCGCACGCACGCGAGCTCGTGCTACGGCTGTGCGACGAGGCGGACATCATCGTCGAGAATTTTCGGGCCGGCACGCTCAAGGGCTTCGGACTCGACTATGACACGCTCGCGAGGCGCAATCCAAAGGTCGTCTACGTATCCATCACCGGCTACGGCCAGCGCGGCGCCTGGGCGTCGCGCATGGCCTACGCGCCGACCGTGCAGGCCGAAACGGGCTTTACGCACAACACGCTGCGCCACTTCGACAGCGCGGTCGACGGCCGCAAGTGGACCGATCCGCTGTCGCACGCTGACGTCTATGCGGGCCTGCAGGCGACTATCGCCGTGCTTGCAGCGGTGCGCAAGCGTGAGGTAACGGGACGCGGCCAATACATCGACGTCGCAATGGCCGCCGTGATGCTGTCGATCAACGAACGCGCTCACCTCGATCTCGCGGGTGTCGATACGGGCGCCGAGCCGGGTATCCTCGGCGCCTCCGACGGCCCGCATTTCGTTGGCCCTGGTGGCGAAGAGTTCGTGGCGGCGCAAAGCATCATCGGCAGCAACACGTTTCCGAATTACTTGCGCGCCATGCGCCGTATGGACCTTGCGCGGGATCCGCGCTTCAGCACCGCTGAGCGCCGCCTGCAGAACTACAACGCACTGCATGCAGTGATCCAGACGTGGATGCTGTCATTCCGCGATCTCAGGACGCTCGATGCGCAGTTGGACGAGGCCAAGATCGCGATAGGCCAGATTCGCACGCTAAAAGAACTGGCCGAGACCGATTGGGCGAAGCAGTGGGGAGCGGTACACGAGGTTCCGGACCGTCGCGGCGGCTCGTATCTGATCCACGGCTATCCATGGCGCTTTTCCGATGACGAGCTTGGAATGCGAAGCGCGCCCGCGTTTCGCGGCGAGCACAACGAACAGGTGTTCCGCGAAGCGGGCCTGGCGGATGTCGAAATCCGCAAAGCTGTCGACACCGGCATTCTGGTCGGCGGGCCGCCACCGTCCGCGAAGCAGATAGACGCGGCTGTTCTTGCGGAAGCGCAGTCCAGCTAAACGCAACCACATGTCGCGGCGCGTCAACGGCGCTGCAGCCCGTGCGCCTTCTTCCGTCGATGAGGGCGTGCGGGTGGTGACCTCTGATAGCTGCAGTCCACCTTGTACTACCCGCATCAACACAACACGTCGGAGGACCGAATGGAAGTGGCGAAGCAAGCCTGTGTAGACGAATCATCGTCAGATGACAACACCCTGCTGCGGAAGGCCTACGCGTCGGCGCAATGGAGGATACTGCCGATACTGTTCGGCTTGTGGATGCTGGCGTGGGTCGGTCGTTCCAACGTTGCTTTTGCGAAGTTGCAGATGGTCGTGGATCTGCGATTCAGCGAAACAGTATATGGATTGGGCGCCGGGCTCTTCTTTGTCGGCTACGTGCTGTTCGGCGTGCCCACTACGATATTGCAAAAGAAGTTCGGTGCGCGCGCCGTGCTTGCCGGTATCGCCGGCGCGTGGGGCGTGACGAGTGTCGCGATGACGTTCGTCAATAGCGCGCCGACGTTCTACGCGTTGAGGTTCCTGCTCGGTGTGTTCGAGGCCGGTTTCTACCCGGGCGTCGTGTTGTACTTCAATGCATGGTTCCCGGGCAAAAGGCGCACTCGCAATTTCAGCATGTTCCACTCAGGGTCGCTCTTCTCGACGGTCGCGATCGGTTTGACGGGTGGATTCGTGCTTGAGTACATGAATGGACTGGCTGGCTTTCAGGGCTGGCGGTGGATGTTCTTCACTCAGGCTGTCCCTACCGTCGTGTTGGCGTGCATCGCGTTCGCGATACTTCCGGATCTGCCCGGCAGCGCAAAGTGGCTTTCGGCGCGACAGCGCAAGCTCGTCGAGGACGATCTCAGGAAGAATGCCGAAACGATGGACGACTCCGGCGCAGACGAGCGTTCCCTGCTACTCAACCCGACTGTCTGGGTCCTGAGCGCGGCCTACTTCAGCCTCCTTGCCGCCACGGCGGCGCTGTTTTTCTTCTCCCCGACGATACTTCGTGAGGCTGGATTCGGTGGGTACAAAGAGATTGGCCGGGCGGTTGCCGGTGCCTGCGTTCTGGGCGCACTCGGCAATGTGCTCATCTGCAGCATCGGGGGCGCCCCGCATCGCCGCCGGCTCTTCTGTGCGCTGGCGGCGGTCTTCACTGCGGCGAGCCTCTCGACGCTCGTCTTTGTCTGGCACAGTAGTACCACCGCGACTTTCTTCCTGCTTGTTCTTGGCTTCGCGGGAACGGGGGCTGGTATAACGCTCTTCTGGCAGATGTCTGTCGGCCTGCTCAGCGGCAAGTCGCTGGTGGTCGGCGTGCCGCTCATCAGTTCCATCGCCAACGTCGCCGGCTTCGTTACGCCTTTTCTGATCGGCTATGTCCGCGACGCAACGGGAACTTACGCGAGTGGGTTCATCATGATTGCCTGTGTCCAGGCACTTGGCGTCGTCGTTCTTCTGTTCGGCGTGCAGCGGATTGTCAGGAGGCGATCGCGCGTTGTCGATATAGCGGTTCAAAGCACAACGTGACTAGTCGATGCCGACACCCAGCCGCGCACCTGAACCGCTAGAATGCGTGTAGCGACACACGCTCGTTAAACGCGTGATTCGCGATATTGCGTGCCTCTCTGCGCGGAATTTATAATCAATCCCTTGCCTTGCTCCCCGAACGAAGGTCACGTGAGTCCCAAGCCATCTATCGCGAAGAATGCGGATTACCACCACGGCAATCTGCGCAATGCGCTCATCGAAGCGGGGCGCAGCGCGCTCATGGAGGTATCGGCGCAAGACCTGAGCCTTCGTTATCTCGCGCGCATGGTGGGCGTATCGGAAGCCGCGCCCTCGCGGCACTTCGCCGGCATCGACGAACTGCTTGCCACGATCGCGGCAAGCGGTTATCGCGACCTCGCTGCGCTGCGCGTTGCGATCCGCGACAGCGAGGATACGGCGCTTGCCAAAGCGTACCGGATGATGCGGGTGTACATCGAGTTTGCGCAGCACCACAATGGGCTGTTCAGTCTGATGATCGGGCCTCGCATCGCGGCGCATCAAGCGTATCCGGAACTCACCGAGGAAAGTAACCGGTCTTTTGGGTTGTTTTCCGAGACGATCGAGGCGCTGGCTATCGAAAGTGGTTGGGCTCAGTCCGATCTCAAGCTCGTGACCCATGCAGCGTGGAGTATGGAGCATGGTCTCGCCACGCTGATCCTGTCGAACCGCGCACCGCGTGCGGACACCAAAGTGGCGATACCCAAGCTGATCGACTTCGTGGTGACGACACTGCTTAGCGCCGTCACGGCGGGCCCGGATCATCTCCAGAGCGTGATAGAGCAATGCGAGCTGGTTCAGAAGCCTGTGGCTACGCGCACAGCGCGAAAGCGGGCCAAAGCGTAGCCGTCGTCGCGGTCGAAAACGAGGCACCGATGACGTGCCCCGGCAGAGAGGCCGGCAACTCCCCACCAAAATCAATCAGGATTATAATAATCCTCTTGATTTGTTGATCCGTGGGAGCCGAAGACGTGGGACATTCGCAAGCTGACAAGATCGCCACCCATCAACGCATCGTCGATGCCGCTGCCAAACGCTTCCGCGAACAAGGGCTGGACGGCATCAGCATCGCTGACCTGATGAAAGATGCGGGCCTGACCGTAGGGGGTTTTTACCGGCATTTCGCTTCCCGTGATGAACTCATCGCCGAGGCTTTCGAGCATGCCCTGCGCGACGTCGAGCCTTGGGAAGCGGCGATGGTCACGTCACCCCGGCAAGCGATGCGCATGTACCTCTCTGATACGCATCGTGACGAGGTGTCGAATAGTTGTCCCGTATCAACGCTCGTGAATGATATGAGCCGCAGCACGGACGACGCGCGCGAGGCCTATACGGCCCGTGTCAAACGCATGGCCGAGTTGATCGCAAAAGCCATACCGACTGAAGACAGCGCGGACAAGCGTGCCGAAGCACATCTCATCATGAGCGCGTGTGTCGGCGCGGTTGCACTGTCGCGCGCCGTGACGGACCCCAAGCTTTCGAAGCAGATTCTCGATGGCGCGTTGAGCCAGATACTCGAACTGCTGTCGCCGAAACGCGCTGCAAAATAACCAAAAGCGGAAGGAGCGGCGAGCATCACCAAAGGTGCGCTCGCCGCTTTTTTCATGCAGACCGCTCGCGCTTCACTGTCGTCTGAACGCCCGACAGATTCAGCAAGCGGCATGCGTTCTCGGCCGTTACTCCAGCCGTCCCGTATCAGTGGAACCGACGGTAACGTCACCACCCCATCCGCCACCGAGCGCGCGAACGAGATTGACGGTCGCCGCCGCCTGAACACCAGTGAGCTGCACGGCCGTCGTTTGCGACTGAAGCACCGTGCGTTCGGCGTCGATCACATCGAGATAGTTGACGGCCCCTTCCCGGTACTGCGTGCGCGAGATCGTCGCCGCCCGCGTCGACGCCTGCACGGCCTCATCCTGCGTCTGGATCTGCTGTTCGAGAATCCGCAAGTCCGACAGGTTGTCTTCGACCTCCTGGAAAGCCTGCAGCACCTGCTGACGATACTTCGCCACGTCTTCGTCGAACACGGCCCGCGCGTTCGCGAGATTCCCTGCGCGACGGCCTCCATCGAAGATCGGCACGGTCAGCGCGGTGCCCGCCAGCGGTCCGAGAATGAACGCCCGGCTGGACCATTTGAAAAGGTCTGCCAGCGTCGCGGACTCGAATCCTGCTGCACCCGTGATGTTCAGCGCAGGAAAATACGCCGCCTTCGCCACGCCGACGCGTGCATTTGCCGCCGCCATCGCCCGCTCGGCAGCCGCAATATCGGGTCGCCGCTCGAGCAGCGCGGACGGCAAACCCGGCGGAATGCGGATCTGCACGGGTCGCAACGGGTTCGATGCCATCGAGAACTCGGACGGCGCCTTGCCCAGAAGAACAGCGAGACTATGCTCGGCCGTCGCCCGTTGCCTCTCTGCCGTCATTGCATCGGAACGTGCCGTTGCCAGTTCGGCTTTGGCGCGAGCGACATCGAGTTCAGCGATGTCACCCGCACCGAACTTCGACTGCACCAGTTTCAGCGCCTGCTCGCGAAGCGACACGTTCTGCGCGTAGACCTGCAGTTCCGCGTCAAGCTCGCGGACCTTGAAGTAGTTCGCAGCGACGTCCGCCTGCAACGAGAGCTGAACCGAGCGCAACAGCGCCTCCGATTGCTCGCTCTCTGCGCGACTCGCCCGCACCGCGTCGGAGACGCGTCCGAACAGGTCCACTTCATAACTCGCGGTCGCCTGAGCGCGCCACAAGGTCTGTGCCGGAATATTCCCACCGTCCGGCTGCAACTGCGAAGCGGGCGAGACCTTTTCCCGGGTGGGTCCAAAGCCTGCGTCGATAGTCGGAAACAGGCCGGCGCGGGTGGCCTGCTGGAGCGCGCGCGCTTCCTTGAGCCGCGCCGCTGCCGCAGCCAGGTTCTGGTTAGCGGCGAGCGCCTGTTCTTCGAGATCGTTGAGAGCGGGATCATCGAAAATCACCCACCACTTCCCGCGCGGAATCTGGTCGGACGGTTGCGCGATTTTCCACGTCCCCGCCTGCCCTTCCGCTGCCGCCGTAGCCGTCGTGACGGGCGCTTCCTTGAAAGCCGCGGAGGCAGCCGAAGCAGGCACCTTGTACTCGGGCGCCAGCGAGCAACCCGCCGTCAGAAGGGCCGCGCTCAACAGCGTCAACGAGCTCCAGAGCGCAACCTTCACTCTATTGTTCGACATGGTGATCCTCACGCTTCGACGGAAGCATCGACACCGCGAACGTGCGGGTGATGTCCGTGTTTGTCCACGATGTGCTCTTTCCTGTCGAGCTTTCGCAGAACGACATAAAAGACGGGTGTCAGCAGCAAGCCGAACAGCGTGACGCCCAGCATCCCAAAGAACACAGCGATACCGATCGCGTGACGCATCTCCGAACCCGCGCCGCTCGACACGACCAGCGGCACCACACCCATGATGAACGCGAAGGACGTCATCAGGATCGGGCGCAAACGCAGCCGGCTTGCTTCGATCGCAGCCTGCACGATCGAGCGCCCTTCCATTTCCAGTTCCCGGGCAAATTCGACAATCAGAATCGCATTCTTCGCGGACAACCCGACCAGCACCATGAGGCCGATCTGCGTGAAGATGTTGTTGTCGCCGTGAGTCAACCAGACGCCGAGCAGCGCGGACAGCACGCTCATCGGTACTATCATCAGAATGGCGAGTGGCAACGTGAGGCTTTCATACATCGCGGCCAACACCATGTAGACGAGCAGAACGCTGATCGGAAACACCCAGAGCGCCGCATTGCCCGCAAGAATCTGCTGATACGTCAGATCGGTCCACTCGAACTTCATCCCTCGCGGCAAGGTTTTGGCGGCGACTTTTTCGATGGCGGCCTGAGCCTGCCCCGACGAATAGCCCGGTGCGGGACCACCGTTGATATCCGCAGCCGTATAGCCGTTGTAGCGGACCACCGAGTCAGGACCGTAGGTTGGCGTGACTTTCACGAGGGTCGACAGCGGCACCATCTCCCCCTTGTCGTTACGCGTCTTCAGCAATCCGATGTCGTCCATGTGCGCGCGGAATGGCGCATCCGCCTGCACGCGCACCTGATAGACACGGCCGAAACGGTTGAAGTCATTCACATAGAACGAACCGAGATACACCTGCATCGTGGTGAAAATGTCGTTCACGGAGATACCCAATTGCTTGGCCTTCACGCGGTCAACGGCGACATTCACTTGCGGCACGTTGATCTGGTACGTCGAGAACGCCGGGCCGAGTTCAGGTGTCTTCGCTGCCTCTTTCAGAAACGACTGGGTCGCGTTGTTGAGCGCGGTATAGCCCTGGGCCTGCTGGTCTTCGATCTGAAGCTTGAAGCCACCCAGCGTGCCCAGACCAAGAACGGGCGGCGGCGGAAACACCGCGACGAACGCCCCCTTGATACCGGACAGTCGCTTGTTCAGTTCGGCGGCAATGCTCAGTCCGTTCATCGACTTGCCTTCACGCTCTTCGAAGGGCGTTTCGCCGAAAAAGATGACGGCCGAACTCGACGAATTGGTGAAGCCGTTGATCGACAAGCCGGGGAACTGCACGGCTGATTCGACGCCGGGTGTCTTCAGCGCGATCTCCCCGACTTCGCGCACCACATCTTCCGTGCGGTCGAGCGACGCGCCGTTGGGCAACTGCACGATGGCGACCAGGTACTGCTTGTCCTGAACGGGAACGAATCCACCCGGCACGACCTTGCTCATGAGCACGGTCAGCCCCAGCAACACGGCATAGATCGCGAGAATAACCACCTTGCGGTTGACGACCTTCGATACGCCGCGGCTATACGACTCGGAGCCGCGATGAAATACCTTGTTGAATGCGTTGAAGAACGGTCCGAACACCCGATCCATTGCACGCGTGAGCCAATCCTTCGGGTCGTGATGTCCTTTGAGCAACAGCGCGGCAAGAGCGGGCGAAAGTGTCAGCGAGTTGAACGCGGAAATGACCGTCGAAATGGCAATGGTCATCGCGAACTGCTTGTAGAACTGGCCCGTCAAGCCGTTCATGAAGGCGAGCGGCACGAACACGGCAATCAGCGTCAGGGCAATGGCGATGATCGGCCCGCTGACCTCCTGCATCGCCTGATGGGTCGCCTCCTTCGGAGTCAGGCCCGTAGAGATATTGCGTTCGACGTTCTCGACCACCACGATCGCGTCGTCGACCACGATGCCGATTGCCAGCACCATGCCGAACAGCGACAGCGCATTGATCGAGAAACCGAACGCAAGCAACAGCGAGAACGTGCCGACAATCGAAACGGGTACGGCGAGCAGCGGGATGATCGACGCGCGCCACGTTTGCAGGAACACGATGACCACCAGCACGACCAGCGCGATGGCTTCCAGCAAGGTGTGAATCACGGCATGAATACTCGAACGCACGAACTGCGTCGGGTCATAGACGATGTCGTACTTCACGCCTTCCGGCATGTCTGCCTGGAGTTGCTTCATCGCCTCGCGAACGTGTTCCGAAATGTCCAGCGAGTTCGCTCCCGGCAACTCGAAGATCGCCATCGCCACCGCCGACTTGTTGTTCAGCAGCGAACGGCGTGCGTATTCGGATGCCCCCATTTCGACGCGCGCGACGTCCTTGAGTCGCGTCACCGCGCCATCGGGCGATGTCTTCAGGACGATGTCGCGGAATTCGTCTTCGGTTTCGAGTCTGCCCTGTGCATTCACGTTGAGTTGCAGCGGCGCATCGGGAGTCGACGGAGACGCACCCACCTGGCCGGCCGCCACCTGAAGGTTCTGGTCGCGGATCGCTGTAACGACATCGTTGGCCGTCATGTTGTGCTCGGCCACCTTCTGCGGATCGAGCCACACGCGCATCGAATAGTCGCCGGAACCCCACAGCGTGACCTGGCCAACGCCGGGAATGCGCTCGAGCCGGTCGCGAACGTTGATCAGCGCATAGTTGCGCAGATACGTGCTGTTGTACTTCTCGCTCGGGGAAACAAGGTGGACAACCATCGTGAGGGTCGGCGACGACTTGATCGTCGTGACCCCGAGGCGTTGCACGTCCTCGGGCAGGCGCGGCAGCGCCTGGTTCACACGCGTCTCCACCTGCTGCTGCGCGAGGTCGGGATTCGTGCCGAGCTTGAACGTGATCGTCGTTGTGAGCGTGCCGTCGCTATTCGCTTGCGACTGCATGTACAGCATGTTTTCAACACCGTTGATCTGTTCTTCGAGCGGCGAAGCCACCGTTTCGGCAATCACCTTCGGATTGGCGCCGGGGTATTGCGCCGTCACCACGACGGACGGAGGGACCACGCCGGGATATTCGGAGATGGGCAGATTGACCATCGAGATCAGCCCCGCCAGCAAGATCATTGCTGACAGGACAGCCGCAAATATCGGGCGTTCGATAAAAAACTTGGAGAGGTTCATGACATTCTCTGGCTAGGCGTGAAGGGCAAGGCGCGATGCGCGCACTCAGGACGCCCTTGTCGTAGAGGCGGTGCCGCCCGACATCTGCACCGGGTTGGGCTTGACGGGATCGCCCGGACGAACGCGCTGTATGCCGTTCACGACGACGCGGTCTCCCGGCTGCAGGCCACCCGTGATGACACGCAAACCCTGATGCTGGTCGCCCAGCTTCACTTCGCGGTATCGGACCTTGTTCTCCGTATCCACCAGCAGCACGAACTTCTTGTCCTGATCGGTCTGAATGGCTGCGTCGTTGACCAGCACGGCCTGATGCGGCACACCGCCGCCCACGCGAGCCCGGACGTAAAGACCCGGGACCAGCACGCCGTCCTCATTGTCGAAACGCGCGCGCACGCGAATCGTCCCGGAACTGGTGTCGAGCCGGTTGTCCACGGAATCGATCACGCCCTGACGCGAATAGCCCGTCTCGTTCGCGAGTCCAACGGAGACGGGTACCGTCACTTTCGAGTCACGGCTGAGAAAGCGCAGGTACGTCTGCTCGTCGACGTCGAACGATGCATAGATGGGCGACGTCGACACCAGCGTTGTCAGCACAGGCGCAGTGGCTCCCGGCGAAACGATGTTGCCAACCGTCAGTTCCGCGCGGGATACGCGTCCCGACACGGGCGCCGTGATGGCGGTGTAGCCCAGATTGATCTGCGCCGCTTCAAGCGCGGCTTTCGCCGCCTTCACGGCTGCCACTGCTTCGCGATTGGCGTTCTGCGCCTGGTCGTAGTCGCGTTTGGCGATGGCGTTGTCCGTCAGCAGCCTTTGCGCGCGAGCCCAGTCCGCCGTCGCATAACCGTTGCGGGACTCCGCCGAAGCCAGTTGCGCTGCTGCCCGGTCGACCTCCGCCTGATATGGACGCGGGTCGATCGTGACGAGCAGGTCGCCCTTTCTGACCATCGCTCCGTCGTGGAAGTGGACGGCGACGATCGTTCCGGAGACGAGCGGCCGGATCTCGACGTTGTTGATGGCCTCGATGCGGCCCGAGTAGGCCTGATAGTCGGTGATGGTCTGCGAGACCACGGGCGCGACATCGACGTCCGCAGCCGGCGGCGCTGCAGCGGCAGCCGCCTCGCTCAGGGGCGCGCTGCCACGCACGTGATAGGTCGCGGCAGTTCCCGCGACAACGACCAGAAAGACCGCGCTGGCGGCAACCAGCCTACGCTTTGACGGCATTTTCAAACTCCCATTTATTGGCTACATGAATCAGGAACGCTTCGGCGCGGAGCCCAGTTCTTTGCTGAAGAAGGCGGCAACGTCAGCCGTGACGTCCTGTCGTGACGCCAGTTCGTAGTGCGCGACGCCGCGGTAGCGTGTGACAGTCGTGGGCACGCCCGCTGCGATCAGCCCGGCGGCGTACCGCTCTGCCTCCACGTGCATCAGGTCGTTTTCCGCGCTTGCGATGAATGCGGCAGGCAGCCCCGCCAGACGCAGGGACTCTATCGGCGCGGCGTAGGGATGAAGCCTCAGCGACGCCAACGGCAGATAGGCTCGATAGCCGGAAGCGCACTCCTCGGCGCACATATCTAGAGTCACCTCATCATCCAGATCAGGGAAGCGCGTCATACTTGGATCGAGCAGCGGCGCAAGCAGCGCCTGGGCGCGCAAACGAAAAGAAGCCCGGTCACGGACCATCGCCGCGAGACCTGTCGCCAGATTGCCGCCTGCGTCGTGCCCGGCAACAGCCATTCGCTTCGCGTCGGCATGAAGCGCGCGCGCATGGGTGACCACCCACTGCGCGGCGAGAAATCCGTCATGGAGCGCGGTAGGAAACGGAAATGCCGGCGCCAGCGAGTAACCCACCGAGACGACCAGCGCATGCACCTGAAGCGCAATCTGCGAGCACATGGGATCGGACTGCTCGGGCGTTCCCTTAACGAATCCGCCGCCGTGAAAGAAAAATATGACAGGCAGCACGTCGCGCCTGCCTGGAGGACGATAGGTACGCAAGCGGATGGCTTGTGCGTGACCATCCAGATCCACGCTCTGAATTTCGATCGCCTGTTCGACATTGATTGACATAGCCTGCAGGCCTGCGCCTTCCCGGATGTTTCGATGCGAGCAATTCTGTTCGAAGACGCCAATCAGATAAATGGTTATAATCCAGAACACTATTCACGGCAGCCGAAGAATCACAGGTATCTCCCGCCCTGCCGCGTCCGAAAGCGAGTTGCAGCTGATTTGTGTGAGGTAAGGGAATATGGACAAGCTCCTGGCGATGAAGGTCTTCACCAAGGTCGTCGAGATGAACAGCTTCGCTCGCGCGGCGGACGCTCTGGACATTCCGCGTGCGTCGGCCACCACCATCATCAAGAATCTGGAAGCGAATCTGCACACGCGCCTGATGCAGCGAACCACGCGCCGCCTGAACCTGACGCCCGAAGGCGCGGGATATTACGAACGCTGCGTGCGGGTGCTGGCCGACATCGACGAGATCGAGGACAGCCTCGCCAATGTCGTCAAAGGCCCTCGGGGCAAACTCCGAGTGGACATGCCCGGTTCGCTGGGGCGCCTGATCGTGATGCCGCGCCTCGAGGAATTTCGCGAGCGGCACCCGCACGTCGAACTCATGCTGGGTTTCGGAGACAGGCAAGTGGACCTGATTCAGGAAGGGGTCGACTGCGCGCTCCGGGTCGGCAATCTGGACGACTCCACCCTGGTTGCGCGGCGGCTCGGCTCTTTGTCGACCATCACGGCCGCCAGTCCGGCCTACCTCGCTCGCTACGGCGAACCTCGCTCACTCGAAGAACTCGAGCAACACGTCGCGGTACATTATTTTTCCAGCCGTACCGGTCGAACCCTGGGCTTGAACTTCGATGTGAATGGCGAAAGCCGGGACATGAAAATGAATGGCGGCCTGGCCGTCAACGATGCGGACGCTTACGTCATGTGCGGCGTCAACGGTGCCGGCATCATTCAGGCGCCATTGTTCATGCTTGCATCGCATATCGAAGCGGGTGATCTCAAGGAAATACTCGCGCCGTGGAAAGTCCGCTCCATGCCGCTGTCTGCCGTCTACCCTCACAACCGGCATCTCGCGCCAAAGGTCCGGGTGTTTGTCGAATGGGTGGCGGAGATTTGCGCACAGTCCCCGCTGGCATTCGCGCGCAACCGTCCTCCGATTGACAGGACCCGCGACGACCCTGCGGTTGCAACCCAATTGCCGCTCCCCGCTGACGAGGTCTATTCCGATGAGATGGACATGGCAGTCAGCACCTGATCGTCGCAATCGATGAAATCAATCGCGACGATTTTTCACTTCATCCGAACACAGATGTCGGCACGTGCATCTTTATCGCTCACGGGCCGCTTCATACACTTGCGCTCACGCTGTGGGCAATCGTGTCCGTCTATCTCCAACGTCACTACTCCACGATGAAATCGACCGTTAAAGCACTCACCATTGCGGCGATCTTCGCCACTCCGCTGTCCAGCTACGCGCAGGCGAGTCAACCGCTCACTCAATCGCCGGTACACACGGCGCCCGTAGCGGCCGATCAAGGCGGCCCCTCGCCACAGAGCCTTCGCACGCCGGGTCATTCAGCCGCCACGGACGAAGCGGGCTTTGGTGGCGACGCGAAAGGTATGTCGCAAACGGGTGGGAGTGGCGATACGACGGTTAGCTCTTATTCACCGCCCATTCGTATCGCACGTTAAGCACAGCAGACAGCCAGCGGGCTCCCGTGCGCGAGCCGCGCTCATACAGAAAGAGGCGTCTCTGCGACACCCCTTCTCGTTGCCGTGCGACACCCCCAGCGTCATGCGCTCGACGTTTCCCTTCCCCACAGACTTGCCGCATACAGGGACTCGTCGAACTCGGCAGGTACGTCAGCGGCGAGCCGTTGCGCGTGCGAATCGATATCGCCGAGAAACAGATCGCGGCTGATGCGGCGAACCACGGCGGGAATATCGCGCTTCATGCTCGGCACATCGCCGACAGGCACGCCCGCGCTGACGAATCCCGCGGGGTTGTACACATGAATGTCCTTCAGATACGGCGCATCGCCCGGAACCTTCTCCTTGTATTCGAGCGCGTGGCCGAGATACGGATGCGCGCCTAGCCCGTCGTCCGCCTCGTTGCTGGACGGTATGAACTGGTCGCGCCACAACAGGATGTGCGACGCGAAGCTGGCCAGCTCGGGACGCGCGGCAGGATCGATGAAATAGCCGGTGCCCGCAATCGCGAAGTCGAAGCGGAACGTCTCGCCGGACACGCCAGCAGTAATCTGCCCCGACGCTTCACGCGCGCTTTCCCACTGCGCGCCGAGGTGCAGATGGAAGTTCTCGAAGCGCGTCACGCGCTCGATTGAATCCGGCGGCGCCGTCGAACCCGAGCGTTTGAAGCGCAGCGCCTGCGCCCAACGCAACGCGTCGGGCAGATCGAAGTAGTTGTCGTATGCGCCCGGATAGGCCCGCGCGCGTGATACGGGCGTGGCCGCGAGCGTCGTATGGCGCGCGAACAGATGCACGTCCGCTGCGCCTGCTTCGAGCGCGGTCGCGGCGGCATCGAACGCAGAGGCCGCTCCCCCCAGCACGGCAACCGACTTGCCACGCAACGCCGCGAAATCGATTGGATCGGACGTATGCGCGACAAGCTGCGGCGGCAAGTTCTTGAGCACCGCCGGCACGAACGCGCCGCCATTGCCCGCGACGCCATTGCACAGCAGCACCTTGCGCGCCGTTTCGACACGCGCGACGCCGTCCACTTCGAGATGGACCGCGAAATGCGTACCCTTCGGTTCGATCCGCACGAGACGCGTGCCGTAGCGAACCGGAATCTCAAGAAACTCGCGATACCACGCGAGATATTCGGCCCAGCGCTCTCGCGGAATGCGGTCGATGTCCTGATACGACGCCACGCCGAAACGCGCTTCGTACCACGCGCGAAAACTCAAACCCGGCAAGCCGCCTTCAGGGCCGACAAGCGTCTTCGGCGTACGCAGCTTGTTCATGCGCGCACGGTTGAGCCATACGCCCGCCTTCGCTGCATCCGCCGCCGCATCGATCACGCTGACGCGGCCAATGCCCGCGCGCCGCAGCGCAAACGCGAACGCACAGCCCGTCTGCCCCGCACCGACGATAAAAACGTTGTGATCGACGCCTGGCCGGTCCGGCACCCAGTTGTCGGGCGCGGGTCCGAGCAGATCGAGCGTACGGAGTGCATCGCGGTCCAGATCGGCAGTCTGTGTCATGGGTCAGTTTCCCTTGTTGGCGGCGTATTGCCGGTGCCATTCCTGCAACCGTTGCGACGGCGGCATGTGCCACTTGTTGCCTTCGTCGATCAGAAAACCGCTGCGATGCCAGTCCTTGACGATCTTGTCGAAGGCGGCAACGGTATCGGTCTGTCCTTTACGCACCCAGATCACGGAAGGCGACGGAATCAGCTGCGTCGGCATCGGCGATTCATAGTACTTCCATTCACCCGATGCGTTCGCAAGACGCGCCTCGATGCCTGGCGTCACGTGGACCGATGCGACGCACGTTCCGCCGCGCAGCGCGAGCAGCGCTTCGGGCATGCCCTTGAATGCCTTGACCTGCGCACCGTATTGCTCGATCAGCGGCTTCGTGTAGTTGCTGCCTTGCGAGACGCAGACGGGCTTGTCGCGCAGATCCTTCCAGTCGTGGATGCCCGCGTCCTTGTGTACCATCGCGCTGCCGCCTATCTCTTCGAAAGGCGTCGGCACGTAGCTAAGTATTTCGTCGCGCTCCTTCGTGTACTGCATGCTGGCGATCAACGCATCCACCTTGCCTTGCTGCAGGAACTGCACGCGGTTCGGCGGCGTCACTTCAATCGCTTCGAACTTCACGCCGAGATGGCTCGCGAGGCTTTCGCTTAGCTCGACGTTGTAGCCGATGGGCTTGCGCGTCGCGGGATCGAGCGTGCCGTAGGTGCCGTCGAGTACGACGCCGACGACCAGCGTGCCGCGCGCCTTGATGCGGTCCAGAGTGGCGTCCGCGTGCGCGATGCCCGTCGATGCGAAGCATGCGACGACGGCGGACAAACACGTGGTTGCGCGCAGCACGCGCTTCGAAAGGCGGTCGATCATGAACGAGTCAGTTCGCGATGAAGATCCGCACCCGACGATGACGCATCGATGCGGAAGTGTTGGAGTTCGTCCGGCGCGCACTGCGCGATGAGGCCCGTTTCCCATGCCAGATAGGCGCGCGCGGCATCGAGATTGCCTTCGTGCCGGTCGTGGACGAAGAACAGATAGTCGATGCGTTCGCTATCCGGCGGCGACGCGGGCGAGGCTTCGAGTGGATAGCCTGCCTGTTTGAAGGTGTCGAGGCCTGCCTCCGCGATCGATACGCTTGTGAAACCGGCTTCGCGAAGATCGAGCGCCGCGAGCGCGGCCAGTTCAGTCGAATCCGCGAATAGCACGATGCGATCGGATCGCGCCGCACTCTCCAGCGTGTCGGGCAACTTCGGACGAATCGACCAGCGCGCGGCCTCTGGATGGCCGCCGCGATGCGCCGCGCTGGAGCGCAGATCGATCAGATGCAAGCCGTGGGTGCCTCGCAGCGTGCGCAGTTCGTTCGCATCGATCAGGCCTTCTGCTATGCCTTGTGTTTCAACAACGGCGCGATGCAATGCGTTCGCCTCTTGCGCTGGAACGAGCGCCGTTTCGATGCCGAGTTGCACAAGCCATGTGGCGATGACAGGCGCGCGCACGCCGTCGTGATCGACCAGCAGCACACGCGCATTGCGCACGCCGATCGTCTGATCGGTCGCCTGAAGAAGCTGGCCGCCCGGCGCGTGTACGGCAGCTCGTACGCCGTCACGCGCGAACTCGTCGGCGCTGCGTATATCGAGAAGATAGGTCGTGCGATCCGTCGCATCGAGCCATGCCTGCGCGCGCTTTGCGTCGAGCGTTTTCAGCGAGAAGCGCTCCGCCAGTCTGGAAGCACGATCACGCGCGGCGGCCAATGCGCGTTCATCGACCGTATCGGGATAACGTCGCACGCTGCCATGCTCGAGCGTGAGGCCCGCAAGCGCCCAGCCTTGCGTGCCGTTTTCCAGCGCGACAACGCGATTCGGCAAACCGAAGCTACGCAGCAATTGCGCACCGATAATGCTGCGCGTCCGACCTGCGCAATGAATGACGACGGGGGTATCGGGATCGCCTGCAAGCGCGCCGATACGGTACGCCAGTTCACCGTTTGGGCAACTCACCGCGCCCGGTATCGTCATCTTCCTGTGTTCTTCGACCGTGCGGCCGTCGAGCAGCACGAGTGGCTTGCCTTCGGCCTGCAAACGCGCGAGTTCCGCCGCTGAAACACGCGGCGTCTCGTACGCATGCTCGACCAGTTCGCCAAAGGTCTTCGACGGCAGGTTCACGCCTTTGAAAAGCGTGTAACCCGCAGCGGACCATCCACGGGCACCACCTTCCAACACAAAAACCCGCGTATAGCCCAACGCATGCAGCCGCCGCGCTGCGCGACGCGCAATCGCTTCGTCGTTCGCGCCATCGTCGAGCAAAACGACGCGTACATTGCGGCGCGGCGCGAGCCGGCTGACGTCGAGTTCCAGCCTGCTATACGGCAGCGGAATCGCGAAGAACGGATGACCTTCGCCGAACTCGCCGGCTTCGCGCACATCGAAAAGCGCGAGTTCGTCGCCGTCGTTCAGCCATTCGCGAACGGTGGTCGCAGGTATCAGCGAAAAACTGTCTGTCATTCGGAGTAGAGGCAATGAAGTGAGAGTGAGCGCGTCTATTGCACGACGCGACGAAACGCCTGCTTCAGATCATCAATCAGATCCGCAGGATCTTCGAGGCCGACATGCAGGCGCACGACGGGCGCGCTGCCCTGCCAGTAGCTGTGTTCACGCACACGCGACGGTGGTGCAATCAATGCAAGGCTTTCGTAGCCGCCCCACGACGCGCCAATGCCGAACAAACGCAGCGCATCGATGAACGCACGCGCCTTGTCGTGATCCGCGTGGTGCAACGCAAACGAAACCAGCCCATTGGCACCCGCAAAATCGCGACGCCAGAGTGCGTGACCGGGATCGTCAGGCAACGCGGGATGAAACACGCGCGCAACCGCATGGCGTTCCGTCTGCAAATACTGCGCGACTTCGAGCGCATTTCGCCCATGCTGCGCGAGGCGCACCGCGAGCGTGCGGATGCCGCGCAGCGCGAGATAGGCATCGTCCGCGCCGACGCTCAGGCCGAGTGCGTCGTGTGTATCGCGCAGCTTACGGGCGAGCGCCGCATTGGCCGTCGATACAGCGCCCTGCATCAGATCAGAATGCCCGCCGAGGTATTTCGTCGTGGCCTGCACCGAGATATCCGCGCCGAGCGCCAGCGGCCGATACAACAGCCCCGCGCCCCATGTGTTGTCAGCCGCGAGCAGGATGCCGCGCTCGCGCGCAAACGCGGCAAGCGCGGGCAGATCGACCACTTCATAAAAGAACGACGATGGCGACTCCGCGTAGATCAGCCGCGTGTTCGGTCTGACGTGCGCTGCGGGCACGCCTTCGCTCGCGCTGAAATAGCTGAACGACACGCCGAGCCGTGTAAGCAGCGGCTCGGCGCGCTCGCGCACTGGTCCATAGACACTGTCCTGCACCACTACATGATCGCCCGGCGACAACAGCGCGATAAACACCAGCGTAATCGCCGACAAACCGGAAGGCGCGAGCAGCACTTCACTTGCGCCCTCGAGTTCACCAATCGCGGTTTCGAGCGCGCGATGCGTCGCCATGCCGTGCCGTCCATACGTACCGACAGATTCGCCCGCTTCGCGCCGATGCTGCAGCTCGACGCGAGCCGCGTCGCTCTCGAAACGCACCGTACTCGTGCGCACGACGGGCACGTTGACGGGCGCCGCGCCGCCTTCGAACGCTGGCGCGCCGGCGCGCAGAACGCGGGTCAGCAAATGGTCGTCCGTTGCCGCCATCAGCCGACCGCCTGCGTCGCGCGTTGCATGTGCGTCGCGTTGTAACGCACGACGGCGCCCGTGCCGGGTTCGAAACCGAGGCGGCCCGTCAGCGTGTCGAGCGGACGGCCATACAGATGGAAATGCAGCGTCGGTTCCGCGCCGCCGACGTGAATGCTGTGGATATCGTCCGGCAGAAACGCGATCGGCACGCCGGGCCGCACGACCACTTCATGCGACAGTTCGAGTTGCGCGCGCTCAGGGTCGCGGCCATCGTCCGTGCGCCGGTAGATACGGTTTAGCTCCGCACCATCGATGGCGGCGATCACGGCCCATGTGTCGTGGTTGTGCGGAATCGTCGTCTTGCCCGGCAGCAGTGAATTCAGATACAGCGCAAAGCCGTCTTCGCCGGGATTGAGCCGGTAGCGCGTCGACGTGTCGCCGCTGTCGCGCTGCGGCGGTGGGAAATCGGCGGCATCGAACAGTGTGCGCTGCGTCGCGAGTTCCAGCAGCCGCGCGCTGATCGCGGCGAGCGCATCACGCGTGACACCTTTGTCGTCAATGATCTTGCGCGCACCGGCAAGCAGCTTCTGCACCGCTTCGCAGCGTTGCGAGGCGACGGCATCGATGGTTTCGTTCGTGATTGTGCTCATGGTCGTGAGGATGATTGATCGTTGAAAATTCACGCGTCGTCTTGCACGCGCCGCCGCGCGCGGCCTGTGCGGTCCTCGCCGCGGGCGCGCTGCAGAAAGAGTCTGGTTCGCTCGTGGATGGGATCGTGAAAAAGCTGTCGTGCGCTGCCGTGCTCGACGATCACGCCGCCTTCCGTGAAAAACACTTCGTCGCTGATGTCTTCGGCAAAGCGCATTTCGTGCGTGACCAGCACGCAGGTCTGCCCTTCGTCGGCCAGTTCACCGATCACGTTCAGCACTTCGCCGACCGTTTCGGGATCGAGCGCCGACGTCACTTCGTCGAACAGAATCAGGTCGGGCCGCATCGCCAGCGTGCGCGCAATCGCGACGCGCTGCTGCTGTCCGCCCGACAGCGCGCCAGGATACGCCTTCGCCTTATCGGCGAGACGTACCTTCGCGAGCAGCGCGTGCGCGTCGCTCTCGGCTTCCGCGCGGCTGCGCCCGAGCACGCGCATCGGCGCGATGATCAGGTTCTCCACCACGTTTAGATGCGGAAACAGGTTGTATTGCTGGAACACAAAACCGATCCGCTTGCGCAGCGCGATGCGTTGCGCGTCTGTTCTCTGCGCGCGCACGTCGATGCCATCGACGTGAATCTCGCCGCTTTGAGGCGAAACCAGTCCGTTGACACAGCGCAAGATCGTCGACTTGCCCGAGCCTGATGGACCGATGATCGACACGGCCTGCCCGCGTCGGACGGACAGATCGATGCCATTGAGCACGGCCGTGTTGCCATAGGCGAGGCGCACGTCGCGCAGCGCCAGCAGCGCGTCTTCCGCGCCGCGTATCTTCGCGAGTGCCGCCTGTTCATCGATGGCAATGCGGTTCATACGGCCTCCGTAGCGAGTGTGCGCGATGCGTCCTTGCCGACGCTGTGATGCGTGGGCTCCGCGACAACCGCCGCGTTGGGCGCGAGGCCGATACGCGCTGCACGCGCCGAAACAATGAGTTCTGTCATCGCTGTCCTGTCGTCAGTGCTGATTGGCCGAACCAACGCATCGACGTCGAACGCCCACTCAGCAGCCGATCATTCTAGAAACGCCAACGTCATTCGCTAACCAACGAATCGGCGAAACCATATGCGGCGATCTGCTATGTGTACGAAAACCGCGCCTCGGCATTCGGCGCCGCGCTTTAACGTCTGTGTACTTTGCTTAGCAGATTCATTTCGTTTGCTGCGCATCGGGATTGGCATAGCGTATGCCGTCGCAGTGGCGCATTCACTGCCACGACGCATGCGCCCATTCCTTTCATTTATCCGATCGCTCATGACATCCAGCAAAGCGGCATATAACAAACGATTCGCGGCTCTCTCCCTGGTTACGGCCCTTTCCGCTGCGGCAATCAGTACACCCGTTCACGCGGACCAGACGCTCGACAAGATCAATTCGCGCCATGAAATCGCGGTCGGCGTGCTGATTGGGGGCAGCCCATTCGGCTCGCTCGATCCGCAAACGCAGCAGCCGCGCGGCATGAACGTCGATCTCGCCAACGATATCGGCAAGCGCCTCGGCGTGAAGGTACAACTGGTGTCCGTGCAACCATCGACACGCGTGCAGTTCCTGCAGCAGGGCAAGGTCGATATCCTGATTGCGAACATGGAATTCAACGCGCAGCGCGGCGAGATTCTCGATCACGTGCCGACGCCGTATTACCGCGTCGGCGGCACGGCCATTACGCCGAAATCGAGCGGCATTACGAAGTGGGAAGACCTGCGCGGCAAGCCCGTGTGCATTTCGCAGGGCAGCAGTTATATCCGGCCTGTGGTCGAGAAGTACGGTGCCGTGCCGCGCGCGTTCCCCGGCTCGTCCCAATCGCTGCTCGCGCTGCGCGGCGGCAGTTGCGTCGCGGCCGTGCATGACGCCGCACCGCTGCTTTATCCGCTACAGCAGCGTGATCCCGAATGGCGTGACTACCGCACGCTGCAACCGGAACTCGAGCCTGCGCCGTCGGTGATCTGGGTACGGCAAGGCGAAAAGGACACGGCAGCGAAGCTCGATGCGATCGTGCGCGACTGGCATCGCACGGGCTGGCTGATCGACGATGAAGCGAAAAACGGCCTGACGCCGCCATCGCCGGCGCTGGCCGAGTGGCATCACCAATTGCCTGCTGAGCAGTGAGCATGGCTGTCTCGCTTCATGCTTTCATCGACGCCGCCGCGCGTGCCGGCCTCGACTATCGCTTTCTGCTGGACGCCTACGAGCGCGTGCCGTTTCTGCAGGGGATCGTGGTGAGCATCGAACTGGTCATCGCGACGATGTTCGGGAGCGCGCTCGCGGGCTTGCTGCTGCTCATCGCGCTGCGTCATCGCCATGCATGGATCGCGGCGCCGGCGCGCGCCTTCGTCGATCTCACGCGCAATACACCGACGCTCGTTCAGCTGTACTGTGCGTTTCTCGTGCTGAACATGCTGATCACGCAATGGCTGCGCGAAAGCCACATCGACAACCCGTTCAAGCCGTTCTTCTGGGTCGTGCTGGTGTTGTCGCTGCACAAGGGTGCGTTTCATGCGGAAGCACTGCGCGCGGGCTTCGACGCGTTGCCCGTGCAAACGCTCGAAGGTGCGGCCTCGCTCGGCTTCGATCGCAGGACGCGCTTCTGGCGCATCGAATTGCCGCTGGCGCTTCGCACGGCATTGCCGGCGCTCGTGAACAACTTCGTCGAACTGGTCAAGGCGACGGCGCTTGCATCGGCGATTGCCGTAGGCGACGTCACGTATCAGTCGATCATGATCTGGACGCAGCGCGACAACGTGCTCGCGTTGATGATCGTCATTCTGTTGTTCTTTGGTTTGCTGACATGGCTGGTCAGCCTTGCGGGGCGCTGGCTCGAACGACGTTTATGGATTCCCGGTTATGGCGCCTAGATCGGCTGCATCGCCCTTTTCCGATATCGAATCGCGCCGCGATGGGCATGCACGCCGCATCACGCGTGTACGCGGACCTGCCCCTGGCATCGCCGCCGCGCTCGGCGTGCTGATTGTCGGCGCACTGCTCTGGACGTTTGCGCCTGACTCGGGCTCGCGAGGCGAAACGCTCGCGCGCTTCGTCGAGTGGACACCCGCGCTCGTGCATGGCTTCGCGTTGAACGTACTGATCAGCGTCGGCGCGGTTGCGATCGGCTCGGTCCTCGGTCTTGCGATTGGAGCGCTCGGACTCGCGCCCTCGCTGCCGGGACGCATCGCACGATTCTGGGTTCAGGCTTTTCGCAATGCGCCGTGGCTGGTGCTCGTCTATTTCACGACTTATGTCTTTCCGTTCGAGTTCACCTTATTCGGCAAGACGCTGCCGTTTCCGGACTGGCTGAAGGTGACGCTCGCGCTCGCGCTGCCCGCAAGCGCCAACATCGCCGAGGTATTTCGCGGCGCGGTTGCATCGATACCGACCACGCAATGGGAAGCCGCCGGTTCACTGGCATTCTCGCGCGCGCAGATTCTGCGGCATATCGTGCTGCCACAATGCGTGCGCCGCATGTTGCCGCCATGGATGAACGTCTATGCCATCATCACGATGGGCACCGCCTTGTCATCGCTGGTCGGCATCCACGATCTGATCGACACCGCGCAAGTCGCAAGCAGCACAGTAGCGAGGTCGAGCTTCACCGTCCTCACCTATCTGGCGACGCTGGTTATTTTCTTCACCTACTGCTATCCAATCTCGCTCTTCACCCGATGGCTCGAGAAGCGCATTGCCAATCCTTAGATATCTTTGCTCGCAGGGCAGATGCAATGCGATGCCAGGCCACCTCTAACGAACTCCACGAAAATCCGACACGACGGCAGGACCGCACGGCACAATCCTGTTGACCCTGCCCTTGGGGTCACCCTCATGCTAACTGGCACTCGTCAACTAACAGAGAGGTGACTGATGACTTCTTCCACCCGCTGTCTGACCGCGTCAGAGGCAGCCAGAAGACTCGGCGTATCCGCCAAGGCGTTACGGCTTTACGAACAGCAAGGGTTGCTGCGTCCGGGCCGAACGGCAGCGGGATATCGGTCGTACCGTGACAGCGATATGGCCCGTGCCACCGAAGTCGTCGGCCTGCGCGCGCTCGGTCTCAGCCTTGCCGAAGTGGCCCGCGTTCTGGATGGTGATCCTCGAGGTTTGGGCGCCGCGTTGGCGGCGCACGAAACCGCACTGGGAAATCAGGTTCGCGAACTGGTCGCGAGGCTCGACAAGGTGCGAAGGCTCCAGTCCGATCTCGCGCAAGGCCAGTTACCGGGCGGCGGAGAACTGGCCGGGCTGCTCGATCGGACCGGCCCGAGTGTCGGTTTCGAGCTGCCGTGGCCTTGGGGCGCGGAATGGTTCGAGTTGCGGGACATTCGCCCTGTGAACTACATCATCGGATCGCTGGGAAGCGGGAAGACACGGCTCGCGCGGCGCCTCGCGCAAACGCTGGAAGGCGCGGTGTTCCTCGGTCTCGACCGGCTCGACAATGAAGGCGCCTCGGCAGCTGCGTTGCTGAACGGCGATGCCGATCTCAAGTCGCGCGTCGATCAGGCGTTGGCGTGGCTCGTCGATGAAGGCGCAAGCGTGGGCGCTTCCAACGCGCTGATCGCTTTGCTCGTCACGCTGGAAGGTGAAGCGCTTCATCCGCTGATCGTCGATATGATCGAACAGGATCTCGATCAATCCACCCAGGAAGCGCTTATCACCTATCTGCGCCATCGCGCGAAAACATCGCGACGCCCCGTCTTCCTGCTGACGCGCTCGACGGCCATCCTGGATCTCGCGTTAGTCGGACCCGACGAAGCCATCATTCTTTGCCCCGCTAATCACAGTCCGCCCACGCGCGTGGCACCTTACCCGGGTGCGCCAGGCTACGAAGCTGTCGCCACTTGCCTGGCATCGCCCGAGGTGCGTGCGAGAGTCGCGCGCAGTCCGGAAACAGCGTGACCGTCGTCCGCACGGCGTTTGCAGGCAAGCGCTTATCCCGCAAGCGGTTCGACCTCACGCGTGTACCCGGCGGCGCCCTCCTCCTTCGCGCGCCGCAACGACGGAGCGGACGACATCAGCAAGCGCGTGTAAGCGTGACGTGGCGCGACGAAGAGACGCTGCGCGTCACCCGCTTCGACAACGCGTCCGTCCTTGAACACGAGAACGCGATCGCTGACATGCCGGATCACGTCGAGATCGTGCGAAATGAACAGCAGCGACAAACCCAGCTCAGCCTGCAACGTGCCGAGCAGATCGAGCACCTGCGCCTGCACGTACACATCGAGCGCCGACACCGGCTCGTCGCAGACGATCAGCGTCGGCTGCGGTGCAATCGCGCGAGCGATCGCCACACGCTGCCGCTGTCCGCCCGACAGCGATAGCGGCCGCCGTTCGAGATAACGCGCATCGAGCCCGACCTGTTCGAGCAGTTCGACGCTACGGTCCCGCACCTGCTGCGTGCCCAGGCCCGACGCCGACAACGCTTCGTCGAGCAATTGCCGCACGCAGTAGCGAGGATCGAACGAACTGAGCGGATCTTGCGGAATGTACTGCAGCTTCGAGCGCAGCGCGCGGCGCGCCGGTTCGCGCACGCCCTCGCCATTCCACTGCGTGCCGAAAAAGCGCACACAGCCCGCCGACGGCGTCGCGAGCCCCAACACGAGCTTCGCGCAGGTGCTCTTGCCCGAACCCGATTCGCCGACGATGCCGACCACTTCGCCGCGCTGCACGTCGAACGACACGTCGTCGAGCGCGACGAAATCGCCCGTGTCGGCTCCGCCGTCCGCTGTCCCTTTGCGCGCGCCTCGCCACCCATAGCGCTTGCCGAGCGCTTCGACCTGCAACAGCGTCTCGCGCGCAGCGCCTTGCCGCGGCGGTAACGGGTCGCGCACGATCAGCGACGCGACATCGGAACGCCCCTTCGGCGCACTGTGCGCGCCCGCATCGAGACGCGCCGACGTCAGCCGCTGCCCGCGCGAACGCGCGGACGGCTGAGCGGCGATCAGCCTGCGTGTGTAGGCATGCGCGGGATTCGTCAACACGTCGAGCGTCGCGCC
The DNA here is from genome assembly GCF_900100565.1 of Paraburkholderia steynii. Classification (NCBI taxonomy): domain Bacteria; kingdom Pseudomonadati; phylum Pseudomonadota; class Betaproteobacteria; order Burkholderiales; family Burkholderiaceae; genus Paraburkholderia; species Paraburkholderia steynii. The sequence continues at coordinate 103,755 of NZ_FNDI01000004.1, read as the reverse complement.
GCTTTCGACGACCTCGCCGCGATGCATGACCAGCACGCGGTCCGCCACCTCCGCCACGACGGCCAGATCGTGAGAGACCAGCAGCATGCCGACGCCCTCGCGCAGGCGCGCGGCGAGCACGTCGAGAATCTGCGCCTGCACGGTCACGTCGAGCGCGGTGGTCGGCTCGTCGGCGATCACGAGCGCCGGGCCCGCGACGATCGCCGACGCGATCAACGCCCGCTGCCGCAAGCCACCTGACAACTCATGCGCGTACTGCTGCGCGCGGCGCTCCGGCTCCGGCATGCCGACGTCGCGCATCGTCTCATGCACGCGCGCCCGGCGTGCCTTGCGCGAGCCCGACGGCGTGTGCAGCGCAAGCGTCTCTTCGATCTCGGCGCCGACCGTGCGCAACGGATCGAGCGACACCAGCGCGTCCTGCATCACGAGGCCAGCGAACCCGCCGCGTACGCTGCGCCAGTCGCGTTCGCGGAACTGCAATGCGTGTCGTCCGTCGATCACGAACTGCTGCGCCGCGATTCGCGCGCCGTGGCCGGCAAGGCCGATCAGGCTGCGCGCCGTCAAACTCTTCCCCGAGCCCGACTCGCCGACCAGCGCCACGCATTCGCCCGCGCGAATCGTCAGATCGACGCCCCGCACCAACGGCTGGCCGTCGTTCGCATCGGCAAAACCGATCTCGAGTCCGCGCACGTCGACGAGCGTGCGCGCGGTGGAGAAATCGTTCTTCATCGCGCTTTGACTCCATAGACGCGGGACAGATGTTTGCCGATCACGGAAAACGCGACCACCGTCAGCGTGATCGCCATGCCGGGAAACACACTCGGCCACCACGCGACGCGCAGCACGTCGCGGCCTTCGGCGAGCATCACGCCCCATTCGGGCGTCGGCGGTTGCGGGCCGAGACCGAGGAAGCTGAGACCGGAGACGGCGATGATCGCGCTGCCGATATCGATGGTCGCGATGACGGGCACGGCCGCCAGCACGTTCGGCAGGATGTGGCGCAGAAAAACCTGGCGGCGCGACAGGCCCCAGACGACGGCATGCGTCACGTAATCGGCGCGGCGCACCACCAGCGTCTGCGCGCGCAGCACGCGCCCGAACTTCGGAATGCCCGCAATGCCGACGGCCACCGCGATGTTGACGATGCCCTGGCCGAGAAAGGTCACGACGAACAGCGACAGCAGAACAGGGGGAAACGCCGACAGCACGTCGAATACGCGCGACGCGCTCTCGTCGACGGCACGCCGCCCGAGCCCCGCCGTCATGCCGACCACGAGACCGATCAGCAGACTGACGATCATGCTGGCAAGGCCGATCAGCAGCGAATAGCGCGCGCCATAGACGACGCGCGCAAACACGTCGCGGCCGATGCGATCCGTCCCGAACCAGTGCCCGGCGCCGGGCGCCTGCATCGCGTGCGCGACATCGCTGACGAGCGGATCGTAAGGCGTGACGACACGCGGAAAGGCCATCGCGAAAGCGAGCGCGACGAGAAACGCAGCCGACACCAGCACGGCTGCGGGCAGCCGCTTCGCAAGCAGTGACCGGCGCTGCTGTCCAACGGCAACAGATGAGAGTTCGCTCATGATGCACGCAGCCTGGGATCGATGAACAGATACAGCACGTCGAGCAGCGTCGAGATCGCGACATGCACGAAGGCGGCCAGCAGCACGACGGCGAGCACGACGGGCACGTCCTGCGACGTCACCGCCGTCAGCGTCACGCTGCCGATGCCCGGACGGCCGAACATCTTCTCGGTGATCACCGCGCCGCCCAGCAGGCCGCCGATCAGCCAGCCGCCCAGCGTGACGACGGGCAATAACGCATGGCGCAACACATGCCGCGTGCGCAGCGCGAGTTCGGACACGCCGCGCGCCCTCACCGTCGTCACGAAGGGCCGTTCGAACACGGACTCCAGCGCCTCGCGCATGACCTGCGACAGCACGCCTGCCGTCGGCAGCGCGAGCGTGACGGCGGGCAGCACGAGCGAGCGCCAGCCGGCCGCGCCCGACACCGGAAACAGCCGCCAGTGAAACGAGAACACGATCAGCAGCAACAGCCCGAGCCAGAACACCGGCGACGACGTGAACAGCAATTCCAGCGCCGACGCGACGCGGCTCGCCCAGGCGCCGCGCCCCGCAACGACACCCGCCGTCGAGGTCGCGACGAGCAACGCGAGAACGATGGCGAGCAAGCCCGCTGCGCACGCGAGCTGGATGGTCGGCCACAACTGGCTGCCGAGCACGGCGAGCACCGGCTGCTGCATGACGAACGACGTGCCGAGGTCGCCGCGCGCGAGGCGCAGCAGGAACTCTCCGTATTGCCACGGCAGACTGTGATCGAGGCCCCACTGCGCGGCGATCGCCTCGCGCAGGCCCGGATACGCGAGGTCGCCCGCCAGCACGTCTTCGATCCGGCCCGGCAGCGCGTGTATCGCGAGGAACGCCGTGGTCGCCGCGAGCCACATCACCAGTACGCCCGTCAAGACGCGCGTGACGATCTGCTTCAGCACGTCAGCCTCCCTGCCTGTCGACCCAGATGTCGTACGCACTCGCCGGGCCGTCGAGTTGCGGCTCGAAGCCCACGCCATGAACCGTCGACTTCGCGGCGAGGTGATAGGCGGGTGCGAAGAGCGGCACGATGAACGCTTCGTCTACTGCGCGCTTCTGCACGAACGCGAGCAGCTTGTGGCGCTCGTCGCCGATGGGAAGCAGCCGCGCCCGGTTGATCGTATCGACGATGCTCTGGTCGGGCGTTTTGATCGCGTTGTAGAGGAAGCCCTGGTCGCCGAGCATGTCCCACAGTTCCATCGCGACATCCGACGGATTGTCGGTGTTCGGGTAGATGGTCCAGTTGCCCGTCGCCTTCTGGTTCGCGAAGTCGCCCGCCGTGGTGATGCGCAGCCCGAGATCGAGGCCGATGTTTTGCCGCAGCGCCGACTGGATAGCACGGATCAGCACGTCGCGGCTGTCGCGCACATAGGGCTGCGGGTAGCCGACTTCGATCGACAGCCGCTTGCCGTCCTTCGTGCGAAAGCCCTCGCTGTCGCGCTTCGTCCACCCTGCTTCGTCCAGCAGACGGTTGGCCTGCTTGACGTCGTTGCCCCACGACTGCTTGAGGTCAGCGTTGTAGTCGGGGTTGTCGGGCCCGATGTTCGACCATGCGCGCTGCACCGTGCCGAGATAGACGCTCTTGACGATCGCATCGAGATCGAAGCCATCGCGCAGCGCACGACGCACGTTGACGTCGCTGGCGGGCGGCACCGTGTAGTTGATGTTCAGCGTGAACGAGGTCGTCGCGGACGGCCCCGTCAGGTACTGGAAGCCATCCACCTTGTCGAATACGGCGGCATCCGTCGGCTGCACGCCTTCGATCAGGTCGACCTGTCCCGAACTGAGCGCGCCCGTGCGCACGGCAGCCTCGGGAAGAAAGCGATAGGTCACTTGCTCCAGCCATGCCGTGCCCTGATGTTGCGCATTCCCCGGCGCCCACTTGTAGTCGGCGTTGCGGGTGAAGGTCGCCGATTGACCGCGCTGGTAAGCATCGAACACGAACGGCCCCGTGCCGACGATGCCGGGGCCGCCGCCGCACAGATCCTTGTTTTCGGCGAGCGACTTGGGCGAGATGAAGCCGAGCTTCACGCTCGACAGCGATTCCAGTGTGGTGGAATCCGGTTGCTTCATCACGAGACGCGCGACATACGGCGACACCACCTCGACGTGATCAAAATGCACCAGCAATGACGCCGATGCAGACGTCGTACTGACGTTCTTCAGGATGTAATCGAAGTTGGCTTTCACGGCGTTCGCATCGAACGGCGTGCCATCGGTGAAATGCACGTCGTCGCGCAAGTTGAACGTGTAGCTCTTGCCGTCGTCGGCGACGGTCCACGATTTCGCGAGCCATGGCGCGTAGGTGCCGTCCGTCTTTTTGCTGATCAGCGAGTCGATGTAGTTGCGGATGACCCAGAAGGCGTTCTGCTGTGAAGCGCGGTGTGGATCGAAACATGCCGGCTCGGTCGTCACGCCCCATGTCAGCGTGCCGCCCGCGACAGGCTTCAATGATTGCGCGCGTTGTGTTGTCGTGTCGGCGTCCGACTTGCTGCAGCCGCTCAATGCGAGCATAGCGCCGGCAGCCAGCGTGCCGAGCAATGCGAAAGTGGTTTTCTTCGGGTTGAATGCGCGTGCGCGGGTAGAAGCGTCGTGAATCATCGGGAGAAGTTGAGAGATTAATCCCACAGCGTAAGTAAAGACTTTCGCGTTCTCCAACGAATCAATCTTGCTAACGATATCTGACGCGTACGCAATGTGAAAAGCGCACTCGCTTTGGTGATGATTTACGCCAATATCGCGGCGCCTATGTCCGCGATGTTCTCTGTTTCATGAGAATAGCCACTCGCTTAGCAGCGTCACTCGATTGCAAAGCGCAAGATATCCTAACCTTTCATCTCCGGCGAACCCGGCTGGCGTACGTAGGCAATGTTTCACACGCGTTGCGCAAGACGACGAACCAGGCGGTCGCCCGCAAACTGCACGGCCGTGACGATCGCGATCAGCAACACGATGACCGTCACCATCACGGTCGTGTCGAAACGCTGGTAGCCATAGCGGATCGCCAGATCGCCGAGCCCGCCCGCGCCGACGGCGCCCGCCATCGCCGACGAGCCGATCATCGCGACGACCGTGATCGTGAATCCGCCCAGAATGCCCGGCAATGCTTCCGGCAGCAGCACGTGCCAGATGATGTGGCGGCGCTGCGCGCCCATCGCTTGTGCTGCTTCGATGAGACCGCGATCCACCTCGCGCAGGCTCACTTCCGCGACGCGCGCAAAGAACGGAATCGCCGCGATGGAGAGCGGCACGATCGCAGCCCATACGCCGATCGTCGTGCCAACCAGAACGCGCGTGAGCGGCAGCAGCGCGACGAGCAGAATGATGAAGGGCGTCGAGCGAAATGCGTTGACGAGCGCGCCAAGTGTCGAATTCACCGCGCGCCGTTCGTAGATGCCGCCGCGCGTGGTCGTGACCAGCACCAGCGCGAGCGGAATGCCGACGATCAGTGCGACGAACGCCGAAATGCCGACCATCAGCACCGTGTCGCGAATCGCGCCCGTCAGTTCCGAAAGCCAGAGTTCAGACATAGCCGAGTACCTCCACGTGATCTGCGTGTCGCCGCGCACGCTCGATCAATGCGGCGATGCGGTTCGCGAACGCGCCTGCTTCGCGGCCGGGCCCGGACAATTGCGCGGCCACCACGAGACGGCCCTGCGCATGACCCTGAATGCGATCGATGCCGCCGTGTACAAAGCTCACGCGGCCGCCGTCCACGGTCAACGCCGCGCTCAGCGCCGTGAGATCCGGATCGTGACCGTTGGCGCCCGTGTAGTACACGTCGAGCAGAACATCGGTGGCATCGCGTGGCAATGCATCATCGCTCGCGGGCTTGAGGCGGGCGGCGAGATCGTCCGGAAGGTCGTGTACCAGCGTGCGCAACAGCGCGCGCGTCGCAGCGTGCTGCGGCGCGCCGAACACGCGCCACACTGCACCCGTTTCGACGACGGCGCCCTGTTCGATCACGGCGACGGTATCGCACACTTCGCGTATCACGGCCATCTCGTGAGTGATGAGAATGATCGTGAGACCGAGACGCCGGTTGATATCGCGCAGCAGCGCAAGAATGGACCGCGTCGTTTCCGGGTCGAGCGCGGAGGTCGCTTCGTCGCACAGCAGAATGTCGGGATCGTGTACCAGCGCGCGTGCAATGCCGACGCGCTGCTTCTGCCCGCCCGAAAGACTCGCCGGATACGCATTGCGCTTGGCCGACAAGCCGACGAGTTCGAGCAGGGCAGCGACTTTTTCCTCGATGGCTGCTTTGGGCACGCCCGCGATCCTGAGCGGCAACGCGATGTTGTCGTACACCGTTTTCGCCGACAACAGATTGAAGTGCTGGAAAACCATGCCGATGCGCCGCCGCAACGCAACGAGCCCGCGCTCGTCGAGTTCGCCGACGCTCACGCCGTGTACGCGCACCGCGCCCGACGTCGGCTTTTCGAGTCCATTGACCAGACGCAGCAACGTCGATTTGCCCGCGCCGCTGCGGCCGATGATGCCGAATATCTCGCCACGTCGGACATCCAGCCGCACGTTCGCCAACGCGATTGAAGGCTCGCCGTGTGCTGTGGAAAATACCTTGCCTGCATCGTCGAAGACGACGGCGGGCGCGGTGTCGTCCCGAGGCGCCGGCCTGATGGCAAGCGCCGGGCTCTCTTCGATGAATCCCGCTACGTCGAGCAGATGGGTCATGTCGTCGGTTCCTTTTCAGGCGGCTGGTTCACGCGAGCACACGGGCACGCAAGCGCGGCCCGCAACGGACATCGCATCACCAGGCAACGGCGTACAGGTTGCCGAACGCCTTGTCGAGCGCTGCGCGCACGGCGGGCGAATGCTGATAGATCGAAATGAACTTGCGGATGCGAGGGTCGTTGACGCTTTCCGGACGCACCACCCATTGAATGGCGAAGTTCTTGTTTTCGAGGCCGTCGAAAAGCAATGCGCTATTTGGGTCGGTCGTGCCCGCGAGCTTGATGAAGCTCGGATAGCCCTGCGCGAGGTCGACGTCGTCGAGCGAGCGCGCCAACTGTGACGCTTCGAGCGCAACGATCTTCAGATGCTTCGGGTTATCGACGATATCCAGCGTGGTCGCGCGATAGTCGACCCCCGGCTTCAGCTTGATGAGTCCGGCGCGTTGCAGCAGCAACAGTCCGCGACCGCCGTTGACAGGGTCGTTCGCGATCGCAACCGTCGCACCGTCCTTCAGATCTTCAAAGCGCTTAACCTTCTTCGAATACAAACCGATCTTCATGATCGTGCCAGGCGCGATCGGCACGAAATCGTAGCCGCCCTGCTTCTTCGCGTTTTCCAAGAAGGGAATGTGCTGGAAATAGTTGACGTCGATGTCCTTGTTGCCGAGTGCGGCGTTCGGTGTGTTCCAGTCCGTGAACTCGATGATCTTGACGTCGAGGCCTTGCTGTTTGGCCTCCTGAGCCGCGATTTTCAACGCTTCGATTTGCGGGCTGGTTGCCGTGCCGATCTTTAGGGTCGACGTGTCGGCGGCAAATGCGGGAGCGGCATTGAACGCGAACGCAGCGAGGATGGCGTGGATTGCCGGCCTGTTCCGCGCAAAGAGGACACGCTTTAATGCGGACAAAAATTGACTCATGCTCTACTCTCGACAATGGGATGTTCCGGTTCCGGACGCGTGCGAATACGGGCGTGTTGGGTCACGCCCGGATGGGATCGCAATGCTCGGGAAGACTGTGTGTCCGCCGACGATAGGCGCCGCGTGCGGACGGCCGCCGCGCTGGATCAGCGCCGACAGTGGGAAACGGGACGGGTCATGGGATGAATCATTGCCTCTCTCCAAATGAGGTCAAACGATCATAGAGGGGCGCAGAAAAGCGGTCTACCAAGCGATTAGCAAATGGAAATCGCGAAACGCGATATGTGAGCGTCAGTCGACGGGACTCTTTTTCAAGCTGAGTTCTCGATTTGACATTCAACCGTCATCGCCACCGCTGGACTACATTTAATTGAATGAGTAATCTGTGAGCGCAGGATGACGTTTGTTGGCCACGCCGACCTTGACCTTCGTCCCGGGGAGGACTCATGGAAGTGAGCACCGAAACGCTTGTCGACATGCTCGGAGAAGTCGAAGCAGAAGATCCCATCGACTATGCGGACCTGCCGTTTGGAGAGCAGGAACTCAAGCGCCTCATTGTCAGTTCGCTTGTTGAACGTCACCACAACGTGGAGACCGACATGTCCGTCTCCGATATTCATGCTTTATATCTGCTGAGCACCGCAAAGCTCGTCCTTGAAAACACCGTGCTCCATGCGCGATTGCTGCTTCTTCAAGGACACCAACTCGACATCGAGTCCCTGTTGGCGCCCTTCACCCTCAAAGGAAAGCGTAGCTGACTGACAGCACCCGGCCACGGGCGACCTACCCCACTCCGGGTACGGTGCCCGGCCGTTTCCTTTTCCCGTCAACGCTTATGGGCTGAAGTAGTGGCCCAATGAGCCGTCCGCGTTTTCGTCCGATTTGAGACTGCTGGCGGCCAGCATCCTGCCTGGGCATGCGCATTGCGCTACAAGAAGTCTACCCATCAGGAGCAAAATCATGACACCACTCGACCCCAACACGCAGTCCCAGTCGCAATCGGCGGACCAGGGTGCGGGTATTGTCGGCATTGGCGTCGGCGACGGCCCCGGGCCTGAAGTGATGGCTGCATCCACGCTGGATGGAACCAAAGTCGTAACGGCCGACGGCGAGCATGTCGGCAAAATTTCGGACATCATGCTCGACGTTCGTGACGGGCGGATTGCGTATGCCGTGCTATCGGAAGGCGGCTTTCTCGGCATGGGAACGACGCTTCATGCAATTCCATGGAGCGCACTGACGCTGAACGTCGATGAAAAGGTCTTCCTCGTCAACCTGATGGCAGACGAAATCAAAAACGCGCCCGGATTTGACAAGGACCACTGGCCTTCGATGGCAGACCCGCAATGGGGTTCGTCCGTCCATCAATACTACCGGCAACAGCCCTACTGGGACGCCACACGCGATGCGGTGGAGGAACGGTCCAGCGATCTGTAACTGTCTGGTCAACCTATGAGCCTGCGATACGCGCTGAGATGCCGCAAGAGCCCCTGCTGGTCGCCGCGTATCTCGCTGAGCCGGGCAAGGTTGAAATGCGCGTCGGCATGGTCGGGGTCGAGCTGGAGGCATCGCTCGTAGCCTTCCATCGCCGCCCCGTAGCGCTTCAGCTCCTCCAGAGCGACAGCGCGGTTGAAATGCAGCAGCGCATCGTCTGGAAAATGCTCTAGCGCGCGCTCGAACACGAACAGCGCTTCTTCGCAGCGCGTTTCGGTCTCGCAAAGCAGCACACCGAGATTGGTGTACGCGTGGTAGTGCGGTGCGTCGGCCAACTCAAGCACCTTGCGGTACGCCTGCTCCGCGCCGACAACATCAGAACCGGTGAGCTGCTCCGCCAGGGCGAACCATTCCTCGGCCTGTTGCTCTCTGCTTCGCAGCGTGCGGGGCGCAGTGTCAAGAAAAGCAACGTCGCCCCGAAGCGGTGCGACCTCGAAATCGAGCAGATGCTGCCCTGACGTCGCGTCCCATTGCGATTGCCCCGTCTTGACCGCAATGGTGTCGCCGACGGCAGTGATACGAATGCCGGAAAGGGGAAGCTCTTCCGGAAGATCGGCCTTCAGCTTGGCAAGCGCGCGCAAAATCTTGCGGGAGGTGATTTTCGCCGCTTGCAACTGAAATGCTGTGCGCAAAACCACGACGTCCTGGAACGTAAAGCGCAACTCGTTGCGCCGACCGCGAGAAGGCTCCACGAATCCGGCTGCGATTAGCCCGGAAAGCACACGTCGCGAAACGCCGAGCAACGATTGAAGGCTGCGCAGCGAGTAATCGTGTGATTGATTGCGGCTGCTCACTTTCGGGCTCGAACCTTTGCCGGCGGCGCTTCTTTGACTTCGGGCGTCGATGCGGCTCGCCTGGCGGGCCGACGGGGTTTGCTCGCAAGAACCTCGACATCGACAGGCGTACCTTTCTTTGACGCAGGCGTCTTCGCTGGCCCGGCTTTCTTCGTCTTGTTGGCGCCGAGGCTCGCGCGAAGCGCCTCCATGAGATCGATTACCTGACCGCCCGAGTCTTCGGCAGGCGCTTCTGGCGACACGATCTGCTTACCGGCAATCTTCCGGTCTATGGCTTCCAGAATCCGCTTCTTCTCCTCGTCTTCGTATGCCGATGGGTCATAGGCATCTTCTGAAACCTGGTCGATTATTTGTAGCGCGAGTTGCAACTCGGCATCGGTCACAGCTATCTGCTCGATGTGCAAGTCGGCCAGTCCCCGCACTTCGTCTGCGAACAACAACTGCTGAAAAACCATGCCTTCATCGGCCGGCCGTATCTGGACGATACGGGTCTTGCCCTTGGACGACCATTTGGCCAATGCGCAGCGTTCACTTTCTCGCATGGCTTGCTGCAGCAGGCAGTATGGTTTGCCGCCGCGCTTGTCGGGTGCGATGAAGTAGGCTTTGTCGTAATAGAGCGGGTCGACTGATTTTTCCGGGACAAAAGAGACAATTTCTACAACGTGCGACGCACCTTCTTCCAGGGCTTTGAGCTCTTCCGGTGCGAAGACGACAAACTGGCCCTTCTCGAACTCGTATCCCTTCTTCATATCTACCCGTGCCACGACTTCGCCCGTGGCCTCGGAAATGTACTGTTGCTTCACACGGCCGCCCTCTGGCGTCAGCAGATGGAAGCCGACTCCAGATGCCGTCTCGGTCGCCGAATACAGCTTCACCGGTATGGAGACCAGCCCGAAGGAAAGCGTGAGAGATGCGATTGAACGCGCTGTCATGACATTCTCCTGGTGGCCACCGGATGCGGTCGCACGGCTCGTACGAAGATCCGGCTTGTCGACCCGGGCGGCTGGGCGCGGCCTTGACTGGATACCGTGCCGCACCGGTTCGTCGAGCAGTTGAGCACTTGATGTGCCTATTCTACGACCAACCTGCAAATCGCCCCTTCAATGGCGCGGACGCGGATGAGGCCTGGTCCACCGGGTAGTCCGGCATACTGGCGAGTATGCCCGGGCAGCCTCGACAGTCTTTGCGTATCGAGCCCGGTTTCGACCCCACACCACCTTCCAATGCGATACGCCTCCTACTCGCGGCGCGCAACAGCGCTGACGATCGATTCAATCTGGTGGACTGCCATCGTGCTGCTCGTCCCGCTCGGACCCTCGACAGAGGACATCCTGCTGGCCCCAGAGTCCTACGCTGCGACCATCCTTTTCTGGTTGGCCATCGGGCAATGCCTTCCCATCCTGTTGACGGGTGTCATGTGGGCCGTATGGGGCACGTCACCCGGCAAACGCGCGTTGCGTCTTCGGATCGTCGATGCCGATACCGGACGCGCGATGACCGTGCGACAAGCGGGTCTGCGCACATTCGGATATCTCCTGACATTCGCGACTTGCGGTGCCGGATTTCTATGGGTGCTGTTTAACGACCGAAAGCAGACTTTGCATGACCGGATAGCCAATACGACGGTGGTCGAGGATGAAATTCGCGAGCGCGTCGGGACTTGAGCCATCCGGAAGACGCGGCGCGATACGGCAGATGCGGGAGAGTTTTGCGGTATCGCGCCGGTCTACGTCCTCAAGTCAATTTCCCTTGCCGGGATAAGTAGTCGTTTTGCATCCGTTGCGCTTTGCACGCCGTATACGAGGTCAGAACGTATCGAGCGCTTGCACTTCGCCGCTATGCAAGCATCCTGTTCAGCGGCACATTGAATCCAGCGACATGGAAATGTGCGCTGGCACGCACAGGAGTCATGCCATGAAACACGCAACGTGGAAAGTTCAGTTGGCGCAAGTTTTTGTCGTCGCGCTTTGCGGATGCGCGGCAACATTCGCGTACGCCGGAGGGAACGGCAACGGCGGAAACGGCAGCGGCGGCGCTCACGGTGCGGCGACGGCTGGGATGACGTATCACGGTGAGCCCGTGTCCAGCCCATGGAACCGGATACCCGGCGATATGTCCCGGAAGGCAACCGGGAGCACAACGGATATGCCAGGCATGACGCCCGTTGAAGGTGTCGATAATGTAAAGACCGTTCAGTAGTTGCAGTAGCGTCCGAGACTGGCAGCGCACACTTCGATCGTTCGCTACTGACTACCCCGTCCGTCTCTGCCCTGAAACAAGGAATGCCGTTTGTGTGCTGAGGGCTGCCGTCCGGAGACGGCAGCGCCGGTTGAAACTTCACAAGCAATCCGGCACGCCGGTTAATCGATCAGCGCAAGTTCCTCTGTCACCGCGAGGAAGCGAGCTATATCGCGAGCGGTATGGCAATGCAGCGGCGACACCCGCACAGCGCCCTCCAGACCGAACGACTTCAACATCCGCCCGGAGTAAAGGCTCGTCCCGATCCGCTCGTACACGATCACGCCGCGCTTTTCATATTCGCGCACGGCGACGGCGGGATCGAGACGGTCGAATCCGATGCCGGCAATCAGATCGCGTTTCGTCAGGTCGTCGTGATCCCAGAACACACGCACGCCCTTCATCGCTCGCAACCCGCATTGCCCGTCCGTGCCATCGAGCAACGCCGAAAGCAGCGCGCGTTCGTGGCTTTCGATGCGCTGCATGCCTTGCACGAATAGTTCTCGACGGTCATCCGCATCGCTGGATTGCCCGCCGATCCATGCGACGTAATCGACGATCGAGCTCACCACCGCAAACTGCGCAGGCGCGGGACTGCCGAGTTCCCATACGCCCTTTTCCTTCGCTTCGAGACGATGATGCGGCAGCTCCGCCATCCGATCGGACAACCACGCGATGCCTGAACCTCTGCATCCAAAGAACTTGTACGGCGCGACGTTGATGCCGTCGACGGGCGTTTTCTGCAGGTCGATCACAGCATGCGGCGCGTGCTGCACGGCATCGACGATGATGAAAAGATCCGGCCGCTTTGCGCGCGCACGCTCCACGATGGCAGCGATATCGAGCTTCGCGCCCGAAATGTTCGACGCGTACATCACGCTCAGGAGTGCCGTGTCTTCGTCGATCAGCGACACGATCGCATCGACATCCACGCCCCCTGTCTCCGGATTGCTCGGCGCGATGCGCAGCGCTTTTCCGGTGCGTTCGCAATACAGCTTCATGGCATCGAACGACGACGGATGTTCGAGTATCGTGGTGACGGCATTCGTGCCAGGCACGTTTTCCATCACGGCGCGCACCATCTCGAACATCGCGGCCGACGCTGTCAGAGACGGATAGACACTGCCGCCTCGCGCATTGAAGATCCGCCGGATATCCTCTTCGCCGCGCGCCTGAACGTCTTGCAGGTAACGCGCGCGCTCGTGGATGCGCTCCGGACAATCCGGCAGCGCGTCGACGCTTGCAAACGCCTCCAACGCCGCCTTGAGCCGGAACGAACCGCCCGCGTTGTCGAAGAAGAGCCGCTCGCGCCCGTCCATGTCGTGATCGACGAAATGGAACCGGCTCTTGATCTCCTGCATGAGGGACTCGGGAAAGAACTGCCCCTGGTTGCTGCTCATCTGAATTTGCTCCTCGATAGGGTGCTTTTACCTGCGTTCAGGCGTCGAGCGACGCGAGATACGCCTTGCCTTTTTCCGCGTCGTACTGTCCTTCCCACTTCGCGATGACGAGCGGCGCGAGCGCGTTGCCCACGACATTCAACGCCGTGCGTCCCATGTCCATGATCCGGTCCACGCCCGCGATGAACGCAAGCCCTTCGAGCGGCAAACCGGCGCTGGCGAGTGTCGTCAGCAGGATCACGAACATGAAGCCCGGCACACCGGCGGCGCCTTTCGACGTCACCACCATCGTCAGGATCAGGACGATCTGTTCCTGCACGCCGAGATGCACGCCGTACAGTTGCGCGACGAACAGGGTGCCGATGCCGAGGTAAATGGATGCACCATCGAGGTTGAACGTGTAGCCCGTCGGCACGACAAAGGTGGTGATGCTCTTGGGCACGCCGAAGTCTTCCATTTTCTTCATCAACTGCGGCAACACAGTGGCCGAACTGCACGTCGAAAAGGCAATGATCAGTTCATCCTTGATGACCTTGAGCAGCGTGAAGATATTGAAGCCGAACAGGCGCGCGGTGACGCCGAGCACGAAGACCGCGAACAGAATGATCGCGAGATACGTCACGGCAACCAGCTTGACCAGCGGCAGCAGCGATCCGAAACCGAAGTTCGCGACGGTCACCGCGATCAGCGCGCACACGCCGAACGGCGCGTAGCGCATCACCATGCCCGTGACCTTGAACATCGCGTCGCCGATGCCCTTCAGCGTGGCGAGCACGGGCTTTCTGTACTCCGCCGGCACCGACTGCAAGCCGAGCCCGAACAGCACCGAGAAGAAGATGACGGGCAACAGATCGCCTCGTCCCATCGACGCGACGATATTGTCGGGAATGATATTCAGCAGCAAGGACATGAAGCCGTGATGGCCTTGCGACTGCGTGGCTTGCTGGAGATGCGAGATATCCGTGTGGCCGAGTTGCGACATGTCAGTGCCGACGCCCGGCTGCAACACATTGCCGAGCACGAGCCCGAGCACGATCGCGATTGTCGTGACGATCTCGAAATACACCAGCGTCTTCAGGCCGATGCGCCCGAGCGCACGCCCATCGCCCACGCCTGCAATGCCGGCCACCATGCTGGTGAACACGATGGGCACGACGACCATCTTGATGAGCCGGATGAAGATGTCGCCGGCAGGCTGCAGAAAGCCTGTCACAACCGAATCACGCATTTGAGGAAAGCGGTTCAGCACGACGCCGACCGCGATGCCGACGACGAGGCCGATCAGTATTTGCCAGGCCAGGCCGATGCGCGGCTTGCGCTCGATGAGTTCGGCAGGCGGTGTTTCGATCACGGATTCCATGCGTTCTCCAGACGGACCGATTGATATGGATTGACGCGGGAAGCGGCGTGCCTTCTTGCGAGCGCGCTCGGTCGAGCCTGTCCCGCATGTGCTGTGTTTCAGCTCGATGTCGAAACCATAATCATCCAGAATAAACATAAAAAGCGATTTTTTTCTATGCGAACATATCGCTTTTATTCATGTCATGGCAACGCGATGCTGACCTTCAAGCAGATGGAAGCGCTGTACTGGATCGTGCAACTGGGATCGTTCGAAGCTGCGGCGACGCGTCTGAATACGACCCAGTCGGCGGTTTCCAAGCGTGTGCAGGAGCTCGAGCGCGCTTTCGATCTCGTCGTGTTCGACCGCGCCCATCGCAGCGCGCGCCTGACCAAGAAGGGGGCTGAATTTTTCGAGTACGCGAAGGAGTTGCTGGAGCGCCGCGATCAGATCGTCGAGCGCGTCAGTTCGAAAGAGGCGCTCGTGAGACAGATACGCATCGGCGTAACGGAACTCACGGCGTTGACATGGCTGCCCCGCCTCGTCTCAGCGATACAGGCGGAATATCCGAAAGTGAAGGTGGAAGCGGAAGTTGAACTGAATGCGACGTTGCGTGAGCGGCTCTCCACCGACACCATCGATGTGATCATCGTGCCGCAGACCCAAGGCACGGAACCGTTCGCGACCACGGCGGTTGGCCAGGTCGACAACGCGTGGATGTGTGCCGCGAGCCTTGCGCCGCGGAAGACGGCCATTCCGATCACGGAGATTGCGAAGTATCCCCTGATTCTGCAAGGCGGGTTGTCCGGCACCGGCTATGTGTATAGCCGCTTTTTGCAGGACCACGGCGTCAGCCTTCAGAAAGTGCTGGCGAGCAATAGCCTCATCGCGCAAATCGGTCTGACGTTGTCGGGGCTCGGCGTCAGCTATCTGCCCAAAGCCTGCCTGCGACATATGCTGGAGCGGCGTGCGCTCGTGATCGTGCCGACACGGCCCGCGCTGCCGCCGGTGAAATACATCGCGATGCACCGGGCAGACCAGTCGCATTCGTTGAGTGCGGCCATCGCGAGGCTGGCTGCGCAATCGTGCGATTTCAGTTCGAATCTGCTCGACCCAGGGATGCCGCAACTGGACCCTGCGCAATAGCGATCGCGTGGAGTCAGGTGACGTCTATTTGGCCTTTGCAATCGGCCTGGTCGATTCGCGCGCGAGCGTCATGCCACCCATGGACGCAGGACTGGCCGACATGTGGATTGCGACGGAAACGGGAACCAGCCCGCGCGCCTCGGCGGCGGCTGAAGCGCCGGCGCGATGCACGTTCGCCACTTCGTGGCGCCCCGCCTGAACCGCGCGCGCACGCGGTCGAGCGCTAGTCTTAGCGCGGACGGCGATGCGATTCGGCGATGATTTCGCACACTTCCAGATGGGTACGCCACGCGTCAGCGAAAAATTCGCGCACACGGGCAAGGAAACCGCCTTTCGTAGCCGTCGAGGTAGCAGTAGCGTAGTTCATTGCAAGCTCCATTTAGGGGTTATTGCCTAGGTATTAACCCTATAGTACACCCGTCTATGGTGCATTGCAAAATAAAAATCCACGTGTACTGGCACCTTTTCCAGCGATGTT
This sequence comes from Paraburkholderia steynii, assembly GCF_900100565.1. Taxonomy (NCBI): domain Bacteria; kingdom Pseudomonadati; phylum Pseudomonadota; class Betaproteobacteria; order Burkholderiales; family Burkholderiaceae; genus Paraburkholderia; species Paraburkholderia steynii. The sequence continues at coordinate 87,648 of NZ_FNDI01000004.1, read as the reverse complement.
GTCTCTTCGTGCGTGCTGCATCGAAGCGCGCGTCAACCCTGGCCGCGCGCTTCTTCATCGATGACCGAACGATGCCGCGTTTCCGGCATCAGCCAATACGTGACGAGCGAAACCGCGGCGCACGCGCTCACGTAGTAGAAGAACCACGACTCGTGGCCCGCATGCTTGAACTTCAGCGCGAGATATTCGGTCGTGCCGCCCATCACCGACGACACCACCGCGAACGGCAAACCGACGCCGAGCGCGCGCAGTTTCGCGGGGAACAGTTCCGACTTCACGAGCCAATGGATCGACGAGAAGCCGCTCAGGATGGCGAGCGCCGCGAGGTTCAGCGCAAAGGCGGCCCACACGCTGTGCGTGCTGCCGAGCGCGTGCATCAGCGGCACCGTGCAGAACGTGCCGCCGATGCCGAAGATCAGCATGACGGGCCGCCGCCCGACCACATCCGACAACAGTCCGTAGAGCGGCTGGAAGCACATGTAGATCACGAGCGCGACGGTCGTGATCAGCGTCGCGGTATCGCGGCTGAAGCCCGTCGTGTTGACCATGTACTTCTGCAGATAGATCGTGAACGTATAGAACGCAACCGTGCCGCCGATGCTGATGCCGATCGTCCATAGCGTTTGCATGCGATGCCGGACCAGCAGCGCAAGCAGGCTGCCGCGCTCCGACTCGCGCGACGCCTGGCCGGCGGCGAGCGTATCGGCACGCTCGAACGCATCCGTCTCCGCGATGCCGCGCCTCAGATACAGCGCGAACACGGCAAGCGCGCCGCCAATCGCGAACGGTATGCGCCAGCCCCATTCTTCGAGCTGCGTAGGCGTCAGCGCGAAGCGCTGCAACATGAGCATCAGCGCGAGCGCGACGAGCTGCCCCATCACCACCGTCACCTGCACGAAGCCGACGAAAAAGCCGCGCCGCCCGGTCGGCGCCATTTCGCTCAGGTACGTGGCGCTCGTGCCCGCCTCGCCGCCCATGCTGAAGCCTTGCAGCAGACGCGCGCAGACGAGCACGGCTGGCGCCGCGACGCCGATCGTCGCGTAAGTCGGCGTGAGCGCGATGATCAGCGAGCCGACGCTCATCATCGCCACCGACAAGCTCAACGCGACGCGCCGTCCGTGGCGATCCGCGAGCGCGCCGATCGCCCAGCTTCCGAGCGGTCTCACCACATAACCGATCGCGGCAACGGCAGCCGCGTTCAGCAGCTGTGCCGTCTGATTGCCGCCGGGAAAAAAGGCCTTGCTGAAATAGATCGAGAAGATCGAGTACGCGAGAAAGTCGTACCACTCGATCACATTGCCCGCGCTCCCGCCGATGATCGAGCGCAGCCGCTCGCGCCGCGCGGCGGGGGAAGCCTGAAGCGTCAGATCATGCGGCGTTGCGGCCATCCTGTGTCTCCTTGCGGCTATCGGGCCGCTTTGCTTTGTGCTTACCTGCGGTACTGCTTGCGCCCTGTTGCTAGCCTCGCGTCGAGAGCAGGCGCACGAGTTCTGCCGCATCCGTCTTGCTCTCGGCGTGCATGATCCACTCGACGATGCGTTCAATCTGCGCGCTCTCGATACGATGCTCGGCAAGCTTCGTCATCTTGTCGATAATTTCCGCTTCGCTCGCGAACGCATGCTCGCTGCCGCGTTGCGACTCGACAGTTTCTTCGAGCCGCGTGCCGTCGCGCAGCGTCGCCTCGACGCGCACGGTGTGACGCGCGCCGCGGCCGCGTGCTGTGATAGCCGGGTCTTCGAGCACCTGTACGCGGTTCGCCAGCGCCATGCGCTGCGGGTCCGCCACTTTCGCTTCGCTGAACTGGTCGACGAACACATCGCCTTCGAGCAACAGCGTCGCGACGCAGTACGGCAGGTTGAGTTGCGCGGACGTCAGGCCCTGCGGCACATACGGCCAGCCGACATGATCGACCGTCACGCGCGAGCCATGCACGACGATGCACTCGACGTCGTCCGCGCCGAACGGATGGCGCGCCTGCATGGCGCGGATCGCATCGAGCGTCGTATGGTTGCTGCCGACGCATGAGTAGAACTTCAGCGCAATGTTCATCGTCTCAAAGCGCTCGCCGAGTCCGTCGATGAGTTGCGTGAGGTCGTAGCGGTCCGTCGAGCGCGAGAACGTGCTGCAAAAACCGCCGTACGTGTTCTCGAACACATCGACGATGCCGGTAAAGCCGTTCTGCGCCAGCAGCGCGCCATACAGCCCGCTTTGCGCGGCGCGCCCGGCATGCATGCGCTTGACCATCGCGCCGAATTGCGCGGCCATCAGGCCCGCCGACTGCGTGCCGCCGATGCCGAGCGCATGCACGGTCTGCGCGGCGTCGAGGCGCAGCGCAGCCGCCGCGCCCGCCGCCGCGGAAAACACGCCGACCGTCGCGCCCGAATGCCAGCCCTGCGCGATATGTTCAGGGCCCATGCACATGCCGACGCGCGGCCCCACTTCATAACCGGCCACGCAGGCACGCAGAAAATCGCGGCCGCTCATGCGCGCATCGGCGGGCAGCGTCTCGGCGACGGCGAGCACGGCGGGCAACGTGACGGCGCCGACGTGCAGCACGCCCGCGCGATGCACGTCATCGAGTTCGAAGCTCTGGATCAACGTGCCGTTCACGAGCGCGGCGTGCGGTGCGGACAGCTTCATCGGCGTGCCCCATACGGCGCATCCCGGTGTCGTGTCGACGCGCGCGAGCGTGTCCGCGAGGATGCGGCTCCATTCGAGCGCCGAGCCGAACAACGCGCAGCCGATGGAGTCGAGCAGCAACAACTTGATGCGCGCGATCACGTCGTGAGGAATCGCGTCGTAACGCAATTGCGCGACGAATGCCGCTACGCCGCCGGTATAGGGGTTTGTGCCGATGTCGTGGTGCTGGTTCATCGCGTGTCGGGCGCACTGGCGCGGAGTGGAAATTCGACGACCAGTATCCGCACGCGACGGGCGTTTGTGAATTGCACGTGGCGTGATTATTATTGCGTCACACGCAAGAGTTGGCAGTCCGCGAATCGCCTGACCATGAGGGCTCATGAACCGCTTTCCCGGCGTCGATCTCGACGCGCTTCGCGCTTTTGTTGCCGTTGCATCGCACGCGTCGTTCAACGATGCCGCCATCGAACTCAGCCTGTCCGCGTCCGCGTTGACACGCCGCATCAAGCGGCTCGAAGAGGCACTCGACCTGATGCTGTTCGAGCGCACGACGCGCACGGTCGCGCTCACGTCATCGGGCGAACTGCTGCTGCCGCGCGCGCAAAGCGTGCTGCGCGAACTCGATGCGTCGCTGCAACTCGTCACGCAAGCGACGCGTATCCGCACAGGTCAGTTGACCATCGCGTGCATTCCCACTGTTGCGAAGTTTCTGTTGCCGAAGATCGTCGGCAGCTATCACCGGCGACGGCCCGAGGTGCGGCTGCGGCTGCTCGAAACCGATCTCGCGACAGTCGCGCGGCGTGTCGCCGACGGCGACGCGGAGTTCGGCATCGCGTTTCTCGTCAACGAGACGCCGGATCTCGTCATCGACGAACTGTTGGTGGACCCGTACGTGCTCGCCTGCCCCGCCGATCATCCGCTCGCAAAGAGCGAGCATGTTGCGTGGCGCGAGCTGCGCCCGTGGCCGCTGATCGTCTCGGGCACGACGAGCGGCAACCGGCGCATGCTCGATGCCGCGTTACGCGACATCGACTGGCGCCCGGACCGGCTGATCGAAATTGAACATCTGACGACGTCGCTCGGACTCGTCGAAGCGGGGCTCGGTATCTCGATCATTCCGCGCTGCGCGGCGCCGCGCGACGCGCAATCGCGAATCGCCATACGTCCGCTCGTGGAGCCGACGGTTGCGCGCACAATCGGTTTGATCCGGCGACGCGATGTAGTGCTGTCGGCAGTCGCGCGGGACTTTCGTCTCGCGCTGCGCAGAATGGCGCCGCTCGATCCTTCGATGATGCAGCCGGAGTGATGAAAGACAGGTGTGTGCCGTACCGGCGTTATTTGCTCAACTTGCGGTACAGATGATTGGCGCGTGACAGGTGCGCATGCATTGCTTCGGCAGCCGCATCGCCGTCATGCGTCGCAATGGCGTCGACGATGCGCTGATGCTCCGCCAAGGTCAGCTCTTCCGCGCCCGGCGCACGCACGAGCGGCCGGTAGTATTCGCCCGCCCAGCGGAACAGCGACTCGACGATCGACGGAAAAATCGGATTGCCGCTGATCCTCGCGATCTCGCGGTGAAACGCCATGTCGCGCTCGATGAACTCTTCGAGATTGACCATCGAAGCCCGATGTTGCGCGACGCTCAATTGCAGTCGCGCCACGTCCTCTTCCGTCGCGCGCTCGGCGGCCATGCGCGCCGTGCCCGTTTCGAGAAAGAGGCGCGCGTGCTTGAGATGCTCGAGCATCTCCGGGTCAGTGCGCAGCAAGTGCATCGCGCCGCTTGCGATCTGGCCGATCAGCCGGTCGGCCGTCGGCACGACGACACGCGCGCGCTCGCCGTGTACGATCTCGACGATGCCCGAGCGTTCGAGCGTCTGCAGCGCCTCGCGCACGGCAGGCCGCCCGACGCCATAGATTTCCATCAGTTCCCGCTCTGATGGCAGCTGCGCGCCGGGCGCGATTTCGCCCGAGCGGATACGCTCCATCAGACGGTCCACCACTTCCTGGTACAGCTTCCGACGCGGGATGATCTCGCCCATTACATTTCAGCGACAAGCTTCTGGTGTAATGACAATACCATACACCGATCGATTCTTGCGAGGAACCGCTCGCTGTATCGGTTAGCCGCGCAGCGTTCACTCCACGTCGCGGCCCTCTTTGACCAATCCGAAGAACGACGCGCCGCCGATCTGCCCGCCCTTCAGCACGATCTCCAGCCCGTCGCGCTGCGCCGACTTCGACCACGCGCGGCACAACGGCGCGCCCGGTGCGAGACCCGCTGCAACACTGAGCGCATCGATGCCCAGCGTACTCGCGACTTCGCCTGAACTGTCGCCGCCCGCGACAACCACACGCGACAGCGGCACGCGCTCCAGCAAGCGTCGCATCACTTCGGCCAGCGCGCCGCCGACGTTGCGCGCCGCTTGCTGACGCGTCAGGCCCGCATCGCGCGCAATCGCGTCGAAGCCGATCACGTCGGGATCGTCGGGGCCTTCCGCGCTATGCACGATGCTGCTCACGCCGCGGCGAAGCGCATCGGCAGCGGCGCCAACCGCGCGCTCGATCTCCGCGCCGCCCGATTGCGAATCGAGCGCGCGGCGCAGATCGAGCCGTTCGACATGAAACCCGTGCGCCCGCGCCCAGGCGATTTGCGACGCCGTGACGGGCGAACAGCTACCGCTCACGGCGGCGATCGTTTCGACGGGCCGGGCGACGGGCAGCGAAGGCGTCGCGGGCAACCAGCCGCGCGAGCGCCAATATGCGGCCAGCGCGTATTGCAGCCCAGACGATGACGCGCTGAACACGCCCTCGCCGCGCCGCTCCCACACGAGGCGCCCCGCTTCGATGAGCGTCTCTTCATCGAGCACGTCGATCAACACGACGGGTTTGTCGTCCGCACTGAGCGCATCGACGCGCGCCGTGCCCGAGCCGTCGCGCAATTGCAGTATGTCGATCAGCTCGATGCGACGCGACGTCTGCCGCCCGAGATGCACGCGCAGATCCGCTTCGTCCATTGGCGTCACGGGATGACGCGACATCGTCGGATGACGGTCGAGCCGATAGCCCGTACCGTTCACGGCGGCAAACAGATTGCCGAACATCTGATAGCGCTTCAGGCGCGGCGCGCCAATTACCATCGGCGACCAGCGCGCGCGCATCACGTTCACGCCGATGTCGATGGCCGCGCCGATCGAACCGACTTCCGGCGACGAGTCGAACGTCGAGCACACCTTGTATTGCAGGATCGGTGCGCCGAATGCCGCAAGACTTGCAAACGCGGCTGGCAACTCGTCGCGCATCCATGCAGGGTCACGCCCGCGCGATGAACCCGCCAACCCGACGCAACGGATCTCGGGAAAACGCGCGAGCAGGTCAGGCGTCGGCGTGTCGAGACACAGCACCGTCGGCACGCCCGCTGCCGTCATCGCCTCCATCGCATCCGTCGAGCCGGTGAAGTCGTCGCCGTAATAGGCGAGCAGCGGCCCCGCCAGAAATGCCGTTTGCGCGGAATCGGGCATACGCGTGCTCACTTCCAGAAACCAAGCGCCGCGCGCAGCGCCGGATTGCGCTCCGCGTGCTTCTCCAGCGGCACGCCCTCGATGGCCGCAACCCATGCTTCGCGCAGCGCTTCGACACCCGCTGCGACGCCCTGCGGATGGCCGAAGATGCCGCCGCCCGCCGTGTGGATCAGATCGGCGCGGCCGAGCGCGGCGTACGTATCGGCGGCCTGCAAGCCCGTCTGCCCCGAACTGAAGACGGGCATCGCCGTCATCGGCGCGTCGGGCATGACGGGCGCGAGCACCGCGCGCGCCGCCGCGACGACGCTTTCATCGGACTCGCTGAACTTGTTGCGCAAGCCGTTCACGTGCAGATGATCCGCGCCCGCGAGCCGCCAGATCATCTGCCATGGCGCGTAATCCCAGCCCAGTTCCGGACTGCGTGACAGATAACCCCAGCCTGCGCGATGCGCATGAATCGGCAGTTGCGCGTGCTTGCGCAATTCGTGCATGCCGACCAGTCCAATCGAATTGAGCACCGCCATCACGCAGGTTCCGCCTTGCGCCAGCACGAGATCATGACGCCGACGCATCTGATCGAGATCGCCCGTCACGTTGAAGGCGACCATCGCCTTCTTGCCGGTGCGATCGGCGTGTTCGTTGACCACGCGCATCACCGCCTTCACGCGTTCGTCGAACGGGCAATGCGAGCCGTCGGCTTGCAGTTCGTCATCCTTGATGAAGTCGATGCCGCCTTCCACCAGCTCGCGCACCTGCTGCGCGGTCTCCTCCGGCGACAGCCCGACGCTCGGCTTGATGATCGTGCCGATCAGCGGACCATGCGTGACGCCGCTCAGCTTGCGCGTACCGTCGATGCCGAACGCCGGGCCGGGATACGCCGCCGCGAACGACGCCGGCAGCTTCAGGCCCGTTAGCCGCAAGCCCGACACCTGGCGCAGTTCGAACAGATTGCCCGCGATGGTCGACATCAGATTCGGCAGCGACGGCCCGAAGTTCTCGATTGGCCACGACAGTTCGAGCGTGCAGCGCGTGTACACCTCTGATTTCATGCCGCCCGGCAGGCTCGGTGTGTCGACGGTTTCGAGTATGTCCAGACGCTCGACGCGCGCCCCGGAACGCGCCTTCAGTTCGGGCGTCTCGCCGGGCAGCGCGACGAAGGTGCCGCTCGACTGTTCGCCGGCGATGACATCGGCGGCCCGGCGCGGATCGTCGCCCGTTTCGAGCCAGTAAGTAGCGTGAATGCGTTCGCTCACGATGCAGTCCTGTTGGAAGTCAAAAGAAAACAGCGCTCAGCACGCATCACGTGATACGGCGGATGCTGTCCGCAATCTCCGCATGATCGAACACGCCCTTCCAGTCGTCGCGCATCAGGCGCGGCTTGCCGAACTCGATTGCCTTGTTGCACGCATCGGAAAATGCGCCGGGGATTTCGTTGAAAATCACCGCGCTCAGGATGTTCATGTGGCCGAGCAGGAAATCGCGCGCGGCCTGTTCGGGCACGCCGCGTTTCACGGTTTCGTCCATCGCTTCGCGCATCACGTAAAGCAGCGTCGCGCAGATCGTCTCGGACAAGCCCGGTTCCAGCAGCGCCATCTGGTCGACGGTCAAACGGTATGAACGCAGGATCGGCTGATAGATCGTCTTCGCGACATCTTCGCCGAGATCGAACGCGGACTCGGGGCCTTGCATCAGCGCGCTCGTGATCGACTGCTTCGCATACGCGCCGCCGAAGAAATCGCGACGCGCTTTCGGATCGTCATCGTTGTTGAAGATGATGGGATGACACGGATGCGCGACGAAGTAAGTCAGATCGGGCCTGTCGGGCAGATGGCCGGCGAACGGCGCGGCGGCGTCGAGCGTCATCACCATCGTGCCCGCCGGCAGCTTCGGTGCGATTTCGTGGCTGATCTTGCCGATCAGCGTATCGGGCACGGCGAGGATCACGACCTGTGCGCCGTCGAGCGCCGCAGCGACGGATACGCAATCCACATTCAGTTCATCCTTCAGGCGCTTGCGGCCCGCTTCGCTCACTTCGATGTGCGCGACACGATAGTCCGACTTCAGCAGGTTGCTCGAAAGACGGAAGCCCATCTTTCCGCCAGCGCCGAACAGTGCAATTTTCTCTTTCATCGTGCTCTCTCCTTGCAGGGGTGCGTCATGTTCATGAATTTCGGTTGATCAGCCCGCGCGCGGGTCCAGCGCGACGGCTGCGTGTTCGTCCTGCGGGCGCGGGCGGCGTTCGCCGCAGAACGCGAAGGCAAGCACGGCGCTCATCAGCATGAAGGCGCCGACCACGAACATCGGCGCGTGATATGAGCCCGTCGCGTCCTTCAGCGCGCCCGTCACGTACGGCGCGACGAAGCCCGCCAGATTGCCGACCGTGTTGATCAGCGCGATGCCTGCGGCGGCGGCCGCACCCGACAGGAAGCGCGCGGGCAATGCCCAGAAGTTCGGCAGCGCCGAGAAGATCGCGCAGGCCGTGATCGTGATGACGGCGATCGCCGTCGACGGCGACTTCATGAAAAGGGCGAGCGGAATGCTGAGTGCGCCAACCAGCGCCGGAATGCCGATGTGCCATGCGCGCACGCCGTGTTTCGTCGCGTTGCGGCTCCAGAGGAACAGCACGATCGCGGCAGGCAGATAGGGAATCGCTGTGATCAGCCCTTTCTGGAACACGTTGAACTGCGAGCCGAACTGCGCCTGGAAGCCGCCGATGATGGTCGGCAGGAAAAACGCGAGCGCATAGAGGCCGTAGATCAGGCCGAAGTACATCAGCGAGAACAGCCAGACACGGCCGCTCGTCAATGCGGCGCCTGCGTGGTGGCGATGCTGCGACGAACCGGCTGCGCGCTGGCGCTGCTCGGCTTCGAGTTCCGCGGTGAGCCACGCCTGCTCGCTGGCAGTGAGCCAACGCGCCTGCGACGGCCGGTCGCTCAGATAGAACCACGCGACGATGCCGACGACGATCGCAGGAATCGCGACGCCGAGGAACATCACGCGCCAGCCGGCCAGGCCGAACAGCCCATGCGCTTCGATCAGCAACGCGGCGAACGGCGCGCCGATCACGATGGTCAGCGGCTGCGCCAGATAGAACAGCGCGAGGATGTGGCTGCGATGGCGCTGCGGCACCCACATGCTCAGGAACAGGATCGCACCGGGAAAGAAGCCCGCTTCCGCCACGCCCAGCAGAAAGCGCAACCCATACAGCCCCGGCACGCTGCTCACCCACGTGAAGAGCAGCGCGACGATGCCCCACGTCACCATGATCCGCGCGAGCCAGCGGCGCGCGCCGAACTTGTGCAACGCGAGGTTGCTCGGCACTTCGAGAAAGATGTAGCCGATGAAAAACACGCCCGCCGCGAAACCGAACTGGGCGGCGTCCAGCCCCAGATCCTTCGTCATGCCGTTCGGTCCAGCGAACGAGATCGCCGTGCGGTCGAGGAAGTTGATGAAAAACATCAGCGCGACGAACGGCACGAGGCGCAGCGAAACCTTGCGGATGGTCGAGCGCTCAAGTTGGCTCGGGCTTGCCTGTTCGGCGTGCGGGGCAGTTTGCATTGCGTCTCCTCCGATGGGTCTCGCGGCTCTGCGCTATTGCACAGATCACTCATGTGCTGTGCTGGTGTGATGAGTAGACCATCAAGATTAAAAAAGCGGCACTGGGTTTACTACCAACACCTTTCAGCAGTTCATTGGCGCGTCGGCGCGCCTTCGTTATGGGCGCGCGGCGGCGTCGCTCGTTACCGTCGTCGCGATCAGACAGGCAAACGGACGCAGCCTGAATGACGCCGCGCGCGACATGCCGACTTTGCTCCGCAGCGACGCTTCGTCGATCATCACCGCGCGCAACCCGCCCGATGTCAGGCCACGCAGATCGAGCCGCGCGGCGCGTGTGGAGCCGGTCAGATTGGCGACGATGAGATGCGCTTGCCCCTGCGCGTCGCGCGCCGCCACGCACGCGATTTCGCGCGGATTCACGCCCGCGCATGTGAGCCGCGTCGCGCCCGCCATGCCAGCCAGCGCCTTCGCCACATCGAACATCGGATAGCGGCGCACACCGTTGCTTACGTCAGCGAGTCCGCGTGTACCTGTCAACGCGCCAAGCGTCAACGTGTCGACGCGCGCGCCCGCGAGCGCGGCTGCGTAACCGGCCAGCCACGCGCCGCCGAACAGCGCGCGCTGGCGTGGATCGCAGGCGGCCATCGCGATGCGCTCGCCGTGCGGATTCGGCATCACGCGCGACCCGTACGGGTTCTGGCGCATGCCGATCGACACCGGGCCGATGGCATACGGCTGCGCGCCGATCAGCGCGCGACATGAGCGCGTGATGTGCGGTATGGCTTCCAGCGTCTGCATCACGCTGCGATCGTCAGCGGCGTGGACGATCGGACAGGTCGCGTGCGTCGTCCAGTCGACAAGTTCGAGCGGCGGACGCTTGCGATTGAGTTCGGTGAAATAGCTGAGCATGCCCCCGCCGATGCGCAAGCCCGGAAACGCGCGGCGCGCCTCCCGATACACCTCGTCAAGCGCGGGACATGGCGGGCTGACGCTGCCAGGCGGATTCGACTGCCGATGCACCGACGGACTGACGACGATCCCCGTCAACTCGATGCCGGACAACGCGACCAGCGAGGCAAGCGCATCGAGTTCCGCGCGCGGCGCATCGACGCCGGGCAGCGCGTATTCGAGCACGCAGCGAATGCCGCTTTCGCGCTGCAACGTCGCGAAGCGTTCAAGCTCATGCAAGCCGTGGCCTGCCGCCAGATCGAAGCTCAGCGTCAGTTGATGCGGCGAGAGTTCCGCCAGCAACGCCCGGTGATCGAGCGCGGCGTCGACTTCGTCGGCTGCGATTGCGATGCCGAGCGCTGGCATTCGTTCGTCCACGCGTTCGTTCAGGTCGAGTGTGAGCGTTTGAAGGTGCGCTTGCGTGGATACGTGCGGGTCAGGACGAGCCAATGCCTGCTCTTTGACATTGAGCGTCACTGTCTGCGTCATCGTCGCGCCTGCGTCGAGCGTGAAGGGCCACGGCAATTCCAGTGGCCGCGAATAGGTCTTGAACGACGCATCCGACCAGTTGCGCTGGTCTTCCATTTCGAACACATCGCCCGTGAACGAACAGTACACAGTGAGGCCACACGGCATGTCATGTTCGATCGAGCGGATGTCCTTGAAGGGCTGCCACGGATCGATCAGCGCAGGAAACGCCGCGCTTTCGCGCGTGCCGTCACAGTGCTCGACGCGTGCCGGGGCACCCGCCACGCCCTCTAGCGGATGCAGCACGCAAAAGCCGCAGCGTGCCGTGAGAAAAGCATCATGCGCAGTCACGGTTGCGCTGAACGCCAGCGCGCCGCGCCCCATGCAATCGATCGACAACGCATAGCTCAACACATGTCCATCGGGATTCGTGCATTGCGCACGGTACGCCACGCGAAATCCGTTCTCGTTCTCGTCGATCTCGATGCCGCTCAGCGTGGGGCGGCAGGTTCCCCAATCCTTGTCACGCACCAGGAACGCAACCGCGCGGATCACTTCGACGTCGCGATAGCGGATGTCGTGCAGCGCGCCGTCGATCAGCAGCGCGGACCAAGGCCCCGCCTGCAGATGCCGCGCCAGATCGACTGGCTGACTCGTGCCGTAGTAGGTTTGCGCGAAATCGCCGCTCATCGCGCAACCTGCCGAAACCCGGCATCCCCGCGCGACGAGGCTCGCTCCAGTTCGCGCAGATCCACGCCGCGCCCTTCGCGCGCGGACAGATACGTCGCTTCGACGAGCGCGAGCGTGCGCAGATTGTCGCGACCGCTCGTCGCGGGCTCGCGCCCGCTGCGCAGGCAATCGATCCAGTGCGACTGGATGTTCAGCACGCTGCCCTGAATCGCTTCCCACGGCGCGCTGGACCACGACAGCGCGGGCGGCGTCGCGTCGCGCAATTCGGTGCCCGCTGCGGTGTGAATCTGCAACTGGTAATCCGCCATGAGCCGCAACGTGCCGGCCGAGCCGTCGACCTCGATCAGCGTCTGCGGAAACAGTTCGTGCGGCAGCCGCGTCGCGTAGCTGCAATCGACGATGCTGTTCACACCGCTTTCATGACACAGCATGATCGTCGCGACGTCTTCGCCCTTGATCGCGGGATTGACGCGCGACATGCTGGCCGTCACGCGCGTCGCGTCGCCGAACAGAAAGCGCGCGATATCGAGCACATGAATGCCCAGGTCTTCGACGATAAAGCGCTCGCCTTCTGCCAGATAAGGCTGGCCGCTGAACACGTCGAATGCCGAACGAAACGACACGCGACCCCAGAACGGCCTGCCGATCGCGCCCGCTTGCAACGCCGCGCCGACAGCCTGAATCGCGCTTTGCCAGCGGAAGTTCTCATGTACCATCAGCGGCACGTTCGCTTCGCCGCATGCGGCGACCATCGCATAAGCGTCGTCGAGCGTGCGGGCGAACGGCTTCTGGCAAATCGTCGCGACGCCCGAGGCGGCCGCCAGTTCGACCAGCGCGTGATGACTCGCGACCGTCGTCGCGATATCGACGAAATCCAGCCGTTCTTCGCGCAGCATTGCAGCGGCATCGGTGTAAAGGCGCTCGATGCCGAACTCGCGACCGGCGGCAGTCAGACGCGCTTCATCTGCATCGCACAGCGCGACGATGTTTGCGCCAGAGACATCGCGCCACGCATGCAGATGATTGCGCGCGAAGAACCCGCAACCGATCAAGGCGCCATCGAATGGTTCGCGCCCACGAAGCGTCGATTCACTCATCGTTCACGCTCCCGTCGCGGCCTGCTTCTGCAACGCGAAGCGTTGCTGCACGCGGCGCTGGATCTGATCGACCACGACAGCGGCCACGATCACGACGCCCTTGATGACCGTCTGCCAGAACGCGCTGACGCCCATCATCACGAGCCCATCGGACAGAATGCCGATCACGAACGCGCCGATGATCGTGCCGCCGATCTTGCCGCGCCCGCCCGACATCGACGTGCCGCCGAGCACGGCTGCCGCGATAGCATTCAGCTCGAAGGTCTCGCCGCTCATCGGATGCGACGCGACCAGTTCCGACGAGATGATCAGCCCGACGATCGCCGCGCACAGCCCCGAAAACATGTAGACGAACATCTTCACGCGGTTCACGCGCACACCGGACAGTTGCGCCGCGCGCTCGTTGCTGCCGATTGCGTAAATCTGCCGCCCAAGCGGCGTGCGGCCCGCAATATACGCGGCAATCGCACCGACGACGACCAGCAGCCAGATCGTCAACGGAATGCCGAGTATCGTCGCGCTGCCGAGCAAGGGAAAACCCGTCGTGCCGTAATCGGGATTACCCGTGAGGTTCGGAAACGTCTCGCCGCCCGACGACAGCAACGCCGCACCGCGCGCGATATACAAGGTGCCGAGCGTCGCGATGAACGGCGCGACGTTCAGGCGCGTGATCAGCAGTCCGTTGACCGCGCCGACGGCGACGCCCGCCAGCAGCGCAACCACGATCGTTTCCGGCACGCTCAGGTACAGCGTGTACTCGTCGCCGAGTGGAATGCCGTGCAGGATCAGCCCGCCCGCGACCATGCCGGACAACCCGACGATCGAGCCGACGGACAGGTCGATGCCGCCCGCGACGATCACGAACGTCATGCCGATCGCGAGAAACGCATTCAGCGCGACGTGCCGCGACATGATCAGCAGGTTTTCGATGCTCAGAAAGTTATGCGCCGCGAACGAGAAAAAGATCGCAACGGCAAACAGCGCGATGAACGTGCGCAGCTTGAGCAGCAGCAGAAGCGGCGCTTCGCCGATGCTCGCGCCCGGTGCTTCGCCCTTGATAGCCATCGTCATGAATAATCTCCAGGGTGTTGCTGGATTTGCTTTGAGACACGCCGCGTCATGCCGCTGCGCGTTGTTCGGTTGATGCCGTGCGATGTCCGATCGCGGACGCCGCGACGAGTGCGTCCTGCGTCGCTTCGGATGCGTCGAATTCGGCGGTCACGCGTCCGTTCGACATCACCAGAATGCGGTCGGACAGCGCCATCACTTCTTCGAGATCCGACGTCACGAACAGAATGCCGAGCCCCTTCACGGCGAGATCGCGCATCACCTTGAAGATGTCGGCCTTCGCGCCGACGTCGATGCCGCGGCTCGGTTCGTCCATCAGCAACACTTTCGGCGCGGTCATCAAGGCGCGCGCGATGATCACCTTCTGCTGGTTGCCGCCCGACAGCGAACTGACGGGCAGCCGCCAGTCGGCGACCTTGATCGCGAGATCGCGGATGTATTGCGTGATCGAGCGCTGCTCGCGCTGCGTGCTGATATGGAAAACACGCGCGAATTCCGCGAGACTGGACAGCGTCATGTTCTCGCCGATCGAGAGAATCGGCAGCAGCGCATCGGCCTTGCGGTCCTCGGGAATCAACGCGAGACCTTGCGCGACGCGGCGCGCGATCGGCTTGCCCGCAAGCGGCTTGCCGTCCAGCACGATCTCGCCCGTCGCATGCGGATGACAGCCGAGAATGCATTCGAACAGTTCTGAGCGCCCGGCGCCCATCAACCCGTAAATGCCGACGATCTCGCCCGCATGCAGCGACAGCGACACGTGATCGACCAGCAAGCCGCTGCCTTTGCGGGGCAGCGACACATCGCGTACCGTCAGCACTTGCGCGCCGCGCGCGTGACCGATCGGGCGCGAGAAATCTTTGGTGTCGCGACCGACCATCTGACGCACGATCCATGGCACGTCCACTTGCGCCATCGGCTGATTGCCGGTGATGCGGCCGTCGCGCAACACGGTGATGTAGTCGCCGATACGGATCAGTTCTTCGAGCCGGTGCGAGATATAGACGATGGCGACACCATGCGCCTTCAGGTCCGCGATCACCTGAAACAGCACGTCCACTTCAGCCGCGCTCAACGCCGAAGTCGGCTCGTCGAGAATCAGCACGCGTGCGTCGTGCGCGAGCGCCTTCGCAATCTCGACCAATTGTTGCTGGCCGATACGCAGATCTTCAACTAGCGTATCGGGGCTCACGTCCAGTTCGAGCCGCTTGAGCAGTTCACGCACCTTGCGCCGCTGCGCGTCGGCATCGATGTCGATGCCTGCGCGCGTGATCTCGTGCGCGATGAACACGTTCTCGGCAATCGTCAGATTCGGGAACAGATTCAGCTCCTGAAACACGATGCCGATGCCGTGCCGCAAGGCGTCCGCGCTGCTCGTCAGCTCGATCGGCTTGCCGTCCAGAAGCAGGCGTCCGGTGCTCGGCTGCTCCGCGCCGGCGATGATCTTCATCAAGGTCGACTTGCCCGCGCCGTTCTCGCCGACCAGCACGTTCACCGCCGCGCGCCGCACCGCGAAGTTCACCTCTTTCAGCGCGACCGTGCCGGGATAGACCTTCGTCACGCCTTCTACATGAAGAATCACGTCGTCCACTGCGCCGGCCTCGCTCATGACTTGCCTCCCAACGCGAGCGCAAGCGGCACGATCTCGGGCTGATCGGCGGATGAGTCATACGAGAACGTGCCCGTCACGGTGATCGGCTTGCCCTTGAGCGCATCGCGCGGAAAGGGCTTCATCACATGCGTGGCCGCGTAGCTGTTCAGCGCGGTGCCGAACTGCGCGTATTCGATCTGATTGCGAAAGCTCGTGAACGAGATGAAATCGAGCGTGTCGCGCAGCGTCGTGCCGAGCACGGTCGGACCGATATCGACGATCACGTCGGCCTTGCCGTCGCCATCGATATCGACACCCACGGTGCCTTGGCTCGATTGCGTGTCGACCTCGACGATCGTGCCGTGCAGCTTCGTCGGGAAATTCCACGGCGCGCCGTCGTCCTTGCCGCGATAGCCGTATTTCTTGCCAGCCGTGTCAGGGTCCGCCTTGATCGCGTCGCGCAACGTCGCGTAGTCGGTCGCGCGCTTTTCGACGTCGGGCACGATTTTCGTGCTCCACATCGACGCGACCATCGCGTTCGGATCGTAGTCAGCCGACGCGTAGGCGTCGCGAGAATTTTTTGATGTCTGTGCGTCGTGTTTGACCAGCTTGCAGCCTTGCAACGCCCCGCTCGCGGCAATGACGACGATCGCCGCGTACATGCAACCTCTCATGGATGACCTCACGGTACGCCGGATGAGAAAACTGATGTGACCGGTGATGCGAATCGGTGACAAAGCGCGGGGATGCGCGTGGCATCCCCGTCGAGTCGAACGATGATTTCAGCGCAGCGCGAACATGTCGAGCTTGCCGGCGTTCGTCTTCGTGATGAGCGAGCAGTTGATCAGCTGCTTTTCCGGCTTGCCGGTGGCGCCCGTCTTCATGTACTTGTCGGCCTGATCGACGGCTTCCGTCGCGGCCTGCGCGGCGGGTTGCAGCACGGTCGCGCGAATGTCGTTGCGCATGATCGCGTCGCGCACGTCGTTACTGCCGTCAAAGCCGACGACGATCACGTCGGAGCGCTTCGCCGCCTTCAGCGCAGCCGATGCGCCCATCGCCATGGTGTCGTTGCCCGCAATCACGCCCTTGATGTCCGGGTGGCTCTGCAGGATCGTTTCCATCACGCGATAGGCTTCCGTCTGGCTCCAGTTGGCCGACTGCCGCTCGACCATCTTCATGCTCGAAAACTGGTCGATCACGTCGTGATAGCCCTTCGAGCGGATGCCGGCATTGATGTCCGCCTCGCGCCCCACCAGCTCGACATAGTTGCCCTTCTCGCCAAGCGCCTTGACGAACGCACGCCCGCCGAGCTGCGCGCCCTGATAGTTGTTCGACACGATCTGCGACACGGCAATGCCCGTCGCGTTGATTTCGCGGTCGATCAGGAATGACGGAATGCCTGCCGCCTTGGCCTTCTTGACGGCGGCAATCGATGCCTCGGAGCCCGCATTGTCGAGGATGATCGCCTTCGCGCCGCGCGCAATGGCCGTATCGACGAGATTGGATTGCTTGTTCGCGTCGTCGTCGTGGACGAGGACGATGGTGTCGTAGCCGAGCGCCTTCGCACGCGCGTTCGCGGTGTCGGCTTCGGCCTTGAAGAACGGGTTGTCGTGTGAGGGAGTAATGATGGCGATCAGATTCGCCGCCTGCGCCGTGCCGCTCGCGCCGACGACCGCCAAGGTGGCCAACGCGAGCGCGAGCCACCGCTTCGATGCTTTCATCGTTTTGTCTCCTTTCTGGTTAAACGCCTATGCACTGCCTGAAACCAGTCGACGGTCGGATTTTGTCGTTACAGTCTACTCATCACTTGTGCCGTCATGATGTCATCATACCAGTCGCATTGCGGTCGACAAGGAGAATCGAGCCAGGGTTTTCGCCTGGTATGGGCAATGTTCTGGGAGATCGTTGGGAATAGGCTTCGGAGGTCGAGCCTTCGCTGTCACGGGGCGTTCAGCGCGTTGGCGGGCCGTAGCCGAACCGGGTCCGGCCGTTGGTGGGCGTCCCGCGGGCGGGGACTTCGAGATTGGAACCGGTTTCGTTGGTAGCAAAAAAAATGACCCCGAAGGGTCATTTTCTAATACTGGAAACGCGTTACTGCGGCTGGATGTTCGCAGCCTGCTTGCCCTTAGGGCCCTGCTTCACTTCAAACGTCACTTTCTGGTTTTCCTGGAGCGATTTGAAACCGCTCGACTGGATTTCCGAAAAATGTGCGAACAGGTCTTCACCGCCGCCATCCGGCGTGATGAAACCAAAACCCTTTGCATCATTGAACCACTTCACCGTACCTGTTGCCATTTTGCAAGATTCCCAAAATTAATATTGCGCGTCGGTGGCGCTCGGCCAGCCGTGCGATGCACTTTTTAACATGGAGTCGTGGTTCCTCACAATCAGCATTTTTGCTTGGGCCCGCTGGCACAACTGGAAACCTGCTGACGGCGCGCGATCTGAATTGCATACACTTTCATCGGCTCCCGTCCCGAGACCGTTCATTCCGTGGGCATCAGCGCGATTTCGCCGCTCTCGATCACCTGTTTGAACTGAAAATTGAAACGGCCGTTCGACGCTGGAGATACCAGTTTGACCCGATTATTTTCTACCGCCTTCGTCGGGTTTCATCGAGCATCCGTCGTCGTCCCGTTGCCCGCCTCGCCCCGACCGGAAGGCGATCCCTGCGGAATTGGCCGGACCGGGCGTGGAGTCCTCGATGACTTGAGACGGCGCCACATTGCCCCTTGCTCCCGGCGCGAACGCGAGAATGCGCAGGTTCTGTTGGGCAACGAAGAGCCGTCCATCCGGTGAGACGGTGATCCTGTTACCCGGGAACGCCAAAACCTGGCCGATGATTCCCGTGGCTGGACCGCTGATTGTCCGTATCGGTCGCACGTTGCCATTCGCCTTGGCGGCGAAAACGCTCACCTGGGTCTGGGTCGCATCCGCGGTCGTGTTGTAGACGAATAATTCGTCAGTGCGAGGATCGATAGCAATCGACGTGGCGATCTGTGAGAAAAAAACATCGCGGCCCGGAAACAGGCCGGTTTTGGGACCTGTGAGGCTGCGCAGAAGCGAGGGCGCGGTCACGCTTCGGCTCGTGCCGAACGTGTCGATGATCGCCGTTCCCTGTATGTCATAACCCGCGATCAGCAGATTGTCGTCGCTGTCGATCGCGATGCTCTGGTACTGGGTGATGTTCGGATCGGTAATGCGGACCGGATTGGGTATATCCCCAGAACTGTGGACGGGAATGACCATTACGCCCGCCGTCGATGGGCGAACGCTCATGACGAAGTCGTTGAGGCGGGAATCCACCGCAATGCCGGGCAGGTCATTTGTGTTCGTCAACCTGAACGAGCGATCGGGTGCCTGATTGCCCTCAGCCTTACGCGGAAAGATGTCGACCGTGCTCGCGCCAAACTGCGCAATGTGAAAGGCGTCCTTCCTGTCGATCACCGTCGCCCCGGCCGACATCAGGGTGGTGAGCGGCCCTTGCAGCACCTGGCAGGGCTCGGTGGCTCCGTTGGCGCGCGCGGAGTAACCGCGAATCTGATCACCGAGCGCGACAAAGACGGCGTCATGGGAGCAGACAGCGTGCGCCAGTTGGACCCCGAAAACCATACTGGCGATAGCGACACATAGCGCGGGTTTCATGCACGCCTCCTTGGTCATGTCGAGCGAATGCGCCGATAAAGCATAGACGCCAGCCGGAGACCGAAGGAGCTTCCGCCAGTTTGAACCTGTGTTTTGGCGGGCAATGCGAGGGAGCAACCGTCGATATCGAACGATGGTCCAGTGTGCTGACGGGTTATGGACCTGTGTCGCACGTGCATGGCCGGGTTTTTACTGACAGTCAGCGGAAACTATCCGAAAACCCGTACCCAGGCCGCCCGAATTCGCCGCGCCCGGTCTTCAAAGAGATAGGAGGCGGCCAGCGCGAGCAGACCGGAGACGACGCCCGTCGCAACGTGCTCGACAACAGGAAGCCGATAGTGACTCGCGTGCGCGAACGCGTCGCCTAAGCCCGTCAGACAGCCGACGATCAGCGCATTGCCATATCGATGCGAGTAGAGTTTCGCGGCTGGCGTGAAAGTCAACAGTACCGCGAGGACCCCGGTGAGCAGCCCTGTCTGGAGTGCAATCGTCCAGTGTACAAGGCTCAAGACGTTGCCCCAACTCCCCGGCATGCAGGTCATGCACGCGCTGGTGGGCTGCCAGAAACGCTGGACAAACAGGCGCATCCGGCGTTTCCATTCACTTGACATGATGCGCTCCCCGTCATGGATGCACGGAACGCGCGCCCGAGGGAATCAGGATCCAAAGAGCAGCGTATCCACGGTGGAATCATACCTCGCGACCAGATCTACGCCCTGTTCACGTGTGACGGTAACTCGAAGGCCGCATGACCGGCATCGCCCAGCTGTGTTAGAGCAGACCTACCCACGAGATCGTGTTGTAGATGCTGTGTTGCGCCTTGTTAGTCGGATACCGGGACTGCTTACTAGCGGCCATGGTAATTAATACGGTATCCGTATCATTTCGACGCAAATGAATTGAAACGAAGCCGCGATTTCGTCGCCAACCCGCAGAACCATTCCGCATGAACCGGTTGGTGTGTTCTTGCGTAGCTAGCTGGCAGGGAGCCTGCCGGATTGGCATACGGTAGGGATTTCACCAAGTATTCGCGAACCGACTGCTGTGCGACGCTATGTCTCATGCCATTCCTCATGGAGACAGGCATGCAATCTGAGACACACAAGAAAGCAGCAGTCGGAGCCTTTCTTAATCGGTCGGCTCTGTTCCTGCTGATGTTGCCAGTTGCCTTCTTTCTCTGGGCGCTCCACGCCTACCCGCCTCACGAAGCATGTTGGCTCGGCGTCGCCTCTGCCATCTATGTCTGGCCTGTGGCTGGAATCCTCTTTGTCGTCGCCGCAGGCTTTCACGTCGGCTCCACCAGTCGTCGACTGGGTACAGCCGGCGAATTGCGGAAGGCGCACGGGCACTAGATCCCGGCAGTGACAGGTGCGATGGACTCGACGGCCTCGGCAGAGGCCTCGTCGATGACGAGGTTCGTCAGGCGGAAATCGGTGCAGTCCAGCAAAGGCGCGCATACCGGCGTGTACGGAAGATGCGCGGGAAATTCGCACGCTGGTCTGTGACGGGTCGCGTCTCCGCTACCCCTTTCACCCGTCATGCCATCGCGGCACGGTCTCTGAAAACACAATGCCCCAGCGTCTCCTCGACAGGAGGCCCGGGGCATTTTTAATCGGCGCAAATTATTCTGCTATGCGTTTGAAACTGGCGTAGTAATCCTCGGTGTAGTAGCAGTCGCTGGTTTGCTTGCGCGGTCCACCACATACGATGCGGCGTAGTCCGCGATCCGTTGCACCAGGCGTGCGAACTGTATATGCGTGGTAATAGCCGCGCGGATGCTGCGGCAGCAATGCCGCGCTGTTGCGGAATAAGACACCGTCCTCGCCAAAAGGGAAAGGGCCGCCCGCTTTGATCAGGCGCAGTGTTTCGGCTGCTTCCGCCGGCAACTGCGCCTTGGTGACGGCGGCCGGCCCGCTCGGCGCCTGCGCGCCCGATGCAGCCGTTGTGCCACTCGCGGCCTGCCCAGGCTGACTCGCCGCCTGACTCGCGGAGGCGCCCTGTTCCTGAGTACCACTTTCCGATCCGTTCTTGCCGCATCCGCCGAGGATCGCGTTCAAGGCGAGGATGCAGGAGAAAGCCCACGCTCGCTTCACGAAATGGTTGTCTCCGGGTTGACTGGCATTCGACGTTCACGAACGATTCAAGGGTATCGCTAATGGCAGAGTGAATCAATGTTCGGCCCGAAATAGGCGTTTTTGCCCGGCAACCAGGCTGATGCGCGCTTCACGGCGTTCGAGAAGCAGGCAAATCAAGCAGATCGCGGTGAAGCTTTGAGGTGTGAGAAGCTATGGCTCAACCGGAACATCCCGGTCGTCCCCCATCCCGTGATACCCACCTTGAAATATGACAGTCACGTTGCGGGGGTTGTCTGCACGATAGACGTTGGCATAGATGGGGGTCGCCACGATGCCCGCGCCGCAATCGAATTTCAGATCCCTGTCGATTTGTCCACTCTTGATATTGACAAGGCGCAGGCGGACCATCGACAACGAACAATCCATCGAAGACTGGTACACACCCAGCAACAGATGGTTCTTCGTGTGATGCCACATCGGTATTTCGACAACACCGACCACTCGGGGTGTTTCGAGGCCAGTATCGTTGAGACTGCCGACTTGATGCAGCGCGATCGGCAGGACTTTTCTGCCATCCCGCCACTCCCCCGATGCCTTCGTATCGCTGATTTTTAACGTGATAGGGCAAGGAACAGGGTGCGTCGGCGAAGCGGCAGGCACCGTTGGCGAATCACCAAACGAAACAGGCTCTACTGCTTCGCATAACTGCATCTCGCCATTGGGTTGGCGTTTGCCTTGCAATGGAATGGGAACACGATGGGCATCGTAGTAGTAACTGCCATCGACGCGCCACTGACCAGAGGTATTTCGGTTGATGTCATCGTAGGTCTGTAACGACACATGAACAGGGAGGCTACCAATCGTCCCGGCATAGTTCCTGATCTCATACCACCCGGCATGGGCCGACGAAGCGGTGAACAAAATCACGCATAGGATAGTGCGAGAGATATTTCGTTTGCGTTTCATCGGTTATTTTCAGTTGTCGCCGATAGTTATGCCCGCGGACCGGTATCGGCCATTCGCGGCCGTTTCACTGAATTACAAACACCGCTGCCTTCCTTTCGCGCAATTACAAAACATCAAGTCTCACGCGAGGGTCCCGATAACCCGATTGTACGTCGCTACCGTGCATTCGATTTTCGACCGTCCCTCCAAGCGCTGAACAAAGGAAGCATCAGCCCCATGTCGCCTGATCCGATCAACACGAACACGTCAGTCACCACACCGCCACCGCCCGAGCCTCCTCCATCAAAGGATGCATCGTCGACGGCCAGCACGTCCGACCGCAGTAACGATGCACTGATGGCAGCACTCAAGCGTACGTTGACGCGGCTCGGCATCGATGCATCAACGGGCTTGACCATCAGCGACAGCGTCAACGACAACTCCGACGCCTTGTCGTTACCCAGGCGCGTGAGTGCGTCGAGCGCATCCCTGATCGCGGCGCTCTATCAGGCACTCGAACTGCAGCAGTCAATTGCCCTGGCCAATGGCCAGAGCATATCGGGCAAAGAGACGAAGGACGCGCTTTCCGTCGTGACAGATATTCAGCCGTCTAACTCGGCCGTAAATGGCTATCGCGATCTCGGCGCCCAGATTGCCGGTCTGGCGAAGATGTCCGGTTCAGTGGCAAGCGACGGCGATGCCGATACGGATGAATGGGATTTCGATATCGACGATTCCGCAACCATCTCTAGCGCTGACACACAGTCGGGCGATCCGATGACAGCTGCAATTGGTCAATTGAATCAGGCGTTAAAGGATCATGTCGTGACGCTCGCGCAGAATGCAAACGCGAAAGTCTCGCTGGCTGCGGTACTCGACGGATTATCAGACGAGACGAAGGGAGTCCAGTGGCGACCGCTTGGCGTGCTGATTGACGTGCGGGCGTAATACCTGATCAACGCCTCATACTCGAAAGACCTGCCTGCACCCTGAAACAGGCCGACGCTGTATGCATCCGGACGCGGCAATCGAAGCCACTCGCCACGTCCCTCCGGCGCAGATTTCATTCACGCATGCCTTCCGGAGGACAGCAGCCTCAACGGCCGTTCGGAACCTAGAACGTCAATGGCCGCTCCGCAGCGCATTTCGGTCGTCGAAATCTAGTCGAGATACGCGAACGGCGCATGCGAATCCATCCAGTCATATCGACTGCTTGACGTCGTCCACGCCCACTTTCGCTCGGGATCGAGACTCATCTTGCCGGATTCGTCAATGCGCTGATTTTGCGTGCGATTGCACTGGCCGTTACTCTGCCGGGCAGCGTGTTTTTCCTCTGTTTCGTGTTTCATGATTAACGTGTTTCAATGTAGTTGATGGTATGCATCTTGTGTCTGCCGCT
Source organism: Paraburkholderia steynii (assembly GCF_900100565.1). Taxonomy (NCBI): domain Bacteria; kingdom Pseudomonadati; phylum Pseudomonadota; class Betaproteobacteria; order Burkholderiales; family Burkholderiaceae; genus Paraburkholderia; species Paraburkholderia steynii. Next base: position 64,009 of record NZ_FNDI01000004.1, on the reverse strand, counting down.
CTAGCCGAGAGGAGACGAACTATTCAAGGCGAACTGCATCAGTCCGCATATCGTTCGCTATGCCTTCTGTCGGAGCACAGTCGTCAATCTTCGGCACCATCCATGTACCGGTCGTTGACAGGCTGGAGCTCGTATAGCGCCTTGACGGTGATCACCGCACCCGTTCGATCGGATGACCGAGCGAAATGCCCCGAGCCATTCGGATTCACTGGCCGGATTCCAGCTCGAGCAGTTGCATCACAGCGCCTACCTGCGCGGCGAATGCTTGGTTCGACTCGACGACATCGAGGTCCGCCACATGCAACCGGCACGCTGCAGGGCGGCACGCGTGGCCCGGAGAACATTTGAGTGAATCGTATCCTTGGAGGGCGCAGGCCGGGTGTCCAATCTGGACGATCTATTGACATCCCTGGCCACGTCGGGGCGGTTCGGGTACTCCGAACGGCGTTCTACCAGCTAACCGAGCCGTATGAAAAGGGGTAGCATTAGGGCGTTATCGAACGTCAGGCTCATTTGCGCCTGAGCGTGTAACGCCTCCCTGGAAAGGTGGCCTTGCCATGATCCTGTATCACACCGAGCCCGATTCCCCGGTCATCGAGATTTCCGTCGAAGGTAAGATCACCGACCACGATCTGCGCGAAGCCATTGAGCGTATGCGTGGCGATCTCGAACTGAACGGCAAGACCCGCGTGCTCGAACGCATCGAGCGTTTCGCCGGTATCGAGCCGAGGGCGCTGTGGACCGATATAACGCTCGGCGTTTCCCTGGCCCGCAAGGTCACGCGCGCCGCCGTGGTGGCCGATGCGGGTTGGATCCGCGCCTCGATGCATCTGGCGCGATTCTTTACGAAGGCCGAAGTCAAGGCGTTCCACGTCAGCGAGTTAGAGCAGGCGCGCATCTGGATCAACACCTGAGTGCCGCCTGGCGAATCTCGTGGTAGACCGGCTGGCCGTCAGAGCCCGTGCTACTCGAACCGACCCATTGCGATCTCTCGAGTCTGTGCAAAGCGGTCGTTCGATGTCGCGAATCAAGGCAACACGAAAGCCCGCTGCCACCATAATAAAATCGATTAGGCAGCGCGGGTTCATCGTCAATATCGCTTCATCCTCGTCGGTGCGGATTTAGTTCCAATAACTCGCGCGCAAGCCGACCTGTAATCGCCCGGCCGCACGTTGCGCAAAGTCCATCGTCAGTTTGCTTGCCACAACAGGGGCAAAACCATTTTCCAAGCTTGAACGGCATTTTCCCCGAGGGCAGAGGCGCGGCGCTGAATGCAAGCTGCTCGAATTGATACCGAACGGAAATGCTAAATAATGATCCCGTAAGCGGGCACTGAAGTTCGCGTCCACGGAATTCAATCAGTTGTACAGAGCAGTAAGGGCAGTACATAGGCGGAATAGAACAGTTTTGTCTGATTGTCGACGATCTCGGCGGTGCCCTTGACCGGCCGATTTGGTCGTTGCAGCACTGCGTCGTGCAACGTACATCATGCATGCGGTTGCGAGCCTAGTCCGGATTCGTTCTCAACGCGCCCATCGCATCGCTACAACAGCCACGAAAATTAGGACAAGCAGCACAAGTAACATATACCATCCCCTCCTCGAAAGCGGCGGACTCGCGCCAAGCCCCTCAGTTGCACTTAGCAACAAAAAGACCACGCCTACTGCGACGATAAGCCATCGACCTATCGTCGCAAGCGTACTACACAAACGACTCTGTAAATTCCCGCGGCGATAGGGGCCTGATGTAGGTCTACGGAATGTAGTTCTCTGGTCAAATGGCATTCGACATCCCAGTCGGGGCATTTTTATATTCGGGAATCATTGTCGACGATCCTGACCGTGCCGTCGACTCACCGAAACTGGCCGCAATTCGTCCTCGCGGTCGTCCGGCTACAGGTAGTCGACCTGCGCCGACCTGCGCTCCTTTAACAACGTAGCCATATATTTTGAAGCCGTTCCCGGTCTTTACACCGGGGACATGCACGGACTGGAGTAGACGCGGTACGGCGTCGTGCTGTGTCGATGAGGTCACCTCGACCTAAACCCATTCATCCGCTTCATTCCCGCCCGTATTGTTGACGATTCTCGTGGCCGTGTCGAATGACCGGTAGTGGCCGCGCACTGCCTCATGCAATCGGCATGAGCAGCGCGAACCGTGCGAGCCGGGGATCGACAGTACGCGACCCGAAGCGGTCACTCGTTGTTCTCAAGAGCGGTCATTCGAAGGCGCATCAATCCTCGACATAGACCGGTATGCGCCCGCAGTCATCTTCAGTGGACGTCCCGACTAAAGGTACTTGAACTTTTTGACCCGGACTTCGCTACTAAATCGAGCGGCCTTGAATTGAACTGGCTCCATTGTGTTTGCTACTGTTCGCTCCATAATCCACGGAATCGGTCGATACGTTAGCTTTCGGCCGTTGATAACCAAGTCCAGTATCTCGAATTCCTCCACGTAGGCACGCGTCAAATAGCGTCCACGTGTTTGCCACTCCCAATGGGCGGGCACAATTCGCTTTGCTATGACCTGGGCCATTCCGGTCTGCGTCTTCACCCCAGCGAAATTGGCAATCTCAAACAATGCCTTGGCGATACAGGCGAGCATGATCGCGTAGAAGAAGAACAACACCGCTGCAGCACCCAACTGACCGCGATTCAATGCCGTGAATGGAAGCAGCACAACGTTATGCACAGACACTCGTGATCTCCAACCTGGAGGAAGACCAGTGAAACGCGCCGATTGACGCTCACCCGCCGCCGGGCCCGCAAACGGCCGTTCGGTGTTCACACGCCTTGGTTACCTTTTCGATGAATTAATCGTTGATTGGCGTATCCGGCTCGAAGACATCCTCCGACACCCATTGCATCTCGATAATCGGCATGGATACCGTCCGTTCGTTGATCTGTGCGTCCGGCAACCTCAAACGATATCGGGTCCGCGGACCAGACGGTGTTGCGCCAATGGTCATTTCAGACGTTACTTCCAGCCACCGGCTGTAGCCCGGCAGCCAAGTCGTGGTGACCTTCCTTAACTCCGCTCCACGAAGCGAGCTTGTAGGCACAACGTTATAGACAGACATTGTGCCCTTTCCCCATGAATATTCATGAGTGACGACTGGGCCGTCCGAAAGAGATGTGTCAGTAATTGAGCACACGCGTCCCGGCGGTGGTTTGCAATAGTTGGTGAATCTCATCGACGCGATTTCGCCCGTCGATATCGTGGCTCCTTCATTGTCAAGCCACGCCAAACTGCTCGATGTCCATCTGAATGTCGTACCACTTTCAAGCCTCATCGACGAATAGACAAGAGGCAACCCGCCAGGTCGTCCCTGTACCCAGAACTCCAGTAACACACCTTGCGCGGGACTAAAGCGAGCGTGTCTTGGCCATGATGTGTAATCGCGTAGAGTATCAGGCCGATCAAGAACCGTTACCCGATAGAAGGACTCTCGTACCGTATGCCCACACCCGGCAATTACAACCGTACATAGTACCGCCGTAGTCATGAGGATTCCGCGAGTATTGCGCATGGTCTGCTGCGTTACGCTTGTAGTGACGTGGATTGGACGATGCAGATAAGGTTGCCGAACGGCAAAAACTGGCCGCACACCGCCTCGCGCCGCCCCCGTCACCATCCGCCTTGTTGTTGCCTCAGTGGATCAATGTGGCGGGTTCTCAGTCGTCTCGAGGAGTGGATTGAAAATCTGAACGATCTCGGCTTGGCCAACGATCACCGGATCCTCGCCGACGTCTAATAACCGTCCAATCCATAGCGAATGGGGATACGCCTCCGGCGTAAGCAGCGAGACCTCAGCCAAACACCGCTCTCCCGTTGCAACCATACCTTCCCCAAAGAATTCGTGGTGAGCCGACGACCAACAGTCGGCCCTTACATTGCAGGTAGGACGGTAACCCGACCGAACCAGCTTCGATGTGCATTCCGATGAAAATGCAGTCAGCGCAAACGTCACTAGCAAGTCGGGTTGGCGAATCGGACGCGTCATGTACCTGAACAAGTTGCGAATATCGACGAGAAATTGTCGACGATTCTTAGACGAATGTCGATCGGCTGCTTTTTGGCCGATTGCCGAAATTCGGACCGCGACGTTGATCGCTGGTGGCTCCTCAGGCACGAGATTCCGTAGTCGACCGTTGCGGCGATAACACACTCCGAATTTTTTGCTCAGGTACGGCCGCAAACGATTGCTTATACTCTGCAGACCTCTTTTATTCGAGGCGCATGGAATGCGGCACGAATGGCTTGAATATGTTCAGCGACTTAGCTGGGACACCCCAATAACTGTGGCGCTGACATCGGCGTCCGTAGGCTCAGTGATTACGCTCGCGTGGATCACTGCATCAAACGCGCGTCGTCGTAAGCGTCAGCGACGTGACACGGCGTTGGAACTCGCGTTGTCGCTGGAAGGACATGCTCGCGCCTGCCGCACGATGATGCACAAAGCCGTGTGGGCACTAACGGCGTCATCAGATCATGCTCGCCACGAAGTCTGCAAGGATGTAACCATCCCGTCTTTTGTTTTCCCAGACAAGCTTGATTGGCAGGTTCTCAGCCAAAAGGCCATTTCTGAGCTGCGAGAGTATCCTGCAATGGTGCATGCAGCCCGCGAACATCTGGAAGCTTTCCGCGAGTTTGGTGAACCAGCAGAATTCTGCTGGCAGGTTGAATTCGAATGCGCGAAGGCCGCGATGTCTGCGTTAGTGCTAGCCCGTGCTACGCGCCGCCGGTTCGGTACCGCAACGTGGAAACCCGGTGCCAGGGACTCTGCTATCGAACGCGAACTGTCTGACTTCATCGCAAATGCGGAAGCAAGGCGCAAAGCGTCACTTCAAGAACCAACGCGGTTCGCATTTGAACAAAAATTGGACGTGGACCCGATAGTCGCACGCACCAATGGAATCGCTGCGAGCGTCTAAACTTGAAGTGTTCAAGCGATGGTATTTATTGACCGCAGGTGCTGAGCGTCGTTCGGACCGCGGAAAGCGATGCCGCAGCAATGGCTGGACCATCTGCTTGCAGCGCCGCGGGATACACCCGCAAGTTAGGATCCTGCCACGCAGGCGAACGTCAGCTCAGCTTCCTGCGGCGTCCATCCGCGGACACCATGCGTTTGCATATCAACCTGGTGCATCTGCTTGCCCCGCTCTTTGCAGTATTCGTCCGCTCGTTTCAGGCTTGATGCTTTCACCTCACCCCACGGGGTCATCCCGCCTCGCACCTGCGTTGTCACGGTGTAGTGTCCGTCGCCGGCCGGCGTCACGTCGGAGATCGATGTGCAGGCTGTCAACAGAGCCAGAACGATAACGCCAGCAAAACGTTTCATATTTCGTGGGTGGATATTACGGACGAGCGAGAGCGGCCAGCAACTCGGCGAGGTTTCCTCGCCCTGCAGAGTCTTCGAGCAGACCAAGGTAGATGCGGTTGTAGAGTTGGTCTTGACGGGGGACACTAAGATCGACGCGAGCACGCACGATGGCCTGCGCAGCATGATGCGCGGCCCTTGTAATCTGTTGAGCGGTCTCTTTGTCCATGTCTGCGCTAACGGCGCCGCAGGACAAAACTTGAGGTGTGAATTAGACGACATGCGGGCGTCCGACTTTTTAATCGGAATTGGCGCGCAAAAAATGAAATGACCGTTCAGGCTGTGGCCCGAACACTGCGAGTGATCTCGCCGGATGGAAAAACGCCAACCTGTAGAGGTTGGCGTTTTCTCGGAGCACGACTGCTATCAGAACTGGTTCATGGTGTTGTCCTTACCCGCCGCTTTCAGGGCCGCGTCGCCGCTGAAATACTCCTTGTGGTCGTCGCCGATGTCCGAGCCGGACATGTTCTGATGCTTGACGCAGGCGATGCCCTGGCGGATTTCCTTACGCTGCACGCCAGCCACATAACCCAACATGCCCTGGTCGCCGAAGTATTCCTTGGCCAGGTTGTCGGTTGACAGCGCGGCGGTGTGGTAAGTCGGCAGCGTAATGAGGTGGTGGAAGATACCTGCTTCGCGTGACGCGTCAGCCTGGAAAGTCCGGATCTTTTCGTCGGCAAGCTTCGCCAATTCGGTCTGGTCGTATTCCACGCTCATCAACTGGGCGCGATCGTATGCCGACACATCCTTGCCCGCGGCCTTCATCGAGTCATACGCCTGCTGGCGGAAATTGAGCGTCCAGTTGAACGACGGGCTGTTGTTGTACACCAGCTTGGCGTTCGGGATGACCTTGCGAATCTCGCTAACCATGCCGCCGATCTGGGCGATGTGCGGCTTTTCGGTTTCGATCCACAGCAGGTCGGCGCCGTTTTGCAGCGCGGTGACGCAATCCAGTACGCAGCGTGCTTCGCCCGTGCCGGCGCGGAACTGGAACAGGTTGCTAGGCAGGCGCTTCGGACGCAGCAGCTTGCCGTCACGCTTGATGATGACGTCGCCATTGCCCAGTTCGTCGGCCGACAACTCTTCGCAATCGAGGAAGGAATTGTATTGGTCGCCCAGGTCGCCCGGCGTGCTGGTCACGGCGATCTGCTTGGTCAGGCCAGCGCCCAGCGAGTCGGTACGGGCCACGATGATGCCGTCGTCCACGCCCAGCTCCAGGAAGGCGTAGCGGATTGCACGGATCTTGGCGAGGAAGTCCTCGTGCGGCACGGTGACTTTGCCATCCTGGTGGCCGCACTGCTTCTCGTCGGACACCTGGTTTTCGATCTGAATGCAGCATGCGCCCGCTTCGATGAACTGCTTGGCCAGCAGATAGGTTGCTTCCGCGTTGCCGAAGCCCGCGTCGATGTCGGCGATGATGGGCACGACATGGGTGACGTGGTTGTCGATTTTTTCCTGGATCGCGGCCTTGGCGGCGCCTTCGGCGGCATCCAGCTGGCGGAACAAGCCGCCAAGTTCACGCGCGTCGGCCTGGCGCAGGAACGTGTACAGCTCGCGGATCAGTGCGCTGACCGAGGTTTTTTCATGCATCGACTGGTCCGGCAGCGGGCCGAACTCAGAGCGCAGCGCGGCCACCATCCAGCCGGACAGGTAAAGGTAGCGGCGCTCGGTGCTATTGAAGTGTTTCTTGATGGAGATCATCTTCTGCTGGCCGATAAAGCCATGCCAGCAGCCCAGCGACTGGGTGTACTTCGACGGGTCAGCATCGTACGCGGCCATGTCGGCGCGCATGATCCCGGCCGTGTACTTCGCGATGTCCAGGCCCGTCTTGAATTTGTTCTGAGCACGCATGCGTGCGGCGTACTCGGGGTTGATGGCATTCCAGGCGCTGCCGTTGTTCTCTTTCAAACCGGCAACTGCCTTGATGTCGTCTTGATATTGGGCCATGTGTATCTCCTAAGAGCAAAGCGCGTTTGTCTAGATCGTTCAGCGTGTCGCTACGTCTTTCGAAGCGAACTGCATGACTAAATAGTAACGCCACTTCGGCGTAGTCTTATATAAGACATAAGACATAATTTGTTATTATATTTCAAGGAGATACGTTGCAATTTTTGCGATGCAAAACATGTTTTCAAACGGCAAAATGATGATGGCGCCGAAACTCGGCGCAAATCCCGCAATGTGAAACGCGCTTTCGGCTGTCGGAGACAGGACAGCCACCGATGTCTTGACCAATGAACTACTGAAGCCCCGCCGACAAGCGACTAAAGAACTTGCAGGCCCTAGGCAACAGTGACGCAGAGCGCGCGCGCGGTTTGGTGAGCGGTTGGACAAGAACGTCCCGGCTGCACCCGTTGATTGAGCGCGCCTGGCGTCCCAGCGGCTCGACCTACGCCTCCCGCTTGCTTCGCCCATACAGCAGCAGCATCGCCGCGATCACCACGCCGTAGATGATCTGACGCCCCGCCTCCGGCATCTGCGCGACCGAGAGGATCGATTGCAGCAGTGTGATGAGGATCGCGCCGGCCACCGTGCCCAGGTATGAACCCCGTCCACCCAGAATCGACGTGCCGCCGAGCACGACCGCCGCGATCGCCGGCAACAGGTAAGCATCGCCCATCGACTGTGCGGCCTTCGACGCATAGCCCGCGAGCAGCACGCCGCCGAACGCGGCGAACGCGCTGCACACGGCGAAGGCGGTCACCGTGATGAGCCGCGTATCGATGCCAGAAAGATACGCCGCGCGCTCGGTGTTGCCGATCGCGTAAAGCGTGCGGCCGAAGGTCGTGCGCGACAGCAGGAACATCGTGGCGCCGCCGATCACCACCCACAGCGCGACGGCATTCGGCACGCCCGGCACGAGCCAGCCCGCCGCGAGCCAGCGCATCACCTCGGGCGCCGAATCCTGCGGCGACGATCCGCCCGTATAGACAATCATGATGCCCTGCGCGACCGCATTGGTCGCAAGCGTCGCGATCATCGACGGAATGCGCAACAGTGCGACGAGGATGCCGTTGACGATGCCGATCAGCACGCCGCACCCGATCCCGACCGGAATCGCGAGGATGCGCCCGAGATCGCCGTGCCCCGCGACCGCGCACGCCATCATCGCGCCGACGGTGATCGTCCACGGCAGCGACAGGTCGATGTGGCCGAGCAGGATCACCATCATCAGGCCGGTCGCAATGATGCCGAGGAATGCGCCGACCTTCAGTTGCAGCAGAATGTATTCCGGCGACGTGAAGTTGCGCGAAAACATCCCGCCGACGAGCAGCAGCGCGACGATGCACGCGAATGCGATAACGATCGGTTTGTCGATTCTGCGGGTGAGCCTCGACACGAACGTGGTCCGGCCGGTCGCGGAAGCCTGGCTCATTGAAACCACTCCAGACGGTTGCGCACCCTGAACAATCCGCACGCGCCGATCGCGACAGCAAGCAGAAGAATCACGCCCTGAAATAGCGGCTGCCACAGCGCATCAACGTTGAACACGAACAGCAGATCGCCGATGGAACGGAACGCGAATGCGCCGAAGATCGCGCCGATCGCGCTGCCCTTGCCGCCGAGCAGTGACACGCCGCCGATCACTACCGCGGCGATCGAAAACAGCGTGTACGAGTTTGCGCTGCCGAGGTTCGCGTCGCCGGTGTCCGTGAAGAACGTCAGAAACAGGCCGCCGACTGCCGCGAGCAGGCCGGCCAGCGTATAACTCACGAACTTCGCGCGGCGGATCGGCATGCCGGACAGGAAAGCCGCCGGTTCGGACGACCCGGTCGCGTAGGCCGCTCGCCCGATCGCCGAGCGTTTGAAAGGAATCCAGACGATCACGATCGTGGCGAGCAGGATCAGCAAGCTCGCTGGCAGAACGCCGGCGACCTTGCCCGTCAGTGCGTCGGCGAGGCCCTCGTTGATCGATCCGCCGGGCACAGGGCGCAGCAGCAGCGCCAATCCGTAGTAGACGGCGCCCGTCGCAATCGTCGTCACGATCGGCTGCAGCCGGCCGAAAATGATGATCACGCCGTTCAGCGCGCCACACAGCGCACCCGCCCCGAGCACGCCGGCGACGCCGAGCGCGCTGTGCAGCGAGTCGCCCGTGACGATCCACGACCCGATGCAATTCGTCAGCACCAGCGTCATGCCAATCGACAGGTCGATGCCGGCCGTCAGCACGACGAGCGCCTGCCCCATCGAGACGAGCGCGAGCAGTACCGCTTTGTTCGCTGCCGTCTGAAATACGTTGGCCGACAACGCCGACGGATAGTTGACGAGATAGATCGCGAACATCAGCACGAACAGGCCGAACGCGAACACCGCTCCGCGATTCTCCGCATACCAGTAACGCAGCCCGCTCATAGCGCCGCTCCCGTGGAAGGCAAAATCTGTCCGACGGGCAGGTCGAGCGCACTGGCAATCAGGTTCTGCTCGGTGATCGCCGAGCCGACGAGTTCCTTCTTGATCCTGCCTTCGTACAGTACGAGCACGCGGTCGCAGCAGCCGATCAGCTCGTCATAGTCGGTCGAATAGAAGACGATCGCGGCGCCTTCGTCGGCAAGGCGCCTGAGCAGCTGGTAGAGCTCCTGCTTGGTGCCGACGTCGATACCGCGCGTCGGGTCGCTGAGCAGCAGAATCCTCGGCTGCCGGATCAGCCACTTCGCGATGACGACCTTCTGCTGGTTGCCGCCCGACAGCGAGCCCACAGGCGCGTCGACGCTGAACGACTTGATCGCAAGCATGTCCATCATCTGCTCGACGAGCGACTGCTGGCGGTCGCGATCGATTATGCCGGCGGTGGACATGCGATCGAGTGCGGCAAACGACAGGTTCTCGCGTACTGACATCGGCAGCATCAAGCCTTCGGTCTTGCGGTCCTCGGGTATCAGCGCCATACCGATATCGTTGGCGCGCGCCGCCGTCGGGCTGCCAATCGACACGGCTTTGCCGTTGATCTCGATCTTGCCCGCGCAGCCGCGCAACACGCCGAACAGCGCGAGCAGCAGTTCGCGCTGGCCTTGTCCGTCGAGGCCGCCCAGTCCGAGGATTTCACCGGGCTGCAACGAGAAGCTTATGCCCCGCAGCGTGTCGCTCCATGCGAGATCACGACAGGCGAGAACCGGCGCGGTGCTGCGGGCGTCCGCCGGCTGGTCCGCCGGTTTGGCAGCGGGTCTGGCTGCGGGTTTGGCAGGAAATGCATGCTGGTACTTCCGGCCGATCATCATTTCGACAACCTCATTGTCGGAGCGCGTGCCAGCTTCGAAGCTCATCACATGGCGACCGTTCCGGTAGACCGTGCATTCGTCCGCGAGCGCCTTCACCTCGTGCATGCGGTGCGAGATGAACAGCAGCGCGAGCCCCTCTTTGCGCAGGCGCTTGAGCACCTCGATCACGCGCGCGACGTCGGCCGCGGTCAGCGCCGAGGTGGCTTCGTCGAGGATCAGAATGCGCGGCGCGTGCGCCAGCCCCTTCGCGAGCTCGACCATCTGCTGGCGCGACAGCGGCAGGTCCCGGACTTTCGCAAGCGGATTGATGTCGGCGGCGCCCGCTCGCGCGAGCGCCTCCTCGGCCTGGCGGCGTTGGGCCCGCCGGTCGATCATCCCGAAACGTCGCGGCGGGTTCGCAGCGTAGATGTTGTCCGCCACGCTCAAGTCGGGGATCAGCGACAGCTCCTGATACACGCAGACGATACCGGCCGCGTTCGCCTCGGCAGGCGACGCGAACATGACCTCCCGGCCATCGAAATGCATCGTGCCCTCGTCCGGCTGCACGACGCCGGACATCACCTTCAGCAACGTGGACTTGCCCGCGCCGTTCTCGCCGAGGATCGCGTGAATGCGGCCTCTGCGCACCGAGAGCTCGGCGTGATCCAGCGCGACGGCGCCGCCGTAGCTTTTCGACACGCCAGACATCTGAAAGAACGGCTGCTCTGCATCCTGCGGCATGCTTCGTCTCCGGTCAGAGCGCGGGCGATCATCCGGTCACTGGTTGCCCTGGTTCTGCTTCATGATTTCCTGCGCAGAGAAATTGATGCCGCATGTCGGAAACGAGTTGCCGACGAAAAAGTTGTCGGAGTCGTTCGGAAAATAGTTGACGCCCGACTTCAGCATCGAATCGTCGGTGACGTCGAGCGGCAGCTTGATCGCCACGGGAATTGTCTGGCCATCCAGCGCAGCGAGTGCCGTCTTGATCGCCACGGCCACCTGCGCGGGCCCGGTGCCCGCCGACGTACACTTCAGGCCCTGGCTCCCATACTGTGCGCAGAACTTGCGAAAGCCGTTCTCCGTCTCGCCGCCGAAAGGCACGAACGGGTGTTTCGCATCGATCATCGCGCGCACGACGCCCGTGTCGCCGCCTTGCGCCGATATGCCATCGAAATGACCCTGCACGGCAATCGCGTCGGCGGCGACCTTTTGCGCGACCCCGTCGTCCCACTTGCCGTAGACCTGGACGACGTTCCACTTCTTGCCGGTGCCGTCCAGCGTTTTCGTGAAACCATTGTGCCGGTCCGTGTCGACCGACGTGCCCGCCACCCCGCGAACTTCGAGCACCTTGCCTCCGTTCGGCAGGTGGCCCGCGAGCCATTTGGCCCACAGCGCACCGAGCCCATACTGGTCGACGTTGACGTTGATCGCGTCTTCGCTGTCGAGCGTGTTGTCGAAAGCGACCAGCACCACACCGGCGTTCTTTGCGCGGCGGATCGCCGGGCCGAATGAGGAGGGGTTCTGCGCGTTCACGATGACGGCGTCATAGCCGGCATCGATGAAGTTGTTGACGGCCGAGATCTGCGCCGGAACGTCCTCTCCGGTCGAGACGACCTTGAATTCCTTGAGCTTGGCGGCAACGGCCGGTTGCGCGGTGTAGGCCTTGGCCGTCCTGATCATCTGGATACGCCAGGTGTTCGCGATATAGCCGTTCACGAGTGCGATCCGGTAAGGCGCGTTCTTCTTCGGATATTTGATGAACTTCGTGTCGCTCTTCCAGGGGACCATGCAGGCGGGATCGCCGGACGGCCCTGAAACGATCGAAGCCTGCGCGAAAGCCCCGCTTGCGCAGAGCGCCAATGCGGCGCTCGCCGCCGCTCGAAGCACGTGGATTCCTGAAAGCATGTTGCCTCCTTTTTGTTCGATTGGACGTACCGATTGCCTGCGCACATGGCTGGTCGTGGACTGCCGGCACGGTGTGCGTGAAGCACGGAACCTTGCGGAGTTGCTATAGCGGGACTGGATCGGACTTGCAGAAGGAGCTTTTCAACGGCGCCTCCTCGAAGCGAAAAGAAGGGCATGCGTATACGCGTTCCCGTCTGACAGTACTGGCATACCAATCCACGCGCGATAGTGGTTTACCAGTGCGTCCAACGCACCGGGCTACCGGGCTGAAACCCTTGGTGGATAAGGACTGGGCTGCCGTGAACGGAGGCGGCGTTGCACGGGGATGGGGGTGCCATTTTGACGAAGATCAGCGGTCGGCCGGTGGCTTCGACCATTTCGAGAGCCGCAGATGGGCGATCTTTCGCACACGTCAACCGACCCAGCGACGGACTCGCACGCTGAATTCCCTTACGGGCGGATGGACCCGTTATCCGACGGTCGCAGTGCCGCCTGCTCCGCTCAAACGCTCAACGAAGACAGCCGCTCGACAATCTCATCGAAGGATGGCCGCATCTCGACACGCTCGCGGAAACAGTCTTCGATCAGCCCATCGAACCCAGCGGCGAGGTCATCGGCCTCTCCAGCCAAACGTTGCGCGAGTTCTTCGAGCAGGCAGCCGAACGCGCGCACCTCAATCCGCTCGAGCGCCAGTGCCCGTGCGCGATCATCGATATCGTGGCACGATGCCGCGCCGAAGTCCCCGAGCAATACGTGCCCCGCGCCGTCGTGCAGGATGTTGTGCGCGTAGAGATCGCCATGCATGATCCCGCGTCGATGCAGATGCTGCGCCGCCGAAGCGATCCCGCCCGCGATATGCAACGCAACCGGCTTGTCGAACCGTAGGTCGTCCGCATAGACGTCCCGTGTACAGGAGGCGAGGCTCGGAGGCCCGGCGAGATTGCCGAACGCCGGATGGATCAACTTCATCACGAGGCCGTGCTCGCCGAGCGGATGCCCCGTGATCTTGCCGAGCACCGGGATGAGATTCGGGTGCTGGCCGGCTTGCAGGCATGCGGCCATTTCGAGCTCCGGCAAACCGTCGCTCGTTATTGCGCCCTTGAACAACTTGACGGCGACCGCCTCGACGGGATGCCCATCGCTCAGGAGACGCGTCGCGCGATGCGTCACGCCGGATGCACCCTCCCCGAGCGTTTGTCCAAGCGCGAGCGTATGCCAGTCGATTTCCGGCACCGGCGCATCGGCCAGCGCCACCTGCTCGCGCGCTGCGTTCAGCGGATTGCCTGCGTAGGCGAGCCACGCGAGCCTCGGCAGGCGCAACAGCCAGTCGGGCAAGGCGTCGAGCCGGTTCGCCGAAATGCGCAGCAGTTCGAGGCGGCTGCAAGCGGCCATGGTCTCGGGCAGCGACCGCAGCCGATTGCCGGCGAGCATCAGCTTCTGCAAATTCGGACGCTCGCCGATTTCCGTGGGCAGCGTTTCGATATCGTTATCGGTCAGGATCAGCCAGCGCAATTGCCGCGGCAGCGCATGCCCCGAAACGTGCCGGATGCGATTCGCCTTGAAGCCGACCATGCTCAGCGATTCGCAATCGCCGAGCACGGGCGGCAATTCGGTGAACGGGTTATTCGAGGCGAACAGGACGCGCAGGTGGCGCAGCTTCGGCAAATCATCTGGCAGCGACGTGAGCGCATTGCCCGACAGGTCGAGTACCTCCAGAGTGTCGGCGAGGTCGAAGATCTCGCGCGGCATTTCGGTCAACCCGCAGGCGAGCTTTATCTGTCGCGCACCGGCGAGTTGCCCGTCACGCAAGTCTTCGAGGGTAGCAGTCTTCACACGTAGATTGAATCGGAGAATGGCAGGGAAGTCGCAAGCGCCGGAGCGCAATGCGGCCGGTGCGGCATCGGTTGGTGACCGCTCTTTATCTGGCCTCTATTCTATCGGGCGAACCGCACGATCAAGCATCCGCGCTCCGCCAGCAAGTGACCGGTTGTGGTCGCACGCGGTCCATCAAACTCTTCGCGTCGTCGCTCATTAAAGCAACTAGCCCCCGGCCCGCTTCGCGTTGTGGCCGTCCTTTCTGAGCGCTTCGATGATCCGCTCGCAATGGTCACCCTGCACTTCAATCACGCCATCCTTGACCGTTCCACCAGAACCGCAGGCCGTGCGCAACTGCTTGCCTAGCAACGCCAAGGCAAGAGGATCGAGCGCCAGTCCTTTAACGATCGTCACGCTTTTCCCGCCTCGGCCCTTGGTCACGCGAGTCACGCGTACCACGCCATCACCTACCGGTTGTGTGTTGGCAATCGCCTTGCAGACACATTCCGCGAGCACCTGTCTGCATTCGGGACACATCCGGCCGCCGTCGGTGGAATAGACAAGGCCACCTTTTGAACCACTCTTCATGATTGGCTTACTCAAAGACTAATCGGGACAAGTTTAGCAGGGGTGCATCCCGCTGGGCGTTCCAAACAATGCGACCGGAGCGCGCGATTTCATCGCGCTGAGTCCCGTCCATTCGCCAACTCCTGCCAACTGAACGCTTGCGACGGCGGAACGCCTTTTCAAGCATCGGCAACAGTAAAGCGGCGACATCAGCGCCAGACCCATCACCCACGAAACTCCCAAGCCACACAAATCCTCTAAATTTTTATTTAGTACGCCGTATATCTTACTTGCACAATCCCAAGAGTATGGCGTCGTTATCCAAGCATAATGTTCCGCTTGATATTAAGCGCGCACTCCATGCCCCAAGAGTATCAGGCGCTACTTAAACAGTATTGGACGGTGCTTCAGCGGTTCGCCTATTCTGAGCCCGCTACTAGACAAATAAATTGAAGGGATAGGTCACGGAGATGGGGGCATCATGCAGCACAGCCACACTTCCGCGTAGACGATCTAATCGGCAGTCACGATCTACGACACTGCGCCGAGCAAGCCCTCGCATCTAGAGAATCCGACATCGCGGTTTCACGCAATGCGTGCGCAGAACCGCGCTCATCCGCACACAAGCCATAAATCATGCATGAAAGGAGACAGCATGCGCCATCTCGACGTTCAAAAGCTTTGCGATGAAGCCCGATTCAGTAAGTTCCACCTTCTTCTGCTCTTGTGGTGCGCGCTCATCATCATCTTCGATGGATACGATCTCGCGGTCGTCGGCATTGCGTTGCCATCGATCATGCGCGACATGAACGTCGCGCCGACAAGTGCCGGCTTCATGGTGAGTTCGGCGTTGCTCGGCATGATGATCGGCGCCGTGTTTCTCGGCACCATCGCGGACCGCATAGGTCGCGTTCCCGCGATCGTCATTTGTCTGTTGCTCTTTAGCGTCTTCACTGCGGCGGCGGGCTTGACGGGCGATCCGGTGACGTTCGGCATTGCGCGATTCCTCGCGGGCCTTGGAATCGGCGGCGTCATGCCGAACGTGGTTGCGCAGATGACGGAATACTCGCCACGCAAAATCCGCAACACGATGGTCACGTTGATGTTCAGCGGCTATTCCGTCGGCGGAATGCTTGCGGCACTCGTCGGGAAAGCGATGATCGAACGTTACGGCTGGCAATCCGTGTTTCTCGCTGCAGGCATTCCCGCGTTGCTCGCGCCAGTCATCTGGAAGCTAATGCCAGAGTCGCTGGCCTTCCTGGTACGCAACCAGCGCGAGGCCAGGCTGAAACAGATTCTTCCGAAAATCGACCCCGCCTACGTCCCTCAGCAAGCCGATCATTTCACGCTGCACGACAAGGGCACCGAAACCGGGTCTCCCATCAAACAACTCTTCGCCGATGGCCGCGGCATCAGCACCGTGATGCTGTGGACCGCCTTCTTCATGTGCCTCTTCATGGTCTACGCGTTGAGTTCGTGGCTGACCAAGCTGATGGCAAGCGCGGGCTATAGTCTCGGCTCTGCGCTGACGTTTGTCCTCGTTCTCAACTTCGGGGCGATGCTCGGCGCAATCGGCGGCGGATGGCTCGCGGACCGCTTCAACATCAAGCACGTGCTAATCGTGATGTATGGACTAGCGGCAGTTTCCATCAGCTTGCTGGGAGTGAAGGTTCCCGTCGGAGCGTTGTTCTTTCTCGTTGGGTTGGCCGGGGCGTCGACGATCGGCACGCAAATTGTCACATACGCGTTCGCTGGCCAGTTCTATCCGACCGCGGCGCGATCAACGGGCATCGGCTGGGCGTCGGGCGTCGGACGAAGCGGTGCAATTCTGGCGCCGATCGTGATTGGATTCCTTGTGAGTCAGTCGCTGCCGCTGCAGCAGAATTTCATCGCGATTGCGATTCCTGGGGCCATCGCGATGCTCGCGGTGTGCCTCATCAAAGTGCGGCGTGCGCCGCCAGAAGTCGCTATATCCTCCGCCCCTGAAGTCGATCCCATTTAATCGCGACCCTACGCACGATTGCGCTCCCAGCCTGTTCTTCACGCTGGGAGCGCCTTGCTTCCGTGGCGTCGACGGTTTTCGCCGCGATCTCTCGCCGCTCTTCGTACTTAAAAGCGGCTGAATGGCCAATGCGGAATCACCTGCGCAAGGTGGTGCGGACGTCACTAAACCGAGTTTTTGTCGACGTGGTCATCTCTCCAACGACCACGGGTCATCGGACCTTTTCGCGGAGATTTAGCGACGCTTGCTACCGCCCGCGCACTCGAACGAGTGTTCAACACTCCCCAACTCTCCGCCGGCCACGTCCTGATTTGACGCTGCTTGAACGACCAAGTACCGCGCTGAAATCAAATGTCACCGCGCCACCTCACTTCGCCCTATTTGGTGGCGAGTCTACCCGTTGATCGACGCCATCACGATGGGCAAACGGATCGATTCTGTCGCAATAAGGATGGTCCTTTATGATTCGAGCGAACGCGACGAATGACATGGCTGATGAGGCGGACCTTGACTCCGACCGTGGCCCGCATATTTCAACGCCTTCACTACCCGCTGGATGCAATGTTGATGTGCGTGCGGTAGTACGTGGCCTGCGGGCTGAGTGTCCGAAATCGGGAAGAGATGATGGCTGAACGCGGCATACTGCTCGATCATTCGACCGTGCATCGTTGCGCCATAAAACTGCTTCCGGTGCTGGAGAAGGCGTTCCGGCGTCACAAGCGCCCTGTTGGCAGGAGCTGGCGCGTCGATGAGACCGGCATCAAGGTCAAGGGTCAGCGCTACTTCGAGAAGTCGATCGATCAAAACGGCGAGCCCGAGACGGTCACGATCGATAAAAGTGGTGCGAATCTGGCCGCACTATTTGCGCAAGCCACCGTCTCTACTGCGACAGAACCCAGCCCAGTCAACTCGTTGAGAAGGCGGCTCTTGCCGTGCTTGTATTTGCCGATGACGGAGACGATAGCTCGTCGTGTTCGAGCAGGATTGCCAGCCGCGCCATGTCGTCTGTGCGACTCGGGAGTAAGGAAACGACATCGCGTGTTGCTTGCTGATGCATTTCGCTGGCCAATGGCCGGCTCCTTATATTGGCATGCGCCTGGCTCCCGCGTCACTCAGGCAGTACAGCTACGGCCTTGATTTCAACAATGTAACCGGCCGTTCCGCCGAGCATGTGGGCGCCCACCGCCGTCCAGGCTGGCAGCGGGTCCGTCGCAAGATATCGGTCACGCACTGCCATGAAGAGCGGAAGATCACGCATGTCGGTGTGGAACGTGGTCAGATCAACCACGTCGCTCATCGATGCACCTGCAGCAGCCAACACAAGCTTGAGGTTCTCGAAAGCCTGGACGATCTGCGCCTCGCGACCTTCAACTAATTCCATAGCCGCATTCCGACCAATCTGACCAGATACGTAAAGAGTGTTGCCAAC
The DNA here is from genome assembly GCF_900100565.1 of Paraburkholderia steynii. NCBI lineage: Bacteria > Pseudomonadati > Pseudomonadota > Betaproteobacteria > Burkholderiales > Burkholderiaceae > Paraburkholderia > Paraburkholderia steynii. The sequence goes on along the minus strand of NZ_FNDI01000004.1, from coordinate 45,713 downwards.
CTTGAGCGCAGGGGCGTACCGAATCTTTTCGTACACGGCTTCCATCCCGTCAGGGACGATGGCTTTACGTTCGCTCACAGATTTGTCTCCTTGTATATGTCGAGCGTGGGGAGCGTCGACAATGTCAGCCGTTATCTCCGCCCGCTACCGGCAACACAGTGCCAGTGATATAACCCGCCTCGTCCGAAGCGAGGAACAGAATCGGCGCGGCCTGTTCGTCGATGCTGCCGTAGCGTTTCAAGAAGGTCGATTCAGTGACCTGCTTCACTGCTTCGCTCATCCAGACTTTTTCCTGCTCGCTGTCGCCGGCCGTGTTGCGGGGGACACGTCGTGGAGGCGCATCGGTCCCACCCGGCGCTGTGGCAACCACGCGGATGTTGTGCTCCGCATATTCCATCGCCAACGACTGCGTAATCGCGTTGACACCGCCCTTGGCCGCCGAATACGGTACGCGGCGGATGCCGCGAGTGGCGTTCGAGGAGACGTTGACGATGGTCCCTCCCCCGCGCTTAAGCAGGTACGGCAACACGGCATGGCAGGCGTACAGCGTCGGCATGAGTGACCGACGGATTTCTGCATCGATCTGTGCTGGCTCGAACTCGGCGAAGGGACGCATGCGAATCGCGCCACCCACGCCATTTACCAGAATGTCGATGCCGCCGAACTTGCGTGCGGCAAAGTCCATCGCCGATGCGGCGCCGTCATAAGTCTCAAGGTCGGCGACAAACCCGGCTGTTTCCGCGCCTTCCGCCTCGGCGGCGACTTCTGACACGAAGTCAGCGCGGTCTACGAACAGCACCTTGCCGCCTTCTGCGGCTGCGCGAAGCGCTACCGCGCGACCAATGCCCTGCGCGGCACCCGTGACCACCATGACCTTGCCGGCAAATCGTTGCGTGCTCATACGGTCCTCGGCGCTGCGTTCGGAGTGAACTTCTCGTAGTGAAAGCTGTTGGGCGTCATGCCGCTGTCGTCGAAATACTTACGCACGGCATCGACCATCGGTGGCGGCCCGCAGAGGTAAACGTCGACATCCCCCTCGTTCAGGATCTCAGCTGGCATGTGCTGCGTCACCCAACCTTTGCGCGGATGATTCGAATCCGCATCGGCTACAACCGTGTCATAGCTGAAGTTCGGCAACTTCGCCTTGTACGCTTCGATGGCATCAACCTGCACCAGGTCGAGGTCGCGGGTCACGCCATAAATGAGGTGGACCTTCTGCTGCGAGTCGGCGCGCGCCAGCACCTCCAGCATCGACAGAAACGGAGCCAGGCCCGTGCCACCAGCGAGGAACAGCAGCGGCCGCTCGACGGTGCGCAGATAGAAACTTCCGAGCGGTCCGACTAGCTCTACCTTGTTGCCTTGTTGTGCGGATTCGAGCCAGGTGCTCATCACGCCACCAGGAATCTTCTTGATCAGAAAACTGATCTTCGATTCGCCCGGTGCAGACGAGAACGAATATGAGCGATATTGACCGCTGCCTGGAACATCGATGTTGATGTACTGGCCTGCCAGGAAAACGGGCGCAGCAGCATCCACGTCCAGTTCGAGAACAACGGCCGCATCGTTGTGCTGGTCGATCTTCGCCACAGTCGCGGCGAACCTGCTTTGCTCAGTCTTGCATACCGTGGAAGATGCCGGCACTGCAATCACACAGTCGCTTTGCGGCACCATCTGGCAGGTGAGTACGAGACCGCTTTCCTTCTCATCCTCGGTTAGCGCATCTTCGATGTAATCGTCGCCAAGGTCGTAGCGTCCGCTCTCGGCGCGGCACTTACAGGTACCGCACACGCCGTCTGAGCAATCCATCGGCAGGTTAATCTTCGCGCGAAAGGCGGCATCAAGCACCTTCTCGCCCGCCTTGCATGTGACAAAGCGGGTCACGCCGTCTTCAAAATTCAGTGCAATGTTGTAGCTGGACATCTTGCCTCCTGTACTTCTGATTTCCACTGACACTCGATATCAAACGTGATAAACGTCGAGCACCTGGCGGATGTAGTCATCCTTCAACACAATGCGCTTGTAGGAAATCAATAGTTCATCATTGACTTTGCGCAGAGTGACAAACATCGTGCCGAAAAACTGGTCGGTGGTTTTGTAGCGGTGGCTGAGCGTATTGAAGTTGTAGCGCACGTCCACTTCGTTCTCGCGCTCGGCCAGCACTTCTATGTTCGTCACGTTGTGACTGGTGCGTGGTTCAGGCATCGAAGCGCTACTGCGCTCTGTCTTGATGCGGAACACCCGGTCTTCAAGACCGCCACGGTCCGGGTAGTACATAAGCGAAATCTGGCTTTCGTGGTCGTCGGTGAGCTGGTCGTCGTCATCCCACGCGGGCATCCAGTACGTGACGTCCTCGGCATAGCACGCAAGCCATTCTTCCCACTGCCGGTCGTCGAGCAGGCGCGCTTCGCGGTACAGCGCGGCACAGATTGTCTGGTAGTCGAAGCTCATGCCAGTGCCTCCCCTTGTTCCTTTTTGAGCGCGTCCCGCATCACATGCACCCAGTATTCGTGCTGACACACAAAGAGCCCTTCGTCTTCGCTACGCTCGCCTGAGATGAGCGGCTTCAGTCCCATATTTTTGGCGTTCGCGTCGGCCCCCTCGACCCACAGCGGCGCCCCACGCGAAAGGTCGTTCCACAGCGCAGTGGTGCCGGCATAGCCTGCCTGGCAAGCGCGGAACTCTTCAAGGTCATCTGCCGTGCCCATTCCAGAGACGTTGAAGAAATCTTCGTATTGCCGGATACGGGTAGCCCGGTCGGTCGCGCTTTCGCCCTTAGGGGCAAAGCAGAAAATACTGACCTCAGTTTTGTCTACGCTAATCGGACGTATCACGCGAATCTGGGTACTGAACTGGTCCATCAGGAACACGTTCGGATACAGACACAGGTTTCTTGTCTGGTTGACGATAAAATCCGCCTTGACTTCGCCCACGCGTGCCTTGATTTCATCGCGGTGTTGATAGACCGGGCGCACTTCGGGATTCATGGTCTTGGTCCACAGCAGGATGTGGCCGTGGTTGAATCCGTACACGCCGGCCACCGACTTGCTCCAGCTGTTCGCGTCCACCGCCTTGGTGCCCTCTACCTTGCGACGGTCCATCGTCGCGGCATAGTTCCAGTGAACGGTGCTCACGTGATAGCCGTCGCAACCGTTCTCCATCTGCATCTTCCAGTTGCCGTCGTAGATGTACGAGGAGTTGCCCCGCAACACTTCCAGCCCGTTTGGAGCCTGGTCGACAATCTGGTCGATGATCACCTTCGTCTCGCCGAGGTACTCTTCCAGTGGAATAGCGTCCGCGTTGAGGCTGCCAAACAGGAAGCCGCGATAGCTCTGAAAGCGTGCAACTTTCTTCAGGTCGTGCGAGCCGTTGGTATTGAATTGCACCGGGTATTCGGTGGTCTTCACATCTTTCACTTTCAGCAGCTTGCCGGTGTTGGCGAAGCTCCAGCCGTGGAAAGGACAGGTGAAGGTGCCTTTGTTGCCGTGCTTTTTCCGGCACAGCATCGCGCCTTTGTGCGCACAGGCGTTAATGACCGCGTGGAGCTCGCCGTTCTTGTCGCGAGTGATAACCACGGGCTGACGCCCAATCCAGGTCGTGTAGTAATCGTTGTTTTCGGGAATCTGGCTTTCATGCGCCAGATATATCCAGTTGCTCTCGAAGATGTGTTTCATCTCGAGCTCAAACAGATCGGGGTTGGTGAAGATGTCGCGGCGGCAACGGAATACTCCGTTTTCCTTGTCGTCCTGAACCGCGGTGTGCAGCAGCTCATCCAGTTGCGTAGCTTTGTTGAGAATGGCAGACATGTGTGCTCTCCTACGCGTGCTTCAGGCGATGAAGCACGCGCATCGGTGTCGAAAGATTCTTGAGGAGAATTGAGCGGCAGCAGCGGTACGAGGTAGCAGCCGCGCGGAACGGTTACGCCGTGACGGAGGCGCGCAGGCGACTGACGAGCTGGTTATCCTTGCCATGAACCAGCGGAGTCAACTCGATGTTGAACTCGATTTCCTTGTACGTGTCGGCCTTCATGCCCAGAGCCGTGCCGCCCGTCTTTTCGACCACGTGGGGAATCAGGTCTTCACGGGTGGCGTAGGCGAAGTCGTCCCAAATCAACGGGTCGCCCTCGATGTTGATTTGTGTCGTCAGCTTGCGGTACTTGTCGGTAGTGACGAAAAAGTGAACATGCGCCGGACGGTTGCCGTGACGTGCAAGCACATTCAACAACTGCTGCGTCGCGCCATGCGGCGGGCAACCGTAACCCACCGGCATGAGTGTGCGGAACTCGTACTTACCGTGAGCGTCAGTGCTGACGGCACCGCGCAGGTTGAACTCGCTCTGCGCGCCGGTCGGGTCGAAGTGCGAATAGAAGCCCTTTGAGTTGGCGTGCCAGCACTCGACCAGGGCATTTGCGACAGGCTTGCCATCCGGGCCAGTGACCGTGCCGCGGATGACCAGCGGGCCCGCGCCTTCGTCCGGATTGACGTCAATCTTCGATATACCGTCGCGCACCGGCGCACCCGCAACATACAGCGGACCTTCGATGGTACGCGGCGTGCCACCCGTGATTTCTGCCGCCTTGTCCTCTGCATCCATGCGAATGTCGAGGAATTTTTCCAGACCGAGACCAGCAGCAAGCAGAGCAGCTTCGCCGTCCTGGCCAAGCTTGTTGAAGTAGTGGACGCCGGCCCAGATTTCGTCGGGCGTCATGTCGAGGTCGTCGATAGCCTTGAACAGGTCGCCCAACAGGCGATTGACGATCTGCTTTGCGCGTGTACTGCCGTCCTCGCTACCCATGTTTGCGGCCGCCTTCAGCAGGTCCTGCACTTCCTTCGTATCGAACACTTTGACGCTCATGTCTGCTCCTGAATCTCTATTTTTTGCTGGGGTAAACCCTTCGTTTAGCGCCCGCCTGAATATGCCTGAGAGGTATAATGGGTGCTGAAACAGAGTGTGAATGCAGAATAATCGACGCCGGAAGGCCTCGTCCAACACTGATTTAGTATCGGTCTATATCTACGAGGTATTGAGATGGAACTGCGGCACCTTCGCTATTTTGTCGCTGTGGCCGAGGAACGCAATTTCACACGCGCGGCAAAGCGCCTGAATATGGCCCAACCGCCGTTGAGCCGTCAGATACAGCAACTTGAAGAGCTGCTTCAGGTACAGCTATTCCAGCGCGATTCACGCCCGTTGCAGTTAACGGAGACGGGCAAGTTCTTTTACGCTCATGCCCTCCAGTTGCTGGCTCAGACCTCCGACCTCGAATCCATGACGAGGCGCGTGGGCAACATCGAGCGCAGCCTCTCTATAGGGTTCGTTGGCTCGACCTTGTACGGAATGCTGCCCAAAATCATCCGACGATTCCGCGACGAGAACACTACAGTCGAACTCAGCCTCCACGAGATGTCGACGATGGACCAGATCAGAGCGCTGAAAAGCGGTCAAATTGATGTCGGGTTCGGCCGCATTCGGCATGAGGAAGCGAACATCCGTCGGGTGATTCTTCGCGAAGAGAAGATGATTGTTGCGCTCCCGGAGGGCCACTCACTCTCACTGGTCAAGCCCGTCCTCGCTCTCAGCGACCTGGTCAACGAGACCTTGATTATTTTCCCTAAGGCGCCGCGACCCAGTTACGCGGACCAAGTACTGTCGGCATTCAAGGACCGCGGTCTCAAGCCTCGCCGGATATACGAAGTACGAGAATTGCAGATTGCGCTAGGCCTCGTGGCGGCGGGCGAAGGCATTTCGGTCGTTCCGAGTAGCGTCTACGGTCTGAAGCGAGACGATGTGAGCTACAAGGAACTTGACGACCCGACTTTGGTTTCGCCAATCATCATGAGCATGCGTGCGCTCGACGAATCACGCGACATTCGGGAAATGCTCGAACTCATCTATCGGCTGTATGAGGAGGAAGGCATCCCCTATGCGGCCCGCAACGATTTCGGCCGGTGACACACGCCATACCTCGGGGGTATGACACTAGACGTCGATGGTGTTGGACATGGGGTTGCTGAGCACGCAATACTTCAGCAACCCTTCAACTCCAACATTCCAGGTATGAACGCCCAAATCACATCCGTCGAAACCGTTCTGGTTGACCTCCCAACCATTCGCGCGCATCAGCTAGCAATGGCGACCATGCAGCAACAAACTTTGGTCGTCGTTCGTCTGCGCTCGAGCGACGGCATCGAGGGTATTGGCGAAGCCACCACGATTGGCGGCCTGTCTTACGGCGAAGAAAGCCCCGAAGGTATCAAGCTGACCATCGACACTTACCTGGCGCCGGCACTTGTTGGGCTGGACGCGACCAACGTCAATGGTGCAATGATCAAGCTGAATAAGGTTGCTCGGGGAAACCGGTTTGCGAAATGTGCAATCGAGACGGCCTTGCTGGACGCGCAAGGCAAGCGCCTCGGCGTCCCTGTTTCGACCCTTCTTGGCGGCGCCGTCCGCAAGACACTTCCCGTCCTCTGGACGCTCGCGAGCGGCGATACACAACGAGACATCGAGGAAGCAGAAATGCTCCTGGCGGAGCGTCGCCACAACACTTTCAAATTGAAGATTGGCCGACGTAGCGTTCGCGATGACGTCGCTCACGTATCGAAAATCAAGTCCGCGCTTGGCGACCGCGCCAAGGTCACAGTCGACGTGAATCAGGCGTGGAATGAGGTGGACGCAACGCTCGGAATCCAGGCGCTCGAAGCTGCTGGCATTGATCTCATCGAGCAACCTACGCCGCGTGAGCAGCGCGGGGTACTCGCCAGACTTTCCGCGCGGTTCATCCTGCCCATCATGGCTGACGAAGCTGTGACGGGACCGGAGGACGCGCTTGAACTCGTACGTGACGCATGCGCGGACGTGTTCGCGTTGAAGATTGCGAAGTCCGGTGGGATTTACGGAATGATGCGCGCGGCCGCTATCGCGGATGCGGCCGGCGTAGCGCTGTACGGCGGCACGATGCTGGAGGGCAGCATTGGGTCGATCGCGTCGGCACATGGGTTCAGCGCGCTTCCACAACTTGCGTGGGGTACTGAGTTGTTCGGGCCACTCTTATTGAAAGACGACATTGTCACCACAAGACCGCAGTATCGTGACTTCGACCTTCATCTGCCAGAAGGACCGGGGCTAGGTCTGCATATCGACGAAGAAAAGCTCGCTTTCTATCGTCGCGACAAAAAATAACTGAGCGCACAGTCGTTCCGGCATCGAACACACCGGTTCATTCCGACGGTGTGTTGCTGAACCTGAGAGACCCAATTTTATAAATGAGAGACACATGCTTTATCTCGTAAGAATGGATGTACACCTGCCAAACGATATGCCGATGGCTCAGGCTGATGAAATCAAGGCCCGCGAGAAAGCCTACTCGCAGAAGCTTCAACGTCAGGGCAAATGGCAGCAACTGCATCGCGTGGTCGGTGAATATGCCAACTACAGCATTTTCGATGTCGAGTCCAACGACGAACTGCACACGATTCTCTCTGGCCTGCCACTGTTTCCGTATATGACGATGAAGGTGACTGCGCTCGCACGTCACCCGTCCTCCATCCACTAACGCCTTCTGGATGCCATGCAGCGCGACAACGAAGGTACGCTGGTGTCCGCCGCTCCGATGGGGCGGTGGTCCGTGTCGGCAGTCACCGCAGGGCTGCTTGCCGTCATCATTTCCTACGCCGGACCGCTTGCAATCTTCTTCCAGGCGGCGCGTAGTGCCCATGTCGGCAATGACGTCGTCGCGTCCTGGATCTGGGCAATTTCTATAGGCGCTGCAGTCTCCGGCATAACATTGAGTTGGTGGCTGAAGCAGCCAATCATAACGGCCTGGTCTGCGCCCGGAACCGCGTTGCTTGTTTCGCTCTTTCCTGGCATGCCTGTGAGCGAGGCAATCGGCGCATACATCATCGCCGGCGCGTGCATTTTCGTGCTTGGCGTGTCGGGGTTGTTTGACCAGATAGTGAAGCGCATACCGAAAGGGATAGCCTGCGCAATGATGGCAGGCATTCTCTTTCAGTTCGGCACTAATGTATTCAAGTCGGTGGCAACCACTCCGTGGCTTGCGCTGGGAATGCTCGCGAGTTACATCGTTTTCCGTCGATGGGCCGCGCGCTACTGCCTCATCCTGGTTCTGGCGTTTGGTTGCGCTCTCGCTGTGGCACTCGGTTTGACGAATCTGCAGTCGGTAAGTCTCCACGTTACCCGTCCCGTGTTCACAATGCCAACCTGGTCCTGGCAGTCAACCGTGAGTCTGGCTGTCCCGCTGGTTATCGTGAGCTTGACTGGCCAATTCCTGCCCGGCTTCGCTATCTTGCGGGTATCCGGTTATCAGACGCCGACTCGCCCGGTTCTCGTGGGGACCAGCCTGGCGTCGATTCTGGTCGCGTTCGCCGGTGGCATAACGATTGTCATCGCAGCAATAACCGCGGCCTTGTGTACCGGTCCCGACGCACATCGTGACGCGGAGCGCCGCTACGTCGCAGGCATAGCGAATGGGTTCTTCTACCTCATAGGGGGCGCCTTCGCGGGGACGGTAGTCATGCTGTTCGCAGCCCTCCCTAACGCTTTCGTTGCAGTGCTCGCAGGTCTTGCTTTGCTCGGTGCTATTGCGACGAACATCGTCGGGCTGGTGCAAGACGACGCCCATCGCGAAGCGTCGTTCATCACGTTCATCGCCACAGCTTCCAACATGAGCTTTTTAGGTCTCGGTGCGGCGTTCTGGGGTATCGTCCTGGGCACGTTGGCTCATCTGGTTCTCGGCGGAGCCGGTCATAGGCGGTGAGGAATGGCTTTGTCACCAGTGCATGTCAGGTCAAACATCCTTATCCGAAGGAACCGCAATTGAACGCGATGATGCAACGCAAAAATACTCAGCACCTTTTTGCCTATCTGCCAATTTGGCGGAAGACTCAGTATGTCACGTGATGACATGGCCAAGGAAACTCGCCGCTGGGGCCTGAGCGTCTCGAACCGGCTCACTCTCCGCAACGCAGATGCAGAAATTTCCAATCTGGAGAAAGCGCTGGCTGCAGACGGAACGCACTCGGTATTCGCTCAGACTTACTGGCGCCGGCGTCTGTATGAAATCCACGAAATGCCGGGGCTGGGACCTGCTCAACGTATCAAGCTGGAAAAGCTTCTCAGTATCCTGGAGGGGCACGAGAGGCGGATGAAATAGATGTCGCATCCACACTAAACAGTTTGCCGGCATGTGAAGCGAGAGACAGTCGCAGCTAGTGCGTCGCTTGCCCGCTCCGAAATTGGCTCGATATCACGTTGGAAAAAGCGCGCAACTGCCTGTACAGAGCTCGGAACGACGATAACCGTTCTAACAGTATTGGGGGCTGGAAACCATGTTATTTTGGCTTCGGCGTCGTCTCGATGATCCGATTGACGACGTTGCCCCCGCGGAAGAAGCCACCCATTCGTAAGTGCAACTGCAAAGTACGCTAAATGGACGCAATCAAACTGAAGAAGTACGCTCAACTGCTTGAGGGCGAGCTCAAACTGAATTTGGGTAAGAGCGGGGACATAGACTGGTTGGCGCAGTATCCGATATTGCTGAAAGCACTGGAGGATGCAAAGAAAGGCCGAATCGACGAGCCGCGCACTCTCGGATTAAATCGATGGATCTTCGAGTCCGATATTCAGAGTTTCGCTGCGTTATCTACCAGGTTGACTCAGTTTGAGAACCTTCTTCGTGGCTGGGAGCTTTCGACGGAAACTGATTGAAGCCAGGGGTGCGCACTGATCACACGGGGATTATTCTCAATCGGGATTTGTTACCTGGTCCGTAGATAACAACTTCTGTTCGTGACTTCGTGGGCTGGCTGCGCGCATCCGTGGGCAAGGCGAAGGACGGCAGCCACCTCACGCTGGCCGCCGGATATGGTCGAGCATGCGCGGAACAGGATACGCCTGGCTCTACATTGCTGCCAATGCCACAACTGGTTTCGCCATCAACCAATGCCGGGCTTCCTCTTTCATCGCCATTTCCAGTTTGCTTCCGCGCGTCGCAAAGATACGCCTCACGGGAAAACCGCTCTTTTCGAGCAGATATGCCAGCGGAGCATATTCACGCGGATACTTTGCAACGACGGAGGCGTCGATCGCCACGATGCCCACAGGAAAGGCAAACGAACCCATGTCGTACACGCTCTGGCGTTTGCATAGTTTCCACACGCCATTGCGCCGTTCAACTGTGTCGACGAAACGGTTGTGGGCAACACAACCCAATCCCAATTCGACGTTTTCTCCAACGATGACCGCATTGGTTTCCACCACCGCCCGGTCGCCGTTGAACGTCACAACGGGCGTGCCGATGAGATGCTTGGTCCGCAACGCGGATACGCCCATGCGCATTGAACCATCGACGAAATCGGTGAACGCTCCTTCGAACCAGGTGACTTCGATCTCGCCATCGGGATGGAACAGGTTGCGCAACTTGTCCCATTCGCCCAGATCGCGATGGATCCAGCCCGTGATCAGGTCGGTGATCTGCAAACGGTCTTCTACAGCGGTTGACATGCTCGAACTCCTTTAATGTGGCGTACTAAAAATGCCTCGAATAATCGCGATTCGATTCAATACTGTTATGCATTGGCCGATAACGACCCGCCGCTGAGAAACCGTCGAAGCACGGCGTTGAAGCGCTCGCCTGTATGTTGTGGCGCATGGCCGCCGCCTTCGATGACGACACGCTCACCGCCCAGTCGCACCGCCAGCGCATCGGTAATCCCTTCGTATGCGGCACTGTGCCCTCCCGACACATGCAGCTTCGGCATGTGCGCCACCGATAGCTCTCGCTCGGGAACGACCGCTTCCGACGGAGAACGAAAATGCCGTAGATGGCTCGCGAAGACTCGCAACGGCGGCGGCAATGGTTCGGGCAGCGGCTGCGTCGGCTCCAGTATCCTGAAGAGCGCGCGAAGATACGCCTCGTCTTCCGCAGGTGGATGCGCGGCAAGCCCCAGCGCCGCATAGTGAAATGCCGTCACTCGCGGATCGTCTTTGGCAATTGCGCTCGTGCCCGATTCAATCAGCGTCAGCGACGCAACGCGAGCGCAATCGCGGGCGACCGCCAGCATCGCAACGGCGGCTCCGTACGAATGGGCCACGACGTGATCGCCCGGTTCCAGAAGTTGCGCGACGTACGCTGCGTCCCGTTCGAAGTCTTCGCTGCCCGGCCATGGGCTTTTGCCGTAACCGGGTCGCGCCGGCATCACGAGTCGCCATTCATCGGCGAGCGGCCATTGCGCCTGCCACGCCATCGCTCCACCGATACCACCGCCGTGGACGAACACGATGCGAGGGCCGTCGCCGCGTTCGTCGACGACCATGCCTCCGGGGCCGTTGTACTGTTTCTCATCCATGTTCCGTTACCTGTTGGTTCGTGTCTCTACACGTTGTTGAATGCCGCGCCGCGATGGGGGTTCAGAAGCGCGTCGCCAGACCGACACGCAATGCGGTCTGCCGGTTCGAGCCGGACGGCGACAGCCCGTTGATCCAGGCGAACGCCGGGCCATCTCCGCCCGCCTGCTGGAATGCGCCTTCTACGTAGACATTGGTCCGCTTCGACAGCAGATACTGGACGCCGGCCGTCACCTGGCTCGCCTTGTTGTGCGCGAGTTGCGCATTGCCCTTCATGTACTGATAGTTCGCGCCGATAAGCCACGCCGCGCCCAGCCAGCGTGACACGCCGGCCTGCACCACCCACACCTCGCCGCCCGTCAGCGTATTTTTCGTGTCGGTAAAAAGCAGGTTGTAGCGATTGCCGAGGCCGTCGTACCGCATGCCGACGCCGTAATTGCGGATGCCTTCCTGACCATTGGCGAGTTCCGGGTAGTGCGCGTCGACATAGGTGCCGCCGATCGCGAAGTCGCCCGCAATGTAGTTCACCGAGAAGCCTGTCGTACGGTTGGCCTGGAACGATCCCGCCACGCCGCCGAAACCGTACATCGCGCCGACTGTCACACCGGCGACATTCGGCGATACGTACTTGACCGAGTTCTGCACGCGATGCGCGCCGCCGACGTTGTCGAACTCGAAGGCGCCCGTCGGATTCTCCGGTACGCCCAGTTTCGCGAACGGTCCCTGTCGCAGGTTGTAGAGACCGCCGTACGCATAGCCCGCGTCATAGCCGTTGTAGAAGAGCGTGTCGGTCATGAAGTCGTATTGGTTGCCCATCGTGAGCGTGCCGTATCTGTCGTTGGCGACGCCGATATAAGCGTTGCGCCCGAAGATCGAACCGGCGGGCATCGACGCACCCGTACCGATGTTGAACTGCGAGACCAGTGCAAACACGGCTTTCGTGCCACCGCCGAGATCTTCCGCGCCTTTGATCCCGAACATGCTCGGATAAAGAATCGAGTTGTCGAGTTTGTAGCTATGACTGCCTTTTTCGTTCGTCACGAATGTCAAGCCTTCGTCCAGTAACCCAAAAATCGTCGCGCTGCCTTGAGCGTGTGCGCCCACTGCAACGCACGCGACGCACGTCGCGACCGCAAGCTTTTTCATCGATGTCTCCGTTCCTGTTGTTGTCGTTATGGGCGCGTCTTGTTGCGCCGCTTTATGTGACTGCGTGTATGGGTCAGTACACCGCCTTCGCCCGATAAAGCCAGCCTGTGCCGAGCATTGCGATCGCGGCCACCAGCGCGGGCGCCGCGAAGACGGGAAACGCCACGGCTGGCGAGTGCAGCAGTGCGAGCAGCAGGCCGCCCGTCATCGAACCGATGATCGATCCCACCCGCCCGACACCGAGCGCCCAGCTGACACCCGTGGCCCGCGCCCGGGTTTCGTAGAAGCCCGCGACCAGCACATTCGCGCCCGTCTGCGCACCCGAGAGCCCCAGCCCCGAAAACCACACGGCTACCGCGAGCAGAACGGGGTTGTTCATCGCGTGCCCGATGCACGCGATTGAAATCGCCGCGACCACGTAAGACACGCTGAGCACGATGAACGGGTTCATGCGCCGCATCAGCGCGGCGTTGACGAGCGCGCCGACTGTGCCGCTGACGGGCAGCAGCGCACTCACCTGCGCGGCGCGTGCCGCGCTCATGCCGGAGTCGGCGAGCACGGAAGGCAGCCAGCTGCTGATCTGGTAATAGACCCACAGCGTGCAGAAGAACGCGAGCCACAAGAGCAGCGTGCCCTTCCGGTAGTGCGCGTTGAAGAGCGTCGCGTAAGGCCACGTCGATGCGGAGGGTGCGGCCGGCGTGGTCGACGTTGTGGGCGCATGCGTCACCGGTTCGGCGGCGATCGCGGCGGCGTCCGACAGACGATCCAGAACACGCTGCGCTTCGGCTTCGTACTTGCGCTTGCCGAGCATGAAGCGCAGCGACTCCGGCAGCATCCACCACAACAGCGGCGCGAGAACGAGCGGCGCGACCCCGCCCGCGACGAAAACGCCGCGCCAGCCCCAGACGGGCATGATGAGCGCCGCAAGCTGGCCGCCGAATGCGAGGCCGATCGTAAAGCCGCAGAACATCAGCGTGACGAGCATCGGACGATGCCGCTCCGGGCTGTACTCCGAACTGAGCGTGATGGCCGTCGGCATGCCACCGCCTAGCCCGACGCCCGTGAGGAAACGCAGCGCGATGAACCAGCCGGGCGTCGTCGCAAACGACGTCAACAGGCTGCCAAGGCCGAACAGCACAACCGACATCACGATCGTCCGCTTGCGTCCGATGCGATCGGCAAGCGGACCGAACACGAAACTGCCGACCGTCAGACCAACGAGTCCCGCGCCGAACATCGTTCCCAGTTGTTGCGGTCCCATCAGCCATTCGCGCTTGAGCAGCGGCGCGACGTAGCCGACTGAGGCGACGTCGAAACCATCCATCGCCACGACGAGAAAACACATCACGAGGACAACGATCTGTAATCCTGATGTTTTTCTCGCATTGATAAGACCTTCTGCCGTGATCGTGCTGCCGTTCATCGATTTGTCTCCTGATTGTGTGTGTAGGTGCCGCGTCTGTGCGCGGTCGATTGCATGGGGTCCAAGTTAAACGCAGCAGTGCTATAAATCTATACAATGTCTTTCATACCGAATATGAATCTGGTGCATAGATGGATCAGCCCGATCTCAACGCTCTGTACGTCATCGAAGCCCTTGCGCTCGAGCGCAGCGTGTCCCGCGCGGCAGACCGGCTCGGGCTGACGCAACCGGCCGTCAGTCACGCGCTCGCGCGTTTGCGTGAGTCGTTCCAGGACGATCTGTTCGTGCGCGCGGGTGCCGTGATGGCGCCCACGCCTGTCGGAGAAAAAGTGATCGACGGCGTGCAGCGTGCGTTGGCCGTCATCCGCCAGGACATCTGGCAGGCGAAGTCATTCGACGCCGCGACGACCACACGCACGTTTTCCGTGTGTCTGAGCGATATGGGCGTGATCGTGCTGCTGCCACGACTGCTTGCCGCGCTGCACGCACAGGCGCCGAACGCGACGCTGCGACCGATCCAGGTTCCGTCGGTGGAACTGGCGTCAGCGCTGCAGGACGGCGAGGTCGATCTGGCGATCGGCTATCTGGGGCGGTTAGGCGAGAACCTGCACCAGCAGTCGCTGTTCCGACGGTCGCTGGTCGGCATCATCGCGGGAAGCGGCACGCGCAAGACGGTGAAGATGTCGCTGGAGCGTTTCGTCGCGAGCCGGCACGTGGTCTCGGCGACGCTTGCGATCACCAACCAGCTGCTTGAAAAGGAACTGCGGCGGCAAGGCATGAAACTGCGGATCGGCGTGGACGTGCCCTATCTGCTCGCCGTGCCCGGCATCGTCGCCAATTCCGATTACATCGCCGTCGTGCCCGAAGAACTGGCTGCGCTCTTCTCGCGACTCGCAGCCGTCGACGTCTTCACGCTGCCGATTCCACTCGAAGACCTGACGGTGCAGCAGTTCTGGCACGCGCGCTATCACAACGATGCGGGGCATCGCTGGTTCAGGGCGCTGGTCGCCAGCACGTTGCGTCAGTGAGGCGCCTGCTAGCGGCCAACGACGCCGCTAGCAGGCCCGCATGAACTCACTGCCCTTCGTCGCGCACGCCGAGCGCGTTTTTCACCGACGCGACGCCAGCCACCGACTCAGTCGCATGCGCGGCAACGTCAGTCTGGGACTGCTCGGGCACCGTGCCCTGAAGCGTCACGACACCATTACGCGCGCGAACCGAAATGCCCGACGCGTTCAGCCCCTTCGTCCTCGCCAGTGCGTGCAACACGTCTTTCTGCAGCCGACGATCGGCGGCTTTCATCGCCTTCGGACTGGTGGCGGGCGAACTCGCCATCGCGGAAGCCGCGAGGGGCGAACTGGCGCTTTGCGCTTGCGCGTTAAAAGACGTCAGCCCGGCGATCGCGGCTGCGATCATACTCATCAGGTAGCCTGCTTTCATGCGTGTTCTCCTGTTGTCATTGTTGTGAGTGCCTGTCGCCCGCAGCGCGACTTACGCTTCGAGTGCGCCGACGCCCTCGTCGCTACGATCCGGCTCACCCGAGAGCGCGAGTCGCGACGTGAGCATGCCGGCCAGCGTGGGGAGATCGGACAGCGTATCCACCGCGCCGAACACGTAGTAATCCGGCCGCACGATCATCGCCTTCGCGCCGTGTTCGGCGAAGAACGTCTGATACTTTCCGCTCACGTCGTACAGCACGCGTCCCGCGACAACCTTGCTTTCATCGCGCGTAACGCCGATGCTCCGCGCACCGATGCGCGCGAGCGTAGCGAGCGTCTCACCGTCGAGATGCAAGTCCGGGTCGGCATCGAGCGCGATCACGTGGAAGCCATTGCCGATCGCTTCGTCGTAGCGCATCACTTCGCCGTCGTTGCGTACCTGCCCGTGAACGCTCAGTTGACCCGCGATACCGCCATCCGCGGAATTCTGTTCGATGCGGATCAGCCCATCCGTCAAGCCGGGGAAAGGCGGCAACGGCGGCACGTCGCCGGATAGATAGGACGCGTCGCGCCGCGCGGCCTGCTCCGGGTCCGAAATGCACACGACCTGCCCCATCGCGATCGACGCGTCGATCACGGCGCGTACCTGCGGCCGACGCTCGGGCGTGTAGCCGTCGAGCACATCGTCGCGCGCAATGCCCTTGAGGATCAGATCGAAACGCCACGCCAGATTCCATGCGTCGCGCAGACCCGAGCACATGCCCTGCCCCATGAACGGCGGCATCTGATGCGCGGCGTCGCCCGCAAGCAGCACGCGCCTCTCGCGCCAGTTCTCCGCGATCAGCGAGCGGAACGTGTACAGCGCGTAGCGAACCAGCGTGGCCTGCTCCGGCGTCACCCATTTCGACAGCAGCGACCACACCTTTTCGGACGTCTGCATTTCCTCGCGCGTCTCGTGCGGCAGGCGCATGAATTCCCATCGACGGTAGCCGGGGCCGCCGGGCACCATCGTCGTCGGTCGCGCCGGGTTGCACCACTGTCCGATGTCGGGTACGTCGAGCTTGACGCCTTCATGCGGCTGAAGGTCGATCACGAGCCAGTCTTCCTGGAAGCCCAGATCCTCGAACGTAATGCCAAGCGACTTGCGCACGAAACTGTTCGCGCCATCCGCGCCGACCACATAGCGCGCGCGTACCGTGCGCGTTTCATCCGTCAGCACCCAGGTGCCGTTCTCGTTGTGGCTGCGGCGCAGCGTGACTTCGCAATAGTCGGCCTGCTGGCGCAGGTCGACGGCTTCCCAGCCCTGATTCACCGACACCGTTGCGAGCGACTTCGCCTTGCGGTCGAGCAACGCTTCGAGCGAAGGTTGATTGAACAGATAGCCGACGGGACCGTCGCTGATCGACTCGGCCGACCAGTCGATTTCGACCAGCGTCTTCCAGTCCGCGTTGAACCACTGATACTTGGCCGACGGCTGCGAAATGGCCTCGATCTCCTCACCGATTCCCATCGCGTGAAAGACGCGGCGAATCTCGTGATCGTGGAATACGGCGCGCGGCAGCGGATACAGCGACGGCCACCGCTCGTAGACGGCGACGTCGTAGCCGCGCTCGCCGAGCAGAATGGCCAGCGATTGTCCGACGGGACCGTAGCCGATGATGACGACGTCATGAATGTGGGAGTCGGTCATGTGATTTCACCTTCGAAAAGTGCGAGTTGTGCCCTGGCGCCGCGCGTTTCCGGCTGCCATTCAATGCACGACGGGAAGAAATGCGATCAGCCTTTCGGCATCACGGCTGCGGCCCTATGCAGGCGCCTCGGTGTTGCGGATGAAGTTGTCGGGCACGGGCGGGCCCCACAGGTACAGCGAATCGTGCGGCTCGTAGTCGCCTGCGGGCCACGTCTGACCTGCCGACACGAAGTCGATGTCGGCCGAGTATTCGCAGAACGAACCCCACGGATCTTCGACGTAGTGGAAGTAATTCGAGCCGAGCACATGGCGACCCGTGCCCCAGCCTTTCGGATAGCCGGCTGCCGCCATCTGCGATGCGCCTTCGCCGACCATGTTGACGTCGTCCACGTCCCATGCCGCGTGATGCCAGCCGCGCGCGTGGCTCTTCGCAAACGCGACCAGATGATGATCGCTGCCGTGCGGCGCATGCGTGAACGCGATGATGTCCTGCGACTTGTCCGAGAGCCGCAAGCCAAGCGCGTTGGCGTAGAAGTCGAGCGCGCGCAACACGTCGGGCGTGAACAGCAGCACATGCGAAAGACGCCGCGGATGCACGACCTTCGATTCGGAACGCGTGTGCGAGCCGCGCGCATCGGCGGGACAACCTGCGATCATGCTCGCCTTCTTGGACGAAGGACTCGTCTTCGGGCCGACCTTGACCTGCAAAAGGTTGCCGTCCGGATCGCGGAACCAGATTCCGTCCTGTTCTGCGCCAACCACGAACTGCGCGCCAGCGTCCGCGATGCGTGCATACAGTGCGTCGAAGTCGGCGGCGAAGCAGTTGAACGACAGATACGCAAGCGACTTCCGCGCGGCGGGCAGGATGCGCGCCCAGCGATGGCCGTCCGCCGCGTATAGCGCGAGTTCCTGCCGACGCTCGCCGGCAGTTTCGACACGAAGCCCGAAGCTGCGATAAAAGTGCGCGGCCTCTTCGATCGACGGAACGTTCAACGCGAAGTGGTCGATCGAATGGACGCTCGCGCGTGCGGAGGCTGCCGGATTGACGGTCATCTCTGTCTCCATCTTCTGGATTCGCCCGCTCGACGGCGGGCTGTCTCAACGATTATCGGAAATCACTCAGCGGATTCGTCGGCGATGACGTTGCGCAGCGTGCCGATCTTCTCGACACTGACCTCGCACACGTCGCCCGCTTTCATCAGCAGCTTCGGCGAGCGCGCCCAGCCGATGCCCGACGGCGTGCCCGACACGATGACATCGCCCGCTTCCAGCGTGATGGCCACGCTGATGATGCTGATCAGGCTCTCGACATCGAACACCATCTCGTCCGTACACGCCGACTGCACCACTTCGCCGTTCAGGCGTGTTTCAAGCCGCAAGCCCTTTACGCCCGGCGGCAACTCGTCGGCCGTGACGAGATCGGGGCCGAATGCGCCCGTGCCGTCGAAGTTCTTGCCAACCGTCCATTGCGGCGTCTTGAACTGGTACTCGCGCACCGATCCGTCGTTGAACACCGAGTAGCCGGCGACGTGCGAAAGCGCAGCGTCCTTGCTGATGTGGCGCCCACCCTTGCCGATCACCACCGCGATCTCGCCTTCGTAATCGAGACCTTCGGAATCGGTCACGCGCGGCCGGATCATCGGCTGATCGTGCGCAATCAAGCTCGTCGCGACGCGGAAGAACAGCGTCGGATAGTCGGGCTGCTCGTATTTGCTTTCGGACGTGTGGTCCGAGAAATTCAGGCCGACGCAGATGATCTTGGGCGGCCGGGAAAGCGGCGGAAGAAAGCGGATCTGCGAGACGGGCACGCGTTCCTGCGAAGCATGTTCGCGCGCGTATCCCACCAGATCGACGCCTCGCGCCAGCAAAGACTCCAACGTCTCGCTGCCAATTACCCGCACTTGTTCGCCTTCGCGGATACCCAGCGCGGCCTTGCCGTCCCGTTCAAAACTCACCAGTCGCATGTGTGTCTCCTGACATTCGATGCAGACGAGCCATCGGCTCACCTTGTTTTGACAAATTCGTCATAACGAATATTAGTCGTTTTGACAAAAACGTCAATTAGAATGGCGCCAGGACAAACCCGTACAATGGGACGGCGTTGCGACGAAGGATGAAAGACCGAATGAAAGAGCCCGAGGACAACTATCAAAGCCGTGTCGGCGCGCTGCGTCGTGAAAAGACGCGCAACCGTCTGATCGAGAGCGCGCTGGCTGTTTTCGCCGAGAAAGGACCCGACGCGCCGATGATCGACGACTTCATCGCGGCGGCGGGTGTGGCGCGCGGGACGTTCTACAACTATTTCCGGACCACTTCCGAATTGCTCGTGGCCGTCGCGGGCGAAAGCAGCGACGAAGTGCTCGAGGTCATCGATCCCCTCGTTCTGAATGAGCCGGACCCCGCGAGACGGGTTGTCGTCGGTTCGCGGTTGTACATGACGATGGCCGTCCGTTATCCGCTGTGGGGCGCGTTCATTACGCGAGTGGGTACGCGGCGCGGCTCACGCGGCCGGTTGCTCGATGAATACCTGACTCGCGATCTTCAACTCGCGATTGACGCGGGCCGGTTCCATGTAGGGCACGTTACCGTTGCGCGTGATATCGCCCTGGGCGCAATCATGTATGGCATCGAAACGCTACTGTCTGGTGAAGCGCCCGACGACTACACCGAACAGTCCATGTTCGCCCTGCTACGAGGTTTCGGCGTCGACGAGGCCGAAGCACGCGAACTCGCATTTGCGCCAATCGCAGATTGCGGCCGGCCTCAGGGCGTGGTGTTCGAGAAAGTCGTCTGATCCGTTTGCCGCGCCGGCCTTTCATTGCTTTGCTGTCAACGACAGGCTTCCTTCCTGTGCATGTGCCGGTCCGGAGGTCAGGAGGCGTTGAGGGTGGTTCGGCGCATGCCGGCAGGCACCGAACGAGCCTCAACGAACCCGGAAGTTCGCGATGGAAACGCGATGCCTGGAAGGCTACGCATGCCGTTCCCGATGGGCCGGTGAAGACGACGGAGCAAGTACCATAGTGGAGACTTGGCCATCGTTTTCGATTTCGACAAAACCGATTCTGCT
The DNA here is from genome assembly GCF_900100565.1 of Paraburkholderia steynii. Taxonomy (NCBI): domain Bacteria; kingdom Pseudomonadati; phylum Pseudomonadota; class Betaproteobacteria; order Burkholderiales; family Burkholderiaceae; genus Paraburkholderia; species Paraburkholderia steynii. The sequence continues at coordinate 25,587 of NZ_FNDI01000004.1, read as the reverse complement.
GTACCAGTCATAGGCAACTTGGTTGCATACGAGTACATTCAAGTACAGCGGTTTTTGTAAGTGACTGGACAACGACATCACCTTGGCAATCACTGCGCGGCCAATTGACCTGTTTTGCATTTCCGGCACGACACAAAGCATCCGCAGCCATACGAGATCGGGTTCGACCTCCCAGTGTACAAACCCGCATTGGTTGTCTTCCCATGTCACTATTTGACAAGCGCCTTGGCGAAGGCTTTTGGCAAACCCAGCCCGCTGCAGGTTGTCATCCCAGCCATACGCCGAGGTAACGAAACCTTTCATCGTTCGCCGATACGTGTCAAATAGCCATTCCGAGTCTTCAGGTACAGCCTGCCGATAATCCAGATTCATCACAACCGCCGATCGAGATACGCAGGTCTTCCCCAGAATATCGGATGCAAGGGATTGGCATCAATCGATAGATGCCAGCGAGTGTCGACGGATGCGTAATGACGTTCAATGAACGTTTTGGGTTGGCGATCTGCGCCGGCCTGCCAGGGCTCGCGACGAACCGCTGAAATCGACTCAGAGCCGCCAGGTTGCTCTGCTGTAGCGGACATCGATTGAGACAGCCGCAGGCACTGATGTAGTCGTCGCACAGACCATGATTCGCTGCCGCCGACACAGAACTCACTCCGCGTGAAATCGGGCCGATCGACTTCGCGCAAAGACACCTGATCCACCATCTACCGACTCAACACCATGCGAGAGAGTCGCCCGTGTCGTAACGCCCCTTCGGTCGTCGCATCGATCATGGGCCCTCCACCTGATAGCCCTTCGATGGGTTGCCGCCTTCCCGCATTGCGGGCTGATTTTGATGTTGCAGAAGAATCCGGAAGATGAGTCCGTGCGTGATCAGCAGTAGTGGTACAACGAGAGTCGGAATGAAGTAAGTCGCGCCCAACTGCCCCGCCACGAGCCCGGCATCATTGGCCTGATAGAACGCGTTCAGGAGATCTGCCAGGCCCCACAAGTTGAATATCCAGGCGACTACAATGCCAGCCCCGCGTGGCAGCAATACCAGCGATAGCGACGCGAGCGTCGCCGCAACGAGATCCCCGTAGGCGGCGCAATTCGCGAAGGCAGACGGCAGATCGGGCGACACGACGCCTGGGACGAGGAATGCCAACCCAATGAAGCGGAAGCTGTGCAGGATGAGAAGAGGCCGCAGCGCATCGACCGGTCGCAGGAAGCGGAGTTTTGGCCAGATGTATCGCCTGGTGACGACTCCCCACGTGCTGAAGCTGAATGCGATGCTAACGAAAAACCAGAGCTGGGGCAGCATGAGTCTCTCCTTTGGTTCGAATTCCCGCGATCGATCGTGAGAACTTAAGCGCGCTGTGTGCGTAGCGCTGCGATCACAGCGCTTCGCTCCGCGTGAGCCATGGCATGCTCGCGCAGCCAGACCTTGGATTCAGGGGCAAACTGCGGTTCTGACGGGAACGGGCAACGTAGTTCACGGTCGTAGCGCTCAAGATCGAAACCGGGGCTGAGCGGGGCGATCACGAATTGCGCGAACTGGCGAAGCCAATTGCCAGGCGTCCGCCGGTTGCCTGGAAGCGCCGCGTAGCGACGCGCGATCGTCTCGAAGTCCTCGGCGGGTTGACCGGTCACATCGGGGACGTCCGTGGTCGGAGCGCCCAGCTCGAAAGCCCCGCGTCTGTGATCGTCAATGTAGTAACGAACGCCGCTGATCAGGTCGATCGGCAAGCCGCCCATCCGGGCGGCCTTCATGAATAGCCAGTTCGGCATTGGCACGACCTTGACCGATCGTCCGACGGCCCGGCCGATCGCCTTGGCCATGTCCTCCGCGCCAAGGAGTTCCGGTCCAGTGGGGCGGTAGCGCTTCCCGGCGTGCCGCGCAGGATCCATCAGGGCCGCGACGGCGACTCGCGCGATATCCTCATTGGACGGTGGCGCGTTACGGCTATCGCCATAGATCCAGGGAAATGCTCCGAGGTGGGCAGCAAATCCAGTCAGTGCGAGGTAGGCGTCAGCGAAGAAGCCCGGTCTTACGATCGTATGCGCGACTCCCGGCGTCATCGAGAACAGCCGATCGACGAGCCAGAGCTGCCGGGTCATGAGAGAGGGATGCGAGGGACTCGACAGCCACTGGGTCAGGCTAACGATGTGTTCGAGCCCGGATTCCCTGGCGGCGACGGCGAACGCGACTGCGCCCTGAATCATGTAGGGATCGAAAGGCGGACAAAAGTAGGCGCGCTGAACGTCTTTCATCGCATCGGCGACGCGCTCGACATCACTCATGTCGGCAACCGCTATCTCGGCCCCCTGCGCTTTCAGCCGCACGCTGCGCCCATCTTCCCGATGCACCATGGCGCGTACGGGGTAGCCGGCCTTCAGCAATTCGGCAACGACGACGCTGCCTGTCTTCCCGGTCGCACCGGTTACGAGGATCCTTGGCTTGAGCATGATCGCCTCCGAACAGTCGCGGTACTTGCGAGTACCAGATGGTCGTTCCAGTATGGTACTATGCGGTACCGAATGTCAAGAGAGACGACGATGGCCACGGTATCGCAGTCAAAGGACCGCCTGGAAGGCCGCGACGAAACTGAGGTGCGCGCGCGTATTCTCGATGCAGCCTTTGCGTCGTTCATGACGAGTGGCTACGCGGCGACCAGCACGCTTGAGATCGCCACGCGCGCGCGGGTTTCGAAACGAGAACTTTATGCGCTGGTTGGCAATAAGAAGGAAATGCTAATCGCGTGCATCAGCGCGCGCGCCACGAGACTGCAGGTACCCGCCGACCTGCCTGTGCCGCACGACCGCGAGACACTCACACAGGTACTGACTTCCCTCGGGACGCAGCTCGTCCGCGAGATCACCGATCCAACGGTCATCGCGGTCTTCCGACTGGCAATCGCCGAGGCGGTCCACGCGCCCGAGGTTGCGCAAGCGCTCGACTCAACAGGGCGAGAGGCAAGCCGCGCCGCCTTGCGTCAGATCATGGCCCGGGCTCAGGCGTCCGGACTTCTCAATGGCCGTCCTGTCGACCTTGCCGAACAGTTCAGCGGGTTGCTGTGGGGTAATTTGATGGTCAGCCTGCTGCTTGGCGTCGCCGAGCGGCCGAACTCACGCGAGGTCGCGGCACGTGCCCGCAACGCCACAGCGGTCTTTCTTCAACTTCATCCGCTCCCGTAACGCTGCGATGCCCCGCCAGTACATTTAATGCGGGATGCTGATCAGCAATCCTGATATCCAGTCGGATGTCGGGATTGCGGGTGAAGAACTTCGGCAAATCCGGAATGACGCTCGATTTAGCCACTAGCGAGGGGATGTAGACGCGAACTGTTCCGGCTCGGATGTTGGTCCGGGGTGGGGCACTCAACCGATTTTTTCGAATGCGGCTTTGTACAGGGTTCGCTTCGGCTGGGCAAAGACTCGCCGTACCATCGGTTCGAAGAACTCAAGCGGCAGCGTTTCCGCATCCGGATCGAAGGCCGCCGCGTCATATTTCTCGCAGAAAAGCGCGGTACGTTTGAACAACTCCGGCACGTCGCGATAGTTATCGCGCAGATTGCGGTCCATGCCCATGTGATGGAAGAAGTAATACCCCTGGAAGATCGCATGGTGTTTGACCATCCAGTGATTTTCCGCACTGACGAATGGCTCCAGCAGTACTGCTGCAACGTCGGCATGGTTGTAACTTCCCAGCGTATCGCCAATGTCGTGCAGCAGCGCGCAGACCACGTATTCCTCGTCCTGGCCGTCGCGATGCGCCAGCGACGCAGTCTGCAAGCTATGCGTCAGACGATCGACAGGAAAGCCGCCAAAGTCGCCATCCAGCAAGCGCAGGTGGTCCAGCAGGCGGCCAGGCAGTCCTTTGGCGAAAGGTCCAACCTCATTGCCAATGATCGCCCAATCCTGCTCGGTACCCTCGCGCATATGGCGGAACGCGGCGCACTGTTCATTGTGTTCCATGGGACTACTCCTTCTCTGTGACAGGAACTTCATTATTTGAGCGAGGGAGATATAAAATCCAATAACTGGAAGGTCAAGATCCATAACCGCAGGGAATGGCATGATTGATGGTGACCTTACCTACTTCCTGACCATTGCGAGTGCCGGAACGCTGGCGCGCGCCGCCGAGCAACTTGGCATTTCCCAGCCGGCCGTGACCAAGGCGATACAGCGTCTGGAACGCAAGGTGGGAGTAACGTTGGTCGAGCGCACCGCACGCGGCTCGGTATTGACCGAGGCGGGCAAGATATTTCATACACGGGTATTGGGTGCGTCCATGCAACTCGATAGTGCGCTGCAGGAAGTGCGCGATATTGGTGGAGGACACGCGGGCCTGCTGCGCATCGGTGCCACGCCGGCCACCACGAGTTTCGCGCTGCGCTCGCTGTTCCCAACGCTGCTGGTGGAGCGGCCCGCCGCACGCGTCAATGTGACGACAGCGTTTAGCGACACGCTTTTGGACGCCATCGACAAGCGTGAAGTAGAACTGGCTGTATGCCCCTTGCCCGACACATTGGACGCATCCATGGCCAAGGAGCTTCTGTATGACGATCACTACAGCTTGATGGTTAGCACTACAAACCCTCTGGCTGATCGGGAATCGATCACGCTACACGATCTGGTGGAGTGCTCATGGGCCGCGTCAAGTCGACAGGAATTTGCACGTGTGCAGCTCGAGCAAGCCTTTGCAAAACAGGGCTACCCGCGTATGCGCATCGTGGCCGAGGCCAATAGTCTGGCCGCGTTGATTCTTATCGTATCCACCACACGGCTGGTCAGCTTGATCAACGCGCGCAGCTTCGACCTTGGCCCCCTACCGTTCAACATTGCTGTACGCCCGATCCAGTTCGACGGCCTGCGGCGTCAGGTCGGACTGATTCGAAGGGCCGGCTACCTATCCCCGATCGCCCAACGCGCTCAGGAAATTTTGCGCAACGCAGCCCGGGAGTTATAAGCCTATACGCCTCGAATCGCAACTGGCGGCTATGGTCGAGCACTTACCTTCCGGGTCGGCTGCTCGAATGGCCATTGCAATTCGTGAACCTGCCGTCGAAGTCGCGCCGGATCGAAGGCGGGTTAGGGTCGTGATTGCGCGTTCAGTTGCACCTTGAGTCATCGTTCGCAGTTGATGGCAAGCGAACGTCAGGAATGCAGCCCGCAGCCGCCTCTCTATGGCGGATAACCGAACTGTACTCGTAAGTTATCGGGCAAGCCTCCGGGCGCGGAAGCCGTCCGCGCGACGGCGTCGACGGACGGTAGCTGAAGTGCCCACCTGCGAGGCTCGCGTAAATTCACAGAAGGCGGGCGTCAAAGTCGGCTACCGCTGCTCCGTGGCGAGACTGCCTGGTGCGCAACAGGGTTTGTGCGCGCAAGCCGCCTTTGCCGGCATGACGAGCAGGGGACGTTCTCGCGGTCGTGTGTGCGACTCGCACCTGCACCCTCCACTACCCTAACCCTCCCTGAAATGCCGTGATGGCGGTGTACTATCGTGATCGCGGGACCGTTTGCGCACGACATCCATATACGTCTTCGCGGACGACAATCGACCCCGACGGGGTGGTGGGGAACAGCATGAGGGGCTTGCCTTTGGCGTGGGCATTGACATGCGCATGTGCGTGCGTGCCGCCAATCGCCGCTGCGCAGGGTGTCACCGCGGCCTCTGCGCCCGCAGCTTCGGTTGCCGGGAGCGCGAGAAGCTTTCTGGATGAAGCAAAGCGCATCGTCGACGCTGCGTCGCGGTCCGTCACGCCGTGGAGCGGACCGCGTACCGGGCCACGCGCCCAGCCCGACAAACACATCGCCGTCCTCGCTGAGGATTTGCGCAACGGCGGCGTGCTCGGTGTGGTCGACGGCATGCTGGAAGCCGCGAAGGTCATCGGCTGGAGCGTGAAGGTCTTCGACTCCGAGGGCCTGCCGGATCTTCGACTGAAAGTCCTCGAGAGCGCCCTCGCCAGCCATCCCGATGGTCTGATCATTGCGGGTGCGGATGCCCGTTCGCTGGCACCCGCGCTGCGGCCGTTCGCCGATCGGGGCATTCCCATCGTCGGCTGGCATGTCGCTGCCCAGGCCGGTCCCGTGCCCGGCACGCCCGTAGCCATGAACGTCTCGACCGATCCGCTGGAAGTCGCGCGCGTGACGGCGCTCGCGGCTATCGTGCAGTCGGGCGGACAGGCGGGCGTCGTCGTCTTCACCGACGCGTACTTCCGGATCGCGCGCGACAAGGCCGATGCGATGGCCGCCGTCATACGCGCATGCAGCGGCTGCACGCTACTCGACATGCGCGACGTCGCGATCTCGCGCAGCCGGGAGCTGATGCCGGACACGACTCGCGCGCTGCTCGCACGCTACGGTAAGCGCTGGACGTACGCGCTCGCAATCAACGACATCTACTTCGACTATGCCGCGCCTGTGCTGACCCAGGCCGGTATACCCGACGGCGGGCTGTCGATGCTGTCGGCGGGCGACGGCAGCGAGTCCGCTTTTCTGCGGATCCGCACGGGCACGTTCCAGACGGGCACCGTCGCCGAACCGCTGAATCTGCACGGCTGGCAACTGATCGACGAGATGAACCGGCTGTTCGCCGGCGAAAGCGTCACGAACTACGTGGTGCCGGTGCATCTCGTGACGGCCGACAACGTCAATGCGGACGGCGGTGACCGACTGATCTACGATCCTGCCAATGGCTATCGCAACATTTATCGCCACATCTGGCAACGCCCGTGAAACTGATCCTTCCTCAATCGCTGACCGCGCAATTTGCGCTAGTCGTATCATGCCTCGCGGCGCTGGTGGTCGCGGTCGGCGGCACGACGCTTTACTCGCTGTCCAGCTCGGCCCACGCTATCCGTGAGTTGGCTGAAGCGCGCCTGGCGCGTCTCGAGGATGCTCAAAATCTCGCGCAGCAGACGCTGAAGATCGAACGCCTGGCGTCGCAACTGTCCAGCGACGACACTGTCGAAGCCGTGCGGGAGACACATCGCCAGATCATCGACCAACTCGCGTCATTCGATGGCCTGGTGGACCGCCTCGCGTCCCCTACGGCGAGCGACGACGTCGGCGTCGACGCGCTGGCGCTGCATCGCTCGAGCCAGCGCTTTCGAAACACCGTCAACGTCGAGGCGCAGATGCGCGAGACGGCGCTCGCTACCGGGACTGCGCGGGAAAGCTCATCGGGCGCCGCGCCGCAGCCCGGCGCGTCACTAGCGAGACTCGATGACGAACTGCACCGCCAGGCCGATGCCCTCTCCGCCGCGGCGCGCCAGCAATCAGGCTATCTGTCGCGCGCTTATCGCGAAGCCGTCGAGGCGCTTGCCAACGAGGCGGACCGCACGCGTAGGTGGGTGGCCGGCGAAGTGGCGGTGAGCCTGCTGATCGCGTGGCTGATTGCCCGCGTCTTTCTCGGCCGCCGTGTCGTAGCACGCCTGCGGCGGGTGAGCCATACGCTGCGCCATGGCGATCCCGAAGGCGAACAAGCCGGCGTGCCCGTACACGGCGGTGACGAGATCGCCGACATGGCGCGCGCCGTTGAGCAGTTCCTCGAAGACCGGCGCCAGCGACGCCAGGCGGAAGAAGCCCTGAAAGAACTCAACGTTGAACTCGAGGCGCGCGTCGCGCAGCGCACAGCCGAACTCAGCACGGCGCTGGCCGGCCAGGCGGCCGAGATTGTCGAACGTCAACATGCCGAAGAGTTGGCGCGCGCCAGCGAACAGTTTCTGAGCAATATCGTCGAGAACATCCCGGACACCGTCTTCGTCAAGGAGGCGGCAACGCTGCGCTTCGTGCGCGTCAACAAGGCCACGGAGAAACTGCTTGGCTACGGGCGCGACGAGGTGATTGGCAAGTCCGTCCACGATCTGTTTCCGCCGGATGAGGCCGATTTCTTCGCGTTGAAGGATCGAGACGTGCTCGCGTCGAAGCAGATGGTCGACGTGCCCGAAGAGCCCGTCCACACGCGTCATGGGCAGCGCTTCTTGCACACGATGAAGATGCCGATCCTCGATGTGCGCGGCGAGCCGCAGTTTCTGCTCGGCATTTCGCGCGACATCACCGAACACAAGCGCGACGAAGAAGAGCTGCGCCGGTATCGCGAGCATCTGGAAGACATGATTCGCGAGCGCACGGCCGAACTCGCGATCGCGAAGGAACACGCAGACGCGGCCAATCAGGCAAAGAGCGATTTTCTGGCACACATGAGCCACGAGCTACGCACGCCGTTGAACGGCATTCTCGGGTTCGCGCAGATTCTCAGGCGGGACACGCGCCTCAATCAACGCCAGATCGACGGACTCACAGTGATCCAGCGCAGCGGCGAACATCTGCTGACGCTCATCAATGACATCCTCGACATGGCGAAGATCGAGGCCGGCAAAGTGGAGCTGAACCCGACGGACGTGCCGCTCGAACGCTTCATCTACTTCGTCGCGGAGACGATCCGGGTGAAGGCAACGGAAAAGGGCCTGGCGTTCGCATGCGAGATGACGCCGCCTTTGCCTGCAGCCATACGGGTCGATGAAAAGCGCTTGCGACAGGTGCTGCTCAACCTGCTCGCCAACGCGATCAAGTTCACCGAGGAAGGCGACGTGCGGTTGCGCGTCTCCTTCCTGCCGCCCGAATGCCTACGTTTCGAAGTGCAGGACACGGGCATCGGCATCGACGCAGCGCGTCTCGAAACGATCTTCCGGCCCTTCGAACAGGCGAGCGACAACCGGCACCGGTTCAGCGGCACCGGGCTCGGCCTCGCGATCAGCCGGCAGCTCTTGCAACTGATGGGCAGCGATATCCATGTCGCGAGCCGCCGCGGCGCGGGCAGCACGTTCTCGTTCGAACTGAATGTCCCCGTGGTCGCGGCCCAGGCCGCCGATACCGCACCCGAATGGGCGGTCAGCGGTTATAAGGGGCCGCGCAAGAGCGTGCTCGTCGTCGATGACGTGATGGAAAACCGCGCCGTCGCGGTCAACATGCTCGGCCAGATCGGCTTCGAGACGGCGGAAGCGGTCAACGGGCTGGATGCGCTGGAAAAGATACAGGCACTTCGGCCGGCGCTGGTGCTGATGGACATCGTCATGCCCGGCATGGACGGGCTCGAAGTCACGCGGCGCTTGCGGCAGATGCAGGCGTTCCGCGATCTGCCCATCATTGCGATCTCGGCCAGCGCGTCGGGCACCGATGCGGCGAAAACTCTGGCGGCGGGCGCGAACGCGTTTTTACCAAAGCCGGTCGACTATCGGGCGCTGTTGTCGCAGATCGCGAAACTGCTGGATCTCGAATGGAGCGACGCTATAACTGGCGCGCCATCGGTAATGGCGGGGACGTTGATCTCTCCGCCGCCGGATGAAATCAAGGCGCTGCATCATCTGGCGCGGCTCGGTGACATGCGCGCGATTGTGCAGCATGCCGCGCATCTTAATGAACTCGACGAACGCTATCGCCCCTTCGCAGATCACTTGTGCCAGCTGGCGAAGAACTATCGCTCGAAGGCGGTTCTCAGCTTTGTCGAACACTATCTGGAAAGAAAGCCCGTTGCGTGACTGTCCACCCAGCCACGACATGCCAACGCCAAAACAACCGCTATAACGTTTGGAACCTTGAAAGTTTCAAGCGCCCGAGCATTACGCAGGACGACCACCCGATAAGGCCAGATACTGATGCAGTGACTGAATAGCAGCCGCGCCTTCACCAACAGCGGCCGCGACCCGCTTCACGGAGCCGCTTCGCACGTCGCCCACCGCAAAGATCCCGGGGCGGCTCGTTTCCAGAAAGTGCGGTGGCCGCTCGGACGCCCATTTCGTGCCGATATCAGGGCCGGTCAGCACAAATCCGTTCTTGTCGAGCGCAACGCAGTCCCGCAGCCAGGCGGTATTAGGCTGCGCGCCAAGAAACAGAAACACATGGCGGATCGTTTTATGTTCAATCTCGCCTTGCCGGTTCCACTTGATGCCCTCAAGCCTGTCTTCGCCCTGCAACTCGACAATTTGCGTGCGCACGTGCAACGTGATGTTGGCCGCCGCGTCGATGCGCCTGATCAGGTAGTCCGACATGCTGGCGTTGAGTCCATCACTACGAATCACGACATGCACGTGCCGCGCGAAACCCGACAGAAACACGGCAGCCTGGCCCGCCGAATTGCCGCCGCCGACTACGACCAGTTCTTCGTTGCTGCAGAGAGCCGCTTCCATATAGGTCGCGCTGTAGTAGACGCCACGTCCCTCAAAGTTTTCCAGATTGCCGAGAGCGGGCTTGCGATAGCGAGCCCCCGTCGCGACGACGACCGCCCGGGCGTAGACGTGCTCATTGTGACTGAGGCTAATGTGAAAGAGTGGTGCGTCGTTGCACTCGATTGCCAGCGCTTCGATCGGCACCCCAACCTCGGCACCGAACTTGCGGCACTGCGACAAACCGCGGCCCGCGAGCGCCTGGCCAGAAATGCCCGTCGGAAAACCAAAGTAATTTTCGATCTTTGAACTGGTGCCAGCCTGGCCGCCCGGCGCTTTGGTGTCGAGCACCGCGACACGTAATCCTTCCGAAGCAGCGTACACCGCAGCCGCCAGACCGGCCGGGCCTGCGCCGACCACGACAACGTCAAAGCGCCCGTCGTTCAACCGGTCTGGACTCAGGCCGATGGCGTCGGCGACGGCACGGTGCGTCGGCCGCTTAAGCACGTCACCCTGCAGCGTGATAACAACCGGCGTGTCCGCTTCCACCGCGCCGTATCGCTCAAGCAGTTCCTTGGCCTCGGGATGCTCAACGATATTGAAGTAGGCAAAAGGTTGGCCGTTACGGCTCAGAAAGTGACGAAGACGATGCGTTTCGGCCGATGCAGAACTGCCGATCACGAGCACTCCGCCATGCTGGTCCTGGATGAACGCGACGCGCCGCAAAATATAGGCGCGCATGATCGTTTCACCCAGTTCGGCCTCTGCGATTACCAGCGCGCGCAACGACTCTTCGTCGATAACGATGACTTCGCAATCCGTTTGGGCCCGCGCCGTCGCGATGGCTGCCCGGCCGGCAAGCGTGCCCACTTCGCCCGTAAAACAGCCCGGCCCGTGCATGCCAAGGGGATGGGAGCCGTCAAGCGAATCGCGAGTCGCCTCGATCGTTCCGGAAACGATCGCAAACATTGGGATATGCCGGTCACCTTGAGAAAACAGGACGTCCCCCATCTTGAGCATGCGGCGCTCGCCATATCGATCGAGCAACGCGACCTGTCGCTCGGTCAGCGTGGGGAAAATCTGATGATGGCGGCTGCCGCCCGCGAGCAGGTCACCCACCTTCCCAGAGGAGTAGTTGCCCATGATGCCGTTCCTGATGAGCGGGCGCGGGACGCGTCCTGGGTGAAGTTGACGTCGGATTATTCCGAAGTATGTTAAACGAAGCCCGAAGCGTGCGGCCTTTGCGAGCGCAACAACAAATGGAGTTCACCAATTGATGTCGCGCAAAGAATACCAATTCCTGTCGTATTTGAGGTCCGAACTCTCCGTTTGCATGCCCAGGGAGTTCTAGTACCAACCTATTCTTGTCGCATTGACATGCAGACGCTTAAATTTTCGATGTTCTGCCCCTTGATAGAAATCGCATGCCTCGGGTTGTTGATCGCTTCGTCGCCTGCAGCGCCCACACACGCCCCAGACGGCGCGCTCTGACGGCGAATGGCACTTTCCACTAGCAATGAACGAGTCTCCCCGACCCTCTCCGGTCATTCGCGGTTGCTATCGCTCGAAGCCCGCTTCGGAAGGTGCAACGGTCACTCGTGCTGTCACGTCAGCCACCCCGTAGGACCATGGCCGCCGTTCGTCGGATATCAAATTAAGGGATACAAATCCGCTGACGAGCCCGCACAGTTCCCGCGCAGTGCGGCTTCGATCGCATCGCCTGCCGTTTGCCCAGAATTCACCGGAGTGAATGCTACCTTGAGGGGGGAAAAGGCCTCGAAAGACCTAAACTAATATCCAATGCAGCCAGTTTTCGATACTGGCCAGCACCTTGGGCCAAGATTCAATTGACGCGGCGAGTAAATCTGCCTGCCGCAGCCCTCGGAGGGAAATGTTCATGAAGACTCTGATAGTACTGGCATGTGTCATGCTGTCCGCGAACGCGTTTGCGGAATGTTCGACAAACGCCCGTGGCGAGACCGTCTGTGGCAACGGACAGACGGCCGGCGGCTATAACCGGAACACGGGTACGGCCTGGACGTCCCAAGCGAATCAGAATGGAACGCGGACGACTCAGACCAACCGGGGTGGCGAGGCGAAGACGATGAACGGCAAAGGTGTGGTTCACGGCTCGGGCGGAAAAACCTGTTACCGGACCGCAGACAGTCACGGCTGCAACTGACGACCCTTCGGCACCCATTGTTGCATTCGCCTCAATGGCCCGCCGCGAGTACCGAAAAGCCGACGGATCGACGATCAGAGTGACGCTCCGAAGAACTTCACTCATCAGCGAAGCTGGTCATGAGCAGCCGACGGCGTACTGTCAGCGGCAAACCTGATCCTCGAATGTCCGCAAGCGGGTTGAGGTGAATGACCCGGACCTGGTCGAACCCGGATGTCCGTCGAGAGCCGATGCGCGGCGCGATTGCCTTGAGCCGCGATCTTCCGTAGCTGTGCCGACTTTCGACTATGTGCATGAGGCGGGTGCAGTGCTTGCCGTTGTCTGGTCAATACTTACATCAGATTCCAGACGGGTTCTCAATGGGAGATCCGTCGTTGCCGGTGAGCACTGGCCTACCAAAGGGCGAGGCGGACCAACCGATGGACGACGATATGCGCTTTCGAATGGTAATAGAGCGCAATGCGCTTACCATCCAACCCATCAGATTAGGTCGCACTCTCACAATCGGAACCTACGAACTGTGCAGGACCGCAAGCACCGAGTACATTTTTATCAACGACTGCGCAACCGACCGGCAGCAGTACATTCAAGACTGGCTGAAAACGACGCCCCCCTCCCGCGGCAAGCTCCTGGTACAAGAAGCACAAGGAAAGCAGTGAGTTTCACTTGATGTCAATTCGGGTTGACCGGATAAATCTGGACGCGGCCTTGGTCGATACCATGTGTTACAGAACAAAGAGGGAGCCGCCGCTGCCTTACGTCGTGTCATATTGGTTCAACGGTTTTTGCAGCCAGGCGAAATCGAAATTCCAGGACCGAAGCGCACCTTCTGCTCCTGAAGCCGCTTGCCGCAACAGATTCGGGCTTACGTCAATGGGTCGGGTGACCCTGGATCGTTTTAGCCTCGCGGCCAACCGTTGATCTGGAATCGTCCGCACGCCGTTCTGTTTTCCTTTCGGACGCCTGATAACGTCGCACATGCACCGAGCAAATCGGCGGGCACGGCCTCAATACATCGAGCTTACAGGCCCGTATCAAAGGTAGTCCTTTGGTCTAATTGCGAACTATAGGGTCGTGACCAATAGTGTTAGACGTTAGGTCGACACGAAAGGGTGAAACTATGACCAAGATTGTCTTCCATGGCGTCTCCGCAATAGTCGCCGCGATTTTGCTCGCCGGATGCGCGAGCAACAGCAATATGCCGAGCCAGACGGAATATTCAGGCTATTTACCGAACTACTCCGACCTGACGCAGGCGACTGATCCCGACGGGGAGACGTTCCTGCGGTACATCAACCCCAAGCTCAACCCGGCTAACTACAGCGCGATCATCGTGGATCCCGTCGTGTTCTATCCCAAGGCCGAACCGACAGCGCAAGTGAGCCAAGCGACGCTCGACCAGATACGAGGCTATGGCACCACCTGCTTGAGACAGGCGATCGCATCGAGAGTCAGGGTCGTGGACGCGCCGGGACCGGGGGTGGTCAAGCTACAGGTAGCCTTAACCGGAGTAGCCACCACAGCAGCGGGTCTCAAGCCATATCAGTACGTGCCGCAGGCCTTCGTCATCTCAATGGCGATTAATGCGGTGGAGGGTGCGCCGCAGCAGTCGAAGCTGCTGGTCGAGGCACTCGGCACCGACAGCGTATCCGGAGAGGTTCTGTCAAAAGTCATACGCACGCACACCGGCGAGCGTCTGGCCCGTGTTGCATCGAATGAGCCCGTGGTTACGTTCGATTCTGTCAAGCCGATCATGGACCAGTGGTGCGACGCCGTTTCCAAATCTGTAGCGCAATACATTAAGCCTCGATAGCCAAACAAAGAGGAACTGAGCACCTGTGAACCGAGGTGCGCAACTGGAGGGCTCAAAGCGACGAGGAAACTCAAATGCACTATGGGTCGCCAATATCGGTATTCCCAGTCAACCTGCACCCTACTTCTTGGACGCGGAGCATCGCACATTCGCGGACGACGCGCACCAGGAAATCAGGCGCCACGTCGACACTCGCGGAAAGCGATGATCTCTGACCGGCCCGTTCGACCGGCCGGCGAGCGTCCGGCCCGGCGACAGAACACCGGGCACGAGTGGCAGGAGACAATCAGGCCGCGAGACATGCTGGACTGCTCCTTGCCAGCGGACCTGGAGGATTGAACGGTGAACGATCTCGTCATCGCCTTGATCGTGTTTGCCTGTGTATTCGGCAGTGCAATGCTCGGCTTGTTCGTGCGCTCCATGCTGCCGGAGCACCACCTTAGCGAGGAATCAATCGGTGTCGTCAAAGTGGCAACTGGCCTGATCGGCACGATTGCCGCGTTAGTGCTTGGCCTGCTGATCTCGTCGGCGAAGAGTTCATTCGATACGGTGAACAGCGAGCTTGTGCACAATGCTGCCAGCATCGTGCTCCTTGATCGAATACTCGCGAAATATGGAACGGAAACGCAGGAAGTCCGTGGCTTGATCAAGCAGAGCTACGGCAGGTCGATCCAGATACTCGCTTCCCGCGATCCTGCGGAGCTTGCAATACTTCGTGGCGCTGAGATACTTAAACAGATGGAAAGCCTTCAGCGCAATCTGGAGGAACTTTCGCCGCGCACCGAAGCACAGCGTAAGCTGCAGGCGAATGCCATCCAGATTGCCGCTGAAGTGCTGGCTATGCGCCGGCTGGCCCTGCTGCAAGCGGTGGACTCAGTCCCCATACCGCTGCTGATAATCTTGGTGTTGTGGTTGTCCATTATCTTCGGCGCGTTCGGCACGTTCGCTCCACCCAACGGGACCGTCATTGCAGCGTTGCTTCTGGGTGCGCTTTCCGCTTCCGCGGCGATTTTTCTGATCCTGGAAATGAACTCGCCGCTCGATGGGGTGATCAGCATCTCGCTTGCGCCTATGCGCGAGGCGCTCGACATGCTCGGCCAGTAGCGGTTATAGGTGTCGTCGTCACCCGCAGCGACGCGTTGGTTGAGGTTGGCACTCTGACGACGCGATCTCGTCAGGCTTTACGGCAAGTGAGTTGGAGAGACACCGGATACGTGGGGTATCGGTCGCATCTGCCAATGCCTGAAAACGAGCCGACATAGTGACCGCGTGAATGTTGCTTGCTACTCACAGCCGTTTCACGGCGCCCCAATTGAATCGATCCCTGTGAGGACTTCAAGTTGGCCGCTGCTTGTCCTAGCATGAACAAGGTGCCCACACGGATCGTCGTAGGGTACGAGGGATGCTGAACGTGAATCCGAAGGACTGGCGACTTCTGTGGAACGGCCCGAGCACGCATCTGCGAGCCCCCCGCGCTGCTGCCGTCGCCGGCATCGTATTTTCTGTCTTGCTGATTTCTAGCCTTCTGCTGCTAAGGCGTTCTGTTCCGGATAGTCCTTCGGACGCGGGCCGGTGGCTTCTAAGAAGTTCGGGTACGGTAGCTGTTGCCGTCAACCTGGTGCCGTTCGCTGGCATTGCCTTTCTCTGGTTCATTGGCGTGCTGCGGGATCGTCTCGGAGATCGCGAGGATCGCTTCTTTACTACGGTGTTCCTGGGGAGCGGCCTCCTGTTCCTGGCGATGCTGTTTGCCGCTGCTGCTTTCGTCGGCGGGATTGTGAGCGCGTATAGCATCGGCTTCGATCGACTTCCGGGTTCGGCCACGTTCACCGTAGCGCGAGAGTTTGCCTACGAAGCCACCAATGTCTACGCGGTCCGCATGGCCGCAGTATTCACGACGGCCACCAGTACACTTGCTCTTCGTACCGGCTTCGTTTCGCGCTGGATTGCGTTTATTGGATACGCGGCCGCGCTCGCGTTGCTCTTTGCAGGCCGCAACATAGATTGGATCGTGCTTGTTTTTCCGATCTGGATTCTCCTTCTCAGCCTCCACATCCTGGTCGACAATTTCGGCGGATCGTCGAAGGTCGGCGCAAGTGATTCTGACGGGAACGGCGACGCTTGATTCGTTGATCCGGCGGGGGAACGCTGGCGGCAGACTGCGTCAACTGACTTGGGCGCTCAGTTCGATTCGGGCATGTCGATGTCCAGCAGCACGAGGACCAGCCAGTACTCGAACAACAAACGCGCGCGTGTCGGACTAAGGTCGTATTGCTTCTATTGAGCCGCGTGACAAAATAAAACCAATGCTCCGGACTGGCGTTCGCCCGCCAGGTGCCGATTTAGCATCGCGCATCACAATTCACGCACGATCGCTGCACCCAGGCGAGTGCACAACACTGGAACGCGTATTGTGATCGGCAATGCGGTTCGCAAGACGACCGAGCGCATTTCCGACTTCCTCAGACTGGAGTCGGCGGGTGGCTTGTTGCTTGCGGCTGCGGCCATGCTCGCGTTGATCTGCAGCAATACACCGCTTCGCGTCGCATACGACGAACTGCTAAAGATCCCCTTGGAAGTTCGGTTCGGCTCGTTCGCTCTGGCAAAACCGCTTTTGCTATGGATCAACGACGGCCTGATGGCCGTCTTCTTTCTCCTCATCGGCCTGGAGGTCAAGCGCGAGGTGGTCGAAGGTGAGTTGTCCACGCCTGCGCAGATCGTGCTTCCTGTCGTCGGCGGAGTGGGCGGGATGCTGGTCCCTGCGCTCCTCTTTGTCATCGCCAACCGTCACAGCGGCGCGTTGAATGGCTGGGCCATTCCCACCGCCACTGACATCGCCTTTGCGCTGGCTATTCTGTCGCTGCTCGGCGACCGCGTGCCGTTGTCGCTCAAAGTATTCCTGACAGCCGTGGCGATTGCCGACGATCTGGGCGCGATCGTCATCATTGCGCTGTTTTATACCGCCGACCTTTCGCTCTCGATGCTGATTTTCTCGGCCATTCCCATCGCACTGCTGGTTGCCTTGAATCTTCTCAAAGTCACGCGAATTGCACCTTACATGATCGTGGGTGTGATCCTGTGGGTACTCGTTCTGAAGTCGGGCGTCCACGCCACGCTCGCCGGGGTAGCCGCCGCTTTCGCCGTGCCGCTCAAGGCAACAGATGCTGAAGGACACGCCCCCCTGCATCGGCTTGAACACAACCTCCACCCCTGGGTGGCATTCGCGATCCTGCCCATCTTTGCTTTCGCCAATGCCGGAGTCTCCTTCGCCGGCATCACCTTCGCCGCCTTTTCTGATCCACTGACGCTCGGTATCGCCGTCGGTCTTTTCGTCGGTAAATCCGTAGGCGTCTGTGGGGCGTGCGGCGCGCTGATCGCCTTGGGGGCGGGCAGACTTCCTGACGGCGCGAGCTGGCCGCAGTTCGCAGGCGTTGCCGCACTGTGTGGCGTCGGCTTCACCATGAGCCTGTTCATCGGCTCCCTTGCGTTCGAGGGACCGGAATATTTCACACCGATCCGCCTGGGCGTGATTGCCGGGTCGTTGCTCTCGGGGATCATCGGCTATCTGTTGCTCAGGTTCGCGCCCCGACATGCCAGCTCAACCTCGCACCCCGGTCGACCTGTCGAACCATAAACGGGAGAAGAACATGGTGAGCCTCGACACGCAGGAAACGCTGATGGCGGCGTGCCTCGTGCTGCTGCTCGGGCGGCAGATCCTTGCTCGAACACCCGTACTGCGCACGTACAGCATTCCAGAACCCGTCGCAGGCGGGCTGCTCGTCGCGTTGCTGGTCTTTGCGATGCGCAGCCTCTCGCACATCGAGGTGCGTTTCGATACTGGACTTCAAACGCCGTTGATGTTCGCTTTCTTTGCCACTATCGGGCTGAACGCCGACCTGTCAGCGCTGAAATCCGGCGGGCGCGCCATGGTCATCTTTCTATGCGTCGTGGCGGGCTTGCTCATCATGCAGGATGCGCTCGGCATTGCCCTCGCCTGGATGCTGGGGCAAGAACGCATTCTCGGCCTGCTTGGGGCATCCGTGACCCTCTCGGGCGGTCATGGCACGGGTGCAGCTTGGGCCAAGGTGTTCGCGGAGCGTCACGGGCTTGCAGCCGCGACGGAAATCGCCATCGCCTGCGCCACCTTCGGCCTGATACTCGGCGGATTGATCGGGGGGCCGGTCGCGCGTTTCCTGATTACTCGCTATCGTCTCACCCCAAGGCCGGAGCCCGGCGATACCGCAGACACGACGGCATTCGAGCAGCCGAAGGCTGTTCGCCCGATTACACCAGACGCCGTCATCGAAACCGTCGCGTTGATTGCGATTTGCCTCGCGGTCGGCTCGTTGCTCGCTTCCTGGTCGAATGGCAAAGCGTTCGAACTGCCCGCCTTCGTGTGGGTGCTGTTCGTTGGTGTCATGCTCCGCAACGTCCTCACCATACGAGGCTGGTACGAGGTTTCCGGACTCGCCGTATCAATGCTGGGCAATGTCAGCCTCAGTCTCTTTCTCGCCATGGCGCTGATGAGCCTCCGCCTGTGGGACCTCGCCTCGCTGGCGCTGCCGCTGGTTGTGATCCTCGCCGTACAGTCGATTGCGATGGCCGCGTATGCGATGTTCGTTACTTTCAGGGTGATGGGCCGCAACTATGACGCGGCGGTCCTGGCCGCTGGTCATTGCGGGTTCGGCCTTGGGGCCACGCCGACGGCGATCGCGAACATGCAGGCCATCACGGAGCGGTTTGGTCCATCTCATCTGGCATTTCTGGTCGTGCCGATGGTAGGCGCATTCTTCATCGATATCGCAAACGCAATCGTCATCAAACTGTTCCTGCTGTTGCCGATTTACGGGTAACGCTTATCCAGTTGAGCGCGGGAGAGCCATCATGTCGCCGCTTTTGCACCGGGAGATTGATGTATCGCCGTATCGCATCGTCATCAACGCCCGACCAGAGTATCGACCAGGTTCACTCACCGAGATTGCAGGCTACGTGGCGCGAGCCACCATCACGAGGCTGGACGGATTACCGGTCTATGAAAGCTACCTCGCCTATCAGATCTACGAAGGTGAAACCTTCCTGGATCCTCAAACCGCTATGCGCGATGGCGAACAGCGGGCGCGAGAGGATATCAGCACGGGATTCCCGCATTAGCGTTATCGGGATTGCGCCTCGATGTAGAGCGCAAGCATTTGTGATTGGCGAAGTGGCTGGGATTGCGGGAGGCTTTTCCGGGCGCTTTGTCCGTAAGCGTGGTTCGCCTCCGCCTGCAAAGCCAGAAGATCCCTGCATTGCCGGATTCGCAGCATGACCATTCAGCGCGCGCGAAAACGTCAACGCGCGGGTCTCACAACCTGCGAAGCTTTGTGAGGAAGCCGTTCGCCGAGCGAATCATAAATGGGTGGACAGTGCAGCATGATGGGAACGACCATTGCCGTGAAGCACGCGGTAAGCATCGGCAAGAGCAGCGTAAAGCCCCCTGTCATTTCGGTGACCAGGACGATCCCGGTCACGGGCGCGCGCACGACAGCCGCAAAAAACGCGGTCATTCCAACCGCGGCAAACGCGCCCGGATCTGCGAAGTCAGGAAACCAGAGGAAACCGATTCTGCCGAAGATGAGGCCAGCTTGCGCGCCAAGTACGAGCATGGGCGCAAACAGGCCACCCGGCGTGCCAGCGGCGTATGAGACAGCGCCGAATCCAAAGCGGATGACGAATGCCACTGCGACGCCTGAAAGTTCGCCGGCCCCCAGGAGCGCGCGCTGCGTGAGCGGATCTCCACCGCCAGCGAGGTCTGGCGCACACCACGCGAGCACCCCCGCTGCCGCCCCGATCAGCGCGCCCCGGACATATACCGGCCAGTGCGAGAGCCAGTCGGCAATAGCCAGCGCCCACAGTATCGCGCGGCAATAGGCCGCGCCTAAAAGACCGGTGACGGCGCCAAGCAGGAGATAGGCCGGCACTGTCCCGAAGCCGGGATGAGGGGGAACACCAAACTGGAAGTCCGGCGCGTCACCATGCATCAGGCGCGCCACGGCAATCGCTCCGGCCGACGCACCGAGCGCCGCGACGGTCGTGCGCATATCGAAGCGGCGCAGCAGTTCCTCGAGCACGAACACGGCGCCCGCAATCGGGGCGTTGAACGCCGTGGCGAGCCCAGCCCCAGCGCCGGCGGCGATCAGGATCCGGCAATCGTCCGCGTTCCGGCGCAGAAGCGTACCAATCCAGTTTGCGATCGTGGAGGCCATCTGAACAGTCGGACCTTCACGACCGAGCGCGAGCCCGGCACCGATGGCGAGCACGCCGCCGACGAACTTCACTGGAACGAGCGCAAGGGGCGCGGGGGGCAGGTCACCGCTCACCACGGCCTCGACGTGAGGAATCCCGCTGCCGATTGCGTGGGGGGCACGGCGCTTGACGAGGTTCGCAGCAAATGCGGTCGCAGCCGACGTGGCAAGGAGAACACCAATGAAGCCAACAAGGTGCTCCGTGTGCGCCCATCCGATGAATACATTGCGTACTCTGTCCGCGCTTTCCAGCGAGAACCGGAAAAGCGTGCCGAGCAAGCCGCAGGCCGTTCCCGCGAGGAGGGAACTAGCGGCTAGCATGACCAGTCCGTGACTGGGCTCCCCCGTTTCGGTATTGTCCATGATCCTTTCGCGTCCGTTATTGGATCCGCGCAATACAGACAAGGCGAAAGCCCTCTGTAGTGCTTCGATCTCCAGCCATGGCGTCCGCATTGCGACTCATTGCCATACGCAGGCACGGCACCCGGCACGACTCACGCACGTGAAACAGGCCAGGCAAGCTACGACGGCGTGCAGGTCCCGAACAGCACAAATACGTCGTCGCGATTCACCAGCGTCGCGGACATACCGCCCGTCTTCGTGTCGAGCACAATGCTCCAGCCATAGCCCAACTCGGTGCCCTGCAGCAGCAACTGGCCGTCACCCGATTCGATGTACCGGATCGGAATGCTGCGCTGCGAACCGATTACCAGTTTTTTGGCAAAGTTAAGGTGTACGAAGTCGGGTGCGCCCAGGATCGCCGGCAGCGTCCGGTAACAAATCTCCCCGATCTCGCAAAAGTGCGCATCGATCGTCGCGCACAGCAGTGGCTTGCTGCCATCGAAGTCCGCACCGGCCACCCATGTCGGTGTCGAGCAGACCAGGATTGCGACGGCAGTCATCCGCAATGACTTCAGCATGGCTTATCCTCCAGCGTCTCGTGAACCAGTCGGGAGGCCCGCTGCACGGCGGACTGACTGTCCCGCGCAGGGGTGACGTTGACCCGATACCTACTCGACCGTGTAGCCGCGTCCCGTCATGCACGCGGCGACCGCGCGGTTATAGGTCGCAAGCTGCCCTGTTGCCTGCTGCTGCATGCCTTCCTGCTGCATGGCGGCCTGCTGGCGCTCGCGCCGCATTCGCATACCCATGCCCATCGAGCCGACCAGTGCGCCGATGCCCGCGCCCTCGCCCCAATGCCCGCCGGCCACGCCGCCGATCATTGTCCCGAACAACGCGCCGCCACCGGCACCGCGCAACAATCCGCCTCGCTGCTGCCCCGGCGGCGGCGCATTCGCCATCTGCTCGGCAAGGGCGACGGGATCGACACCCGTGGTTCTCTGGGCCCATGTATGACATTCCTGCGTGTCGATCTGCTGCCTTTCCGCACTCTGGCCACGGGCGGGATAGATAATCGGCTGAGCACCGAACGCTGCAAGCGATAGCGACGAGACCAGCACTCCACCAAGAAGTCGAACAGTCCGTAACATGGCGTGAACTCCCAAAATTCCCCGATCAGTCACTCCGGGCCCGAAAGAACGTCGCTTCATCGCGCACCTCGCGTTCAGCGGCGCTGGGTTGTCTCCGCAGCGACACCGCAGTCAAGGTCCGTAACTAAAACCTGGCTATGCACACGGTGGGAGATCCCCTTGCCAATACGGTTCGCCGTGCCGGTGTCGATAGCGGTTTTGTCTTGCAGCTCTACGATACGAGTTCTCAATCCGACAGATAGTCGTGAACAACCGTACCGAGACCGAGCGTCAGGTCAGTCAGAATATGTACTCCGGAAAGTACTTCGAGAACCGGGAGTTCCGCGACAGGAGCGAGGGCATGATGGAATAGCTCGAGCGCTGCGGGACCTTCCCACGCGCCCTTGACTGTGATCTCTTCGCAGAAATAACGCACCAGTTCGCAGATCCGTGGGGAGCCATCCACGTGTGGAATGATCTTGAGCAGGTAATTTGGCGCAGACAGTGATGCGAGGATCCTGTCATGGGGCACCGGACGGTGCTTGTAACCCATCGTTGCGACTGCAATTGGAACCGGCCCATACCGCAACACCCCGCCAATCGTGTCCTTTTCGACACGGAGCTGGGGACTCGCGAGTTTTTTCGGGAATCCCCATATTTCCCGGCCGCCGGCAATTGGCGCCATGTCGTCAAGGAACATGGCATGCACATACCCGCCAGCCTGCCCCTGAAAGCTCACGGGAATCACCTGTCCACTTTCGGTGTAGTCCCCGAAACCCGTCGAGTTCGGCATCCGGATGAACTCAAATTTATCGATCGGTTCGATCATCTCGAGCGGGCCCGGTATCACTTTCCTCAGTGCGTCGGGATCGGTTCGATAGGTGATGATCAGAAATTCCCGATCAACGAATCGATAAGGTCCTGGTGGAAAAGCGGGACTCGTGAGTGGCATGGCGAAGGCGCGCTCTCTTACATCAGACTCAGTCATGGTGATCTCTCCTGCTGCCCTGGATTGAGTGGTGTGAACTCGTAGACATGAATTCCCTGTGCAAGCTCGACCACTTTCTGCCACGCTTGCCGTGAGACAGCGTTGCGCACATCATCGAGCCCCCCTTGCCATAGTTCGTCAATGGTGGCCCGCGAAAACTCATAGTCCTTGAACTCTGATGAGCGGGTGTTATGACGGTTGGTCAGATGGACAAGCGCAACCGCTCCCCGCGTGCTCACTGCCGCTAGCCGCTGTACATCCGGATCGGAGCGCATCGCCTCAGGAAGCTTGTCCAGCAGGCGCCGCAGCGCCGCCCGCAGCTCCTCGGTTTCCCTGACGCGGGTCGCACTAAAGCGCGTCTTGCTCGCATATTGAAGGTCCTTGAGGCGCTCCTGAACCTGTTGCAGGTTCTTGGGCAATTCACCTGAACCGGCGAACACATCGACCTGCAAGACAAGAGCACTTTCCCGATAGGCCTCATCGACGACGTACCACATCGGTGTATTGGATGAGATTCCACCGTCCCAGTACCACTCACCATCGATCTGAACGGGTGGAAACCCCGGAGGCAGTGCGCCGCTCGCCATGACATGCTCTGCGCCAATTCTTGTTCTGGTGTTGTCGAAGTAGACAGACTCTCCCGAGCACACGTTGACAGCTCCCAGCGAAAGACGCGTCTTCTGACCGTTGATCAGATCAAAGTCGACAAGCTCCTCGAGCGTAGCCTTGAGCGGCTGGGTATCATAAAAACTCAGGGCGCCGACACTGCCCTGAACCGCGAGGAATGGCGGGGGCACACGCGGCACGAAAAATCCGGGCACGCCGAACGTGACAACGGACGCCGCACTCCACGCGTTGAACCATGGTCGTGCGGTGTCATACAGCGCGTGCGGCAAAAGAGACGTCCGCGCTGATGCGCGTTCCCAGAACTCACGTAGCCGTTCAACCCGTTTTTCCGGAGGGTTTCCGGCGATGAGCGCGGCATTGATCGCGCCAATCGAGATGCCTGCAATCCAGTCCGGAACAATACCGACCTCCGCAATACCCGTGAACACGCCGGCCTGGTATGCGCCCAGCGCGCCCCCGCCTTGCAGCACGAGAACGGTGTGGTCAAATTTCGCAAGGTTTTCTGCCACACGGGGAGGCAGTTGCTTCGTTTCAGCTTCCTTTGAAGCACGTTGTGACGGGTCCGTTTTCATTTCTTCATTCCTGAAACGATCGCGTTTGAAATCTCCCGGCTAAGCGCTGCGAGCGCCCGGCTGTGTGCGTCAACCAGCGCGTCGTAACCCGGACCGTTAATCTGTTCATGCACGACGTACTTCCCGTCGGTTGCCCCTTTAACATCGGGATAACGTACTGACCACAGTGCGACGAGGACGGCGCTCTCTCCTGCAGTGGAGTCGAAAACCTGCACATTGACCGAGAGCCGGACGGCAGGCTTGCCAGCCAATTGCGGATAAATGAAAACGAGGGAATCGGGGAACAGCTCGCCCAGGTTGGCCGCAAGGACACCCGCAATCTGACTCTTGAGCGGTTCGGCCCACCGCGCAAACTCGTCCACCCTCACCTGCGACTGACTCACGCGCAGCACGAACTGCGGACGGTCAACCATATCCGGCACGGTGACAGTGTCGATAACAATCGCCGCTGGAGTCACGGGCGCAACCAGTCGGGCCATGGGTTCGGCGCTCAAGGTATAGAAATCCGCCCGCGGGGATCTTGCGCAGGCCCCCGCAATGACCAGCAAGTGGACCATTACGATAAGCAGGCAAAGGCGGCGAATCATTTTTCGACCTCCGTCTTGCCTCTGAGGAGCGCCTCCGGATGCCGTTCGAGATAATCAGCGAGCGTGCGCAACGCGGCAGCCGCACGCGACATTTCGCGCATCGTCTCGACCGTGTTTTGCGTCAGTGCGCTATCCGGCTGTAACGCGCCGTTGGCCGAATCAATCGCGGTTCGGGCCGCAGCAAGCGTAGCGCGAGCTTCCGGCGCAACATCGGAGTCAAGGGTCTTCACCAGCCTGTCTGCGTCTGCCAACGTCTGCTGAGCCCTGTTTCCGATTCCTTCGAACGGCACCTTGTTCATTTTGGCTACCAGACTGGAGACCGAGTCCTGTAGCGACTGAAGACCACCTGGGATGGTCGGCAATTCCGGCGGATTCGCAGTCAGATCAAGAGAAGCCCTTGGCGCGTTGGGGAAAAAGTCCAGGGCGATGTATCGCTGGCCAGTCAGGAGGCTGCCCGTCCGCAATTGCGCGCGCAAGCCCCGCTCCACGAGTAGCTGGGCGAGTCGGTGAGGTTCCGAAGTGAGCCTGCCCCCCTTCTCACCCGACGCGTAACGCGATGTGAAGCGTTCGGGAAAAAGTTGGACTTCGACGGGTATGGTGAACCCCATCGTGGTGCGATCAAACCGTGTGTTTATCGCTGTCACTTCACCGACCGGGATTCCCCAGAATTCCACCGGCGCGCCAACGACCAGACCCCGCACGGACTCCTTGAATTTGAAGACATACGTCACGACAATGCGATCCGGATGCTTCATCGCTTCTTCACGGTCGCGGTACAAGACGAATTCGCTCCGCGCGGCAGCCGGCTCGCTGCTGGTTGTTTGAAGTTGACCCGCGAAAACGGACACCTATCCTTTTGATCAGGAGGTGCCGATGATGGGCAAGCATCGTACCCCGTACCCGGCGGAATTCCGGGC